>DASVQA010000183.1:0-27394 GCA_036389375.1 Pyrinomonadaceae bacterium | reverse complement strand
ACTGGCTGCCGCCGTAGCGTGTGCTAGCGATGGCCAGCTTTTTACTGTCAGGCGACCATGCAGGTTGATAATCGGCCGCGGCGTTGAGCGGCGTTAGATTAGTCAACCCGCTGCCATCGGGGTTTACCACCCACACCTCGTAATATTCCATCCAATCATCCGGCGACATGTAGTAGCTATCGAAGGCGAGCTTGCGGCCGTCGGGCGACCAGACCGGCGTGTTCTCTTCACGCAGCGTGTTGGTCAAACGAATCTGATTAGTGCCGTCAGCGTTCATCACATAGACCGCGTTCCTGTTCTCCCGCCGACTGCGAAAGGCGATCTTGCTCCCATCGGGCGACCAGACGGGGTCAAACTCATCCGCCGCGCTCTGGGTGAGGTTCACTTGATTGCTGCCATCGGCATTCATGACGAAGATGTCCGGGTTGCCGGCTCGACTACTGGTGAAGGCGATCTTCCGGCTGTCCGGCGACCACGTCGGACTGCCGCCGTCTGCCGGGCTGGTGGTGAGCCGCGTCAGGCCGCTCCCGTCGCTGTTCACCACATAGATATCGCCGCTGCTGGCGCGATCACTGGTGAAAGCTATTTTCCTGCCGTCCGGCGACCAGACCGGCGTGGTTTCTCTGGCCGCGTTGAGCGTGACGTTTGTTTGATTGCTCCCGTCCGGATCCATCACATAGAGTTCCCAGTTGCCATCGCGCTGGCTGGAAAACGCGATCTTACTGTTAGGTTTGAAGAGAAGCAGATTGGGCGTGCCGGGACTGGCGTTCAGCACTTTACCCGTCGTCGCGTTAGCCGTGATCGCGCGGCTGACCGCCGCCGTCGATTCGCCCGGATTCGCGCTCAGATAACGCGCCGCCATGCCCGCGACGAAGGGCGCGGCTGACGACGTGCCGGTACGACTCAAGGTCGCGGTGTCGTCAAGGCTCGACGCCGAAACGATGTCCACGCCGGGCGCATACACATCTACGGCCGGGCCGAAATTGGAGAAGACGGCCTGATTATCGTTGCTGTCCGTGGCCGCAACGGTGATTGCTTCCGCGACGCGGGCGGGCGAACGCAAGCCAGCGTCGTCGTTGTTGTTGCCCGCCGCCACGACAGTCGTCACTCCGCTCACAATCAAATTCCGCACGGACTGGTCAATGGCGTCGCTGCCGGCGATGGTGATGAAACTGAGATTGGCGACCGCCGGTTGGACGCGGTTAGCCGCGACCCAGTCAATGCCTGCGATGATGCGTGCCGTCGTTCCCTGATTCTGACAATTGAGGACGCGCACAGCCCACAGCTTCGCGTCCTTCGCCACCCCGTATGTGCGACCGCCGATGATGCCCGCGACATGCGTACCGTGGCCGTTGCAGTCCATGCCGTTGCGCCCGTCGCCGACGTTGTCATAGGCGAAGGCCGCGCGCCCCCCAAACTCTTGATGAGAGAAACGAATGCCGCCGTCAATGACATAGACGTTCGCGCCCGTGCCTGCATTCAAGTAGTTGTAGTTTGTATCAAGTGGCAGATTGCGCTGGTCGATCCGATCAAGCCCCCAAGGCGCGTTCGGTTGCGTGGACGCGCCCTCGATCAATGCATCCTCCTCCACGTAAGCGACCTGCGGGTTCTGGCTCAGCGCGGCGGCCTGCGCTGCGCTCAACTCGACGGAGAAGCCGCGCAATGCGTGTTCGTAGGTGAAACCGAGTGTGCCGCCGTGCGTGCGCGCCAACTGGGCGGCGAAAGCGGCCACGCGGCCCTGCGGCATGCTCTCCTTGAAGACGACGATGTACTGATTGGCGAGCGCGCCCGCTTGCTTATGGATGCGACCTTGTGAACTGAGAGACTGTGCGGGCGCGATCTGTGCGGCGAGCGCCAGCAGGCAGAGGTTCAATCCGAGCAGTTTGAGTATCTTCATTAGGTCTCCAATCGGTGTTCCTGTCAAAGGGAACTGCAAGCTGAAGAGTCACATCGCCGGCCGCGGCAGCTGTTGCGGGCGCGCGTTGTCTGCGCACGTCGCCTGAAGCTGGCGTTGAGGCCAAACTGTTAAGCCGAATATATTCTTGGCGTAAAGCGATGAAAACGGTGCAGGCCGGAAACGACGCATCGTTGGGCAGTTGCGCACGACGGCGGCTAGTAGATACTCCGACTTGCGACTTAAGCGGATTGCAAGCGGTATGCCCGATGACCTTTGACGCTGAAGACTAAGGACGCGTAGCAGTTAGTCGAGATGAATTGGCGGGAAAGGACAAGCTGCGAGTTTCATACTGAAACTCGCAGCGCGCGCGTTGGTTCTAGAGTGAAACACATTGGCACTAGCGGCGGGCTTTGGCCTAAGTGAGCATGCCGCTCATTTTCTTCTACCGCCGAAATACTGCCCGTTGATGCGTTTGACGGATTCGGTCGCGCCGACGACGGCGATGGGGAGCGTGACATCGCGCGAGGTGGGTGGATAGCAGACTTCGTTGTTGCAGCTTTGGTAGCGGACGCGCGCGCGGAGTTCCGCCACGCCTTTATTGAAGTTGGCGGGCACAGTAATGTTGAAGCGCATGACGGCGCGCCCCTCGTAGAGTTGGACGGGGTCTTTGCTGAAACTGAGGCGGCGCACGACGGCGCGCGGATAGCTGACGGCGCTGACGCGCCAGCCCTTCGGCGCATCAATCTTTAGTTCGGTCGGGATCAGAAACTTGTTGGTCAGGCGATTGGCGTTGACGTGAAAGCCGTCGGGGATGTCGAGCACGACGGCGGCTTGCAGCGCGCGCCCCTGCTGCACCTTGTCGGCGGCGTAGAAGCCGTTGACGCCGATGTTCGCCTGCGGCATGAGCGGCGACGGCGCGGCGGCGCGGCCCGGCGGGCCAAAGAGCAGCGCGAGCGCGCAGATGAAGAGAGCGGTGTGGCGGATGAATGCGTGTCGGCTCATGTTTGCTTGTTTACCTTATCGAGTTTTAACGTAATAGCTTGCGCAGTAGTCTGCCCGGTCAGTTAATCTGATGCAGCGTGGCCGCGCCGAAGTTGTTCACAGTTTGGCGCGCGGCCAGTTGCCCGCAGGCGGCGTAGATGTCGCGCCCGCGCGGGCGGCGGACGAAAGCGCGCACGCCCTTCGCCGCGAGAATATCTTTGAAGCGTTCGACGCGCTCCGGCGACGAGGGCTGATAAGGGAGCGGGTCGGCCGGGTTGTGCGGGATCAGATTGACCTTCGCGCGCAGTTGATGACGGTTGAGCAGGTTGGCCAATTGCCGGGCCTGCTCGTCCGAATCGTTCACGCCGTCGAGCATGACGTACTCGAACGTGAACCGCTCGCCCGGCTTCAGCGACTGCTCGAACTCCTTGCACGCCGCGAGCAGTTCGTCGAGCGGCCACTTCTTATTGATCGGCATCAACACGTCGCGCAGTTCGTCGGTCGGCGCGGCGAGCGAGATGGCGAGGTGCGGGCGGTCAGGCCGCGCGGCGAGTTCGCGTATGCGCGGCACGATGCCGGCGGTCGAGACGGTCACGCGGTTCGGGACGATGTGCAGCCCCGCCGGCTCGGCCATAAGCTGCAACGCTTTCATTAGCGGCTCGAAGGCGAGAAACGGCTCGCCCGCGCCCATCGCCACCAGATTCGTGCCGCGCGGCGGCGGCACGCCTGCGCCGTAAGCGTCGTTTAAGGCGATGATGATCTGTTCGACGATCTCGCCGGCTGTGAGCGTGCGCAGCAGACCGAGCTTTGCGGTCAGGCAGAAACTGCATTGCAGCGGGCAGCCCGATTGCGACGAGAAGCAGATGGTGTCGCGTCTCTCTTCGGGGATGAAGACCGTCTCGACCGGCAGCCCGTCGTGCGTCTTCATCAGATAGCGGCGTGTACCGTCGGCGGAGATGTAGCGCGACTCGACCGTGAGCGTGACGACGCGCGCGCGCGCGTCCAAGCGAGCGCGCAACTCTTTCGGCAGATCAGTCATCTCGGCAAAAGAACGCAGACGACGATGGTGCAGCGCGGCGAAAAGTTGGCGCGCACGATAACCCGGCTCGCCGATGTTCGCCGCAAACTCCTGTAGCTCCGTCAGCGACAACCCCACGAGATGAACCTGCTTGCTCTCGGTCGGCTTACTCATTGCCCTGATTTTAACACTCGCGTGGCAGCGCGTCTAAACAGCCGCGCGCTTTGTTCGCCACGCGCGCGATATAGGTCGCGGCCCACGTTGTCGGCTATAATTCGCCCATTCGGGCGGCGCGGGGAATAGCGAGCGCGCCAGCGAAAGGAGCAGAAACGATGGAGCGAAAAATGCGACGGTTAGCGTTGACCACGTTGGCGGCGACTGCTCTGCTGCTCGGCCTGACGCCGCCGACGGGCGCGCAACAGGCGCGCGTGGTGGCGGTTAAGGCGACGGCGGCCGAGCGACAGGCGGGCGATAATTTTCATTCGAGTTTTGCGTCGGCGGAGTTTGCCTTCAACGGGCAGAGGGTGGTGCAGGGCGCGCCTTTCTCGGCGTTGTCCGTGAAGGAGACGACGCAGGTGCTCGGCGACGGCACGAAGGTGATACGCCGGATGACGGCGCGAGTCTATCGTGACAGCGCAGGGCGCACGCGCAACGATTGGCAACGCGAGACGCAGTTCGGCGCGTTGGGCCTCTCAATGATCCTCGACGCCCCGGCCGGCACGTTCTACATGCTCGACCCGCAACGGCGCACCGCGCTTGAACTGCCGCGCACAACCGGCGCGGCGGCGCACGTCGGCATCATCACGCCGCAGAGTCCGCCCGAAGAGATCACGCGGCTTGCAGGCGACCGCGTCGAGGCGCTCGGCCCGCAGTTGATCGATGGCTTAGAGGCTGAGGGCGTGCGCGTGACCACGCAGATCACGCACGCGGGCCACGTGGGCGAAGTGGTCTACGAGCGTTGGTACTCGCAGGCGTTGCGCCGCGACGTGCTGATCAAATGTAGCGACCCGCGCTTTGGCGAAGCGGTCTATCGGCTGACCGGCATCGAGCGCAGCGAGCCGGCGGCACAGTTGTTCATCGTCCCGGCCGATTACACCATCACGCCGCGCAAAGCGGCGTCGCCCGGCCCGGTCAAATCGCATTACGAAAATTAAAGGCGCGGGCGCGGCTGATCGCCAGCCGCGCCCGCACGGTGGGTCAAACTGCCATGAGTTTCTGGGACAGTGTGACGCACATTTTGGAGAAGCAGTTAGTTGATCGCGCGCTGAACCTGAGCGGCCAGCACAGAGATTTCTATTGCGAGCAGTGTCGGCGCGTGACGGATCACATCTCGATCAGCCATGCGGGGAGTCTGGCGCGCATCAACCGCCGCGAGCCACTCCCGCTGCGGCTGGTGTCGCGCGTGATCGGGAAGTTGAACGATTTGAACCCGGTGCAGAATCTATTGCTGGGGCGGCCCTATCGCTGCGGCACGTGTGGCCGCGAGCGTCTGGATTGAACTGCTAACCACTACAAACTGACGACGAACAAAAAAGCTTGACCGCCTTGCAGATCAAATTAGACGACGTGGAAGTGCGCGTGCTCGGCTCGCTCATCGAGAAGCAGGTGACGACGCCGGAGTATTACCCGCTCACGCTGAACGCGCTCCTGCACGCCTGCAACCAAAGCTCGAACCGCGAGCCGGTCGTCGCCTACGACGAGCGCACGGTGGCGAGCGCGTTGGAGCGGCTGCGCGAAAAGAAGCTGGCGCGCGTCGTGCAGACGGCGGACGGGCGCGTGCCGAAGTATCGCCACGTGCTGACGGAAGTGATCCCATTGAAGTCGGCCGAACTGGCCGTGCTGTGCGTGTTATTGCTGCGCGGGCCGCAGACGGTTGGCGAGTTGCGCGGGCGCACGGAGCGGCTCTACTCGTTCTCGGAACTCGCTTACGTCGAAGCGACGCTGCAAGCGTTGATGGAGCACGCCGCCGGCCCGCTCGTCGTCAAGCTGCCACGTCAGGCGGGGCGCAAGGAGTCGCGCTACGCGCACCTGCTCGCGGGGCCCGTCGAAGTTGAGGAGCAGCCGCGCAGCCTGCGGCTTGAGCCGGCCACCATCGCCGTGCGCGCAGAGAACGAGCGTATCGCGGGACTTGAGCGCGAGGTGGCGGCGCTGCGCGGTGAATTGGCGGAGCTACAACAGCAGTTCGCAGAGTTCAAAAAGCAGTTTGAATAATGACAAGAGGGCGCGAGAGATTGTGCGTGGAGCAAAGTTAAAGGAAGGGGCGCAACCGCAGGTAGCGCCGGGCATCAGGGTCGGCAAGTCGCGGATTGACGGGCGCGGTTGTTTTGCGACCGTGCCGTTTCGCAAGTGGCAGAAGATCGCGGAACTTGTGGGCGAGCGCGTCTCGCGCGTCGAAGCGGCGCGGCGCATGCGCGGGCAACAGCGCCTGCACATCTGCGCCATAGACTCTTACTGGGGCATTGACGGCAGTCGCGGCGGCAACGGCTCGCAGTTCATCAACCACTCGTGCCGCCCCAACTGCTTCGTCAAGATCCTCTACGGCCACATCCTCTTCTTCGCCCTGCGCGACATCGCACCCGGCGAAGAGATCACGATGGACTACGTCAACTCTTACCACCCGGACGACTATCGCTGTCGCTGTCGCCTGCCCGACTGTCGCGGCACGATCAATCTGGTCAAGCGCGGGCGGAAGCCGGCCCGCGCGTAAGTTTAATTGTCAGGTGCAGAAGTGCAGGGCGCGCAGAGAAGATGATTTCTCTGCGCGCCCTTCGTGTTTGGCCGCGACCGAATGGCGAAGCGGCGTTAGGGTTGGTTGTTCATGCCGCTGCCTGCGCCGCCGCCACCGGCGGGCCGGCCTTCGGGGTCGAGCAGGGTGATGGTTGTGCCTACGTCTGTGAGCGAGCGCAGACCCGGCTCGATCACTTTGCGGTCGCCGACGACGAGGATCGCCATGTGACCCGGATCAAGGTAGCGGTTGGCCACGCGTTCGATGTCGGCGCGGGTGACGGCGTTGACGCGCGCCGTGAAGTGGTTGAAGTAGTCGTCCGGCAGCCCGTAGAGCACTACGTCCGACAAACGGTTGGCGATCTGATCGGGCGTCTCGAAGCCGCGCGGGAAGCCGCGTATGAGCGACTCCTTGAAGTAGGTCAGTTCCTTATCCGTCACGGGAATCTCGCCGCGGATGCCGCGTATCTCTTTCAGAAATTCCGCGACCGACTCTTTCGTCACGTTGGTAAAGACGCCTGCGCTTGCGGTGAACGGCCCCGGGCCGCGCCGGTAATCGAACGAGGTGCGCGCGCCGTAGGTGTAGCCCTTGTCCTCGCGCAGATTCAGATTGACGCGCGAGACGAACGCGCCGCCGAGCATCGAGTTTAAGACGAGCAGCGGGAAGAAGTCCGGCGTCGAGCGCGCCACGCCGACCTGTCCGATCTGTATGACGGACTGGGCCGCACCGGGTTTGTCCACGATGTAGAGCGTGGCGCGGTCGCGCGCGGGCGGCTGCGCGTCAACGTTCACGGGAGTGGGCACGTCGCCGCGTTTCCAACCGGCGAACGCGCGTTCGAGTTTCGGAATGATGGTGGCGGGCGTCACGTCGCCGACGACGACGAGCGCGGCGTTGTTCGGCCGGTAGTAAGTCTCATAGAAGCGGCGCACGTCCGCTTCGGAGAGCGTGCCGAGCGATTGCTCGTTGCCGCCGATGGGGTGGCCGTAAGGATGCTCGCGCCCGTAGAGCAGCGAGGCATAGACGACATTGGCGATAGCGTTAGCGTCGTCGCGCTGCTGTTGCAGTGCGCCGAGCCGCCGCGCACGCACGCGCCCGAACTCGGTGGCGTCAAAGGCCGGGTTGGTGAGCACGTCGGCATAGATGTCGAGCGCGCGGTCGAGATGGCGCGTGAGCGTGAGCAGGTCAACGCTGGACGCGTCCCAACTGGCGCTTGTGCCGAGGCGCGCGCCGATTGAGGTGAGCGCGTCCGAGATGTCCAAGGCGCTGCGCGTTTTCGTGCCCTCGTCCAACAGGTCGGCGGTGATGCTCGCAAGCCCCGCCGAGCCGGCCGGGTCGGTCGCTGCGCCTGATTTGACGACGAGGTTCAGCGTCACAACCGGCAACTCGTGGTGCTCGACGAGCAGGACTTCAAGACCGTTGGAGAGTTTGCGGCGTTGAAGCGTGGGCAGGCGCAGCGTCGGGTCGGCCTGCGGCTTCGGCAGGTTGGCCTGACTCGCCTCCTGCGCGGCGGAGTTGCGTTTCTTCTCGCCGCCGCCGGGCGCGGCCGTCTGTGGCGGCGCAGAGCCGGCGGGCGTCGTAGCGCGCGCTTCGGTCTTACTGACGGTCTGCGTGCCGGCCGGTTTGTCGCCGCTCGCGGGTTGTGCGGCGGCCTGCGCCGTGCCGGTCTGCTGCGACGGCGCGGTGGCCGCTTTCGCGGGCGCTTCGGGCGCAGGTTCGTTGGCCGCCGTCTTACCCTTCGCGCGCGGCGTGACGGTAAAGACCAGACGTTTGTCCGTCAGATACTGCTGCGCCATGCGCTGCACGTCCTTGGCGGCGACCGAACGATAGCGCGCAAGGTCTTGTTGGAAATAGTCGGGGCGACCGAGGAACGTGGCGTACTGATTGAGTTGATCGTTTTTGCCGCCGAAGCCGCCGACGGTTTGCAGGCTGTAGATGAAGCCGGACTCGCGCGCGTTATAGGCGCGTTCAAGTTCTTCGGGCGTGGGCGGCGTCTGTTTGATGCGCTCGACCTCTTCGTTGATCGCGCCCTCTAGCTCGGTGAGCGTCTTGCCGGGCTTGGCGGTCGCCACGATCTGAAACTGCCCGGCCAACTCGCCCGTGTTGTTGAAGGCGAACACGTCCTGCGCGATCTGGCGTTCATAGACGAGCGTCTTGTAGAGGCGCGACGATTTGCCGCCGCCTAAGATCGTGGAGAGCGTGTCGGTCGCCGCTTCGTCGCCGCTGTATTGCGGCTGCGACGGCCAGACCAGATAGATGCGCGGCAGCGCGACGCGGTCTTCCAACTCGACGCGCTTCATCTCCTGTATGACCGGCTGCGGCGGATTGAGCGCCGCAACTTCCGGCCCGCGCGGGATGGGGCCGAAATATTTTTCGACCCACGCGCGCGCCTGCTGCGGATTGAAGTCGCCCGCGATGCACAGGCTCGCGTTGTTCGGCGTGTAGTAGCGGCGGAAGAAGGCGCTGATGTCTTCGCGCGAGGCTTTGCTCAGGTCGTCGAGCGAGCCAATGGTCAGCCAGTGATAGGGATGATCTTTCGGGTAGAGCGTCTCGTTGATCTTCGCGCCGACCATCCCGTAGGGCCGATTGTCGTAGTTCTGGCGCTTCTCGTTCTTTACCACGTCGCGCTGGTTGGCGAGTTTCGCCTCGTTCAGCACGTCGAGCAGCCCGCCCATGCGGTCGGCTTCCATGAAGAGGGCTAATTCAAGAAAGTTCGACGGCACAAGCTCCCAGTAGTTTGTCCGGTCGGGATTGGTCGAACCGTTCAGCGTGCCGCCGGCTTCCTGCACCGGCTTGAAATAGTCGTCGTCGTAATTCTTCGACCCCTGAAACATCATGTGCTCGAACAGGTGCGCGTAGCCGGTCTTGCCCGGCGTCTCGTTCTTCGAGCCGACGTGATACCAGAGATTGACGCCCACAATCGGCGTCGAGTGATCCTCATGCAGGATGACGCGCAGCCCGTTCTGTAGGCGGAACTCGGTGAACTTGATCGGCGGCAGCACACCGGCGTTCGTTGCGGTGGGCGCGTCGGCGCTGGCACGCGTGGTCTGTGGTTTACGCTTCTGCGCGAGCGCGGCGGGCGGCACAAGCAGTGCGGCGGCGAGCGCAAGTGCTAACAGGCGATAGATGCTCCTCATATTGATCTCTCCTCCATTGCGGACGGGCGGGCTAAGCGCACACACGCGGAGCGCAAGGCTGATTCGCGTGCTGCGACCTCTTGAAAATTCGGCGATGAAAACGGGGAACTATGAAACGGTGCGAGCATTCTAGCGCGCCGCTCGGACAGGCGCAACATGCTCACGCCGAGGGTCGCCGCCCGGATGGCAAATGAGCCGACACCGGGCCGGGCTGTCAACTGCGCGGCGACGGGTAGTAGGTTCTGTTTTAGCTTAGAGCCTGTGCGCGGGCGCGCTGGTGCTGGTTAGTTCTGTGCGGGTGCGTTCAGGCGGGCATCTTTGGCGCGCGGCGCGGCGGCCCGATGATGCGCGTTGCAGAGTTGGTGCGGTTCTGCGCCGCTCGCGTAGGTGACGCGCATCTTGTTCGGGCAGGCGGCGGTGGCGATCAGGTTCGTGGTCGGATCAATAGTGAGCGTGACGGTCGGCAGGGCGCGCACCGGTGCAGCGGCGGGCGCACGCAGGGACGAGGCGGCGGGCGGTGTGGGCACGACCGGCGTGGGCGGCGTGGCGCGTTTCTTGGATTGGCGCGACGTGGCGGCGGTCGTCCGTGCGTCGTCGTCGGCCGCCGTTTGATCGCTGGCGTGAGGTTCGGCCGCCAGCGCGGGCGCGGCGCTTTGCATGGCAGGCGGCACGTCGGGCGCGCGCTTGATCAGCAGCGCGCCGACCCCTGTGCCGAACACGATGGCTGAGACGAGCGCGGAGAGCACGAGCGTCTGCGATTGTGTGCGGCGCGCGACGGGCGACGTGGGCGCGTCGGCGTAAGCGGCGGCAGTGCGTGTGGCGTAAGCGTTGAAGGGTTCGTGCGTGGTGGGGCGCGGGGCGGCGGCGGGCGCGGGTGGCGGGGCCGGGCGTGTCCGGCGCGGGGCGCGACCGGAGGTCAACTGCTCGTAGGCTTCGTTGATCTCCTTGAGCTTCTCCTGCGCCTTCTGTTGCAGGCGCGGGTCGTGCGCGAACCTGTCGGGATGCCAGACCTTCGCCAGATCGCGGTAGGCGGCCTTCAACTCCTCGGCCGTCGCCTCGGGCGCGACGCCCAACACTTCGTAGCAACGCAGCAGATCATCGAACACTTATCGCCACCCCTCAAGCTGGTCTGCGCGGCCAGACAGAGCGGCCAGCGCCGAACGCGCACGCCGGGAGCGCGCACAACGCGCACAGTCCGCCGGCCAAAAACTTTTGTTGCTGAGGCTCGCGTGGGGCGTCCCGTCGGCTCTGCCGGGACTATAACTTGACACTACAGACGCGGCGCACGAATGTCAACAAACCGCGTTCAGGTGCTGCGGCGCGACACGGGTTCAGGCGTGCGGCGACGGATACGCGTTGCCCCATCTGACGGTCGTTGTTAGTATCTTTTGTTAGTATCTTGGCGGATCAAGCACAGATGAGCAATGAGACGGATTTCATCGTCGTCGGGAGCGGCGTGGCGGGCTTGCGCGCCGCTTTGGAGATCGCCGCGACAGGCGCGCAGGTCGCCGTGTTGACGAAAGAGCGGACGGGCGAGTCGAACACGGAGTACGCGCAAGGCGGCGTCGCGGTTGTGCTCGCTGAAGACGACGAGGTGGAGTTGCACGAGGCGGACACGCTGGCGGCGGGCGCTGGCTTGTGCGACGAGGCGGCGGTCGGCGTGCTCGTCCGCGCCGGGCGACACTACATGCGCGAGTTGATGGCGTGGGGCGCGGAGTTCGACCGCGCGCAGGGCGAGTTACTCTTCACGCAGGAGGCCGCGCACTCGCGCCGCCGCATACTGCACGCGCACGGCGATGCGACGGGCAGCGAGATCGTCCGCGCGCTCGTCGCACGCGCACGCGCGGCGCGGCGGATCGAACTTGTGCCGCACGCGGGCGTCGAAGAGTTGATCGTCGCGGACGGACGCTGCCGGGGCGTGCGTTATCTCGATCCACGCGTGCGTGCGGCGCGCGCGCTGCGGGCGCGGGCCGTCGTGCTGGCGTCGGGCGGCGCGGGGCAGGTCTACCTGCACACGACCAACCCGGCGGGCGCGACGGGTGACGGCATGGCGATGGCTTATCGCGCGGGCGCGGAACTGGCCGACATGGAGTTTGTGCAGTTTCATCCGACGGCCTTGAACGTGGCGGACGCGCCGCGTTTTCTTTTGTCCGAGGCGCTGCGCGGCGAGGGAGGCGTGCTCCTAAACGCCGAGGGACGGCGCTTCATGCCGCGCTATCACGAGCGCGCGGAACTCGCGCCGCGCGACGTGGTCAGCCGCTCCATCGTCGCCGAACTCCGCCGCACAGCCACGCGCACCGTCTATCTCGACATGACGGCCCTCGATGCGCGCTTCGTGCGCGAACGCTTCCCGAAAATCTACGCGACCTGCCTGCGCTACGGACTCGATCTCACGCGCGAGCCGATCCCCGTCGCGCCCGCCGCGCACTACTCGATGGGTGGCATACGCACGGACTTGCACGGGCGCACGACGCTCGCAGGGCTTTACGCGGCGGGCGAAGTCGCCTGCACGGGCGTACACGGAGCAAACCGGCTCGCGTCCAACTCGCTCCTCGAAGGCCTCGTCTTCGGCGCGCGCGCGGGCGCAGCGGCCTGCGCGGATGGTGCGCACGCGGGTCTGACCGATGCCGAGCGAACGGCTCAAGCGGCGCACACAGCAGCGCCGGGCGATTGGCGCGGCGGCGAGATCGCGCTCGCGGTGCGTAAGCGCGTGCGCCGTTTGATGTGGGAGCGCGTCGGCATCTTGCGCACGCGCGCCGCACTCACCCGCGCGCTCACGGAGTTTGCACAGATCGCGCGGGCTAACCTGCGGTCGCCATCGCGCAACTTCCTGACGGTCGCCACGCTCATCGCCCGCACCGCGCTCTGGCGCGAAGAGTCGCGCGGCGCACACTTTCGGCTCGATTTCCCCGCCCGCGCCGACGCGCGCTGGCGCGTACATTCCATCGTGCAGCAGGACGCAGGGATCACGGCGAGCGAGACGATTAATTTTGCGGCCACAGATGAACGACGACAGCCAGAGCCGCAGAGCAAAGTTGAGTCTTAAAGCTTATGGCCCACTACGAACAATTACATGAGTGGCAGCTTGCGCCGCGTGCGGCGGTCGAGTTGCAGAAGCAGTTGCGCGCGCAGGTGCGGGTCGAGCCGCTCAAGCGGCGGATCGAGACGGTGGCGGGCGCAGACATCTCTTTTAATAAGTTTGAGGCGACGGTCTATGCGGGGCTGGTCGTGCTGCGGCTGCCGACGCTCGAAGTGGTGGAAGAGGTCGGCGTGGTGAGCGAGACGCAGTTCCCATACGTGCCGGGGCTGCTCTCTTTCCGCGAGACGCCGTCTGTGCTGGAAGCGTGGGCGAAGTTGCAGACCGAGCCGGACGCGGTCATGTTCGACGGGCAGGGTATCGCGCACCCGCGCCGCGTCGGCATCGCGTCGCACGTCGGGCTGCTCATCAACCGCCCGACGTTTGGCTGCGCGAAGTCTGTGCTGGTCGGTAAGTACGAGGAACCGCCGACGGAGCGCGGCGCTTGGACACCGCTCGTCGATAAAGGCGAGACGGTGGGCGCGGCACTCAGGACGAAGACGAAGGTGCAACCGATCTTCGTCTCGCCGGGCCACTTGATCGATCTGGCGGGCGCAATCGATCTGACGCTCGCCTGCGATGGCGGCTATCGTCAACCTGAGCCGACGCGGCGCGCACACCTGCTCGTCAACGCGCTCCGGCGCGGCGAGCGCGCGGCGACCACCACCGGGCAGACGCAACTGTTCGATTGAACTGCAAGCAGGGCGAGACGCTTGCGCGCAACTGCGCTGGCCCGAAAAGACCGACGGGCGGCAAGGTTTCAAGCCTGGCCGCCCGTCGTTTATGGCCGGTCTGAGTGGTTGTTACTGCACGATCTTGAAATTAGCAGCTTGCGTAAGCGACTGACTGGACACCTGATCGCGTATGCGGATCGTGATCTGGTAGTCGCCGGGCGCGAGCTTCGACGAATCGATCATGCGCGCGAGCGTGAGGCGCTGGCCGGCATCGCTCATGCCGCGCCAATCCTCCGACAGTTTGCCAATCTCTTTGCCGTCTTTCATCAGCACATAGTCGGCGTCAACGGCGGGCCGGAGCGTCGTCTGATCCACGCCGGCATTGTAAACCTGCATGTAGACGCCAATCGGGTCGCCGCGTCGGAAGACGCCCGACACGTTCGGGATCACCTTGTACTGCCCGATGGTGAACATCCCGACCGGAATCTGATCGCCGAGCGTTTGCAGCTTGGCGGCGAGCAAGAGCGTCGAGGTCGAAAGCTGTTTGGGATCGTACTTCGGGACGGTGAAGCCCTGATGCTTGATCTGCGTTGCGCCCGATTTGATGTCGCGCACGACCACGTCCACCTTGTACGTGCCCGGTGCGAGCGGGACGACCTTGCCGTAAGCGGACTTGCGCTCCTTGGCGTTGAGCAACTCGTCGGGCGTCGCATCGGTCGTGACCGCGTCCTCGAAGACGGCGACGCGGCGACCGTTGACCGCCATGATACGACCGAAGATGTTCATCTGTGCGCGCTGGATGCCGCCCACGTCGGTGAAAGTCAAATCCTTGTTCTCGGTCTGGATGGTAAAGGCGGTCATCACGCGGTCGTCCGCCTGCCGGAAGAAGTCCACGCGCAGATCGAAATCGAGCGGGCTTTCTTCGACGAGACCGGAGCCGGTCGTCAGCACGCCGGCCAACTCCGTGTTCTTGATCACGGGCGGACGGCTCAGGTCAGCGAGTTGTTGCAGCCGCTCGAAGGGGCTGTCCTGCGCGCGATAGTAGCGCGGGCCGTTCACGACGCGGTCGGTCTTGCTCTCAAGTCCCAACTGTTCGCGCCACGTCAAACCAGCGCCGGGAATGTTTAGGAGCGCGTCCTTTTCGTCGGGCGAGCGGGCGATGCGATACTCGCCGGAGCCGGTCGGGTCAACGAACTCGATCTCGACGCCAGAGCCGACGCCTTCCAGATAGCGATAGAACCATTTCTCGAACGGGTAGGTCGAAGTCTGCCCGCCGCCCTCGTAAGGCTCGCGCTCGTAGGGGCCGCCGGCCGGGTGCGACTCTTTCTCGTCGGGCGGGCCGTACATGATGTAGATGCGGCCGCGGTCGGTCTTCCAACCGGGGATGCCGGAGGCGAAATGCTCGTTGGCGTAGGCGATGCGCTCGTAATACTGCTCTTTATACTCGTTCTCTTCAGTGTCCGGGTCGGGGTCGCGCTTGCGCCAGAAGTCTTCGATGAACGCCTCGCGTTCGTCGTCGGTCATCAGCTTCTTGAAGATTTCGCGTTCCTTGTCCGTGATGATGAACGCCACGTCTTCGTTGAGCCAGTCTTTATAGACCTTCTTGATCTCAGGCTTCTTGTTGCGCGCGCGCGACATTACGTCGTCGGACTGCTGATCTTTCTCCCTCTTCTCCTTCTTCTGGGCGAACGCTGCGGGCGGCGCAACGAGCGCCAGCGCCAGCAGCACGAGCGGCAGGGCGCGAAGCCAAGCGGGACGAGCCATCATGGTAGAACTCCTGTACGAATTGAGCGGTTAACTTTTCCAGCGCGAGACGCCGCGCGGCGAGTCTGTTGTCAGTCAAGAAAACGGCACCGCCCGGTAGACTCTAGCGGTCAACTGCCAGAGGCAGAAACGACCCGGCGCAGCGCCTAAGATACCGGGCGAATTTTAGAGCCTCTACGGTACATGGTCAAGATGCGGCGCGGGGCGGTCAAGTTGCCTGCAGGGCAGAGGTTAGAGGTCGGAGGTCAGAAGTCGGAGGGCAGAGGTCAGTTGATGAAATTATTCTGACTAACCTCTGACTCCTGCTCTAAAAGCAGAATTGCGCTGCCGTCATTGCTGAAGCGGCAGCGCAACCCGCGAACTCCGAAAAACCGCCGAAACGATTTAGGGGAGCGGCAATCCCGACATGTACACGCCTGTGGATCGCCTGATTTGTATCCCGGTCGCCGTGCCCTTTGCGGTTTCGACAGCAACGCCGGTCAGCACCCGCCTTGGTTTCCCGTCAGCGTTCGCGCCCTCGCGGGCACAGTGCCGTTTGGTTTTTGTTGTGGTGGCTTATTCCTCCACCTCCGGTTACGTTCCGGACAACGAGGTGCAACCGAAGCTGCACCGCCTTGCTGCTCAAAGGCTGATCATTTCCTTCGAGTGCCACCCGTTTTTATCCGGGCGCTCAGACAAACCCGCCGGTCTGCCTTAGCCGGCCTTTCGGCCGCAGCGCCGGGCGTCAATAGCAGACCGGAAACCGCTTCCCCGTCTGCCCTCAAACGATGCGTCGCCGCACCGTCCGCCGATCCCCGCGCCGGTCACGACTCCCGTGAGAACCGTGACGTGGGCGGGCAATATACGCACGCGCGCACTGACTGTCAAGGGGTATTTCGAGAAAAGCGAAAACTATTTTGGGAAAGCGTTAGTTGATGGTTCGCCTGTGAATCTTTGTCGCCCGAAGGTTCGCTTTTAAGCTCCGGTTTAACTCGGCCTGCGCTCGCGGCCGAATAGCCACGCGATGAAGATCGAGATGACGTAGAGCACGAGCATCGGCGCGGCAAACAGCATCATGTTCGGCACGTCGTTCGTGGGCGACAGCACGGCCGCCGCGATCAGGATCACGATGAGCGATGTCTTCCAGATGCGCAGCAGGAAGCGCGCATTGACGATGCCGATGCGCGCCAGCACGTAGGTGATCGCAGGCATCTGGAAGATTGCGCCCATGCCGAGCATGACGAGGATGATGAAGTCGAAATAGTCGTCCGCCTTCAGCAGCAGCCGAAAATCCTGCCCGAGACCGAGCAGGTAGGCAGCGGCCGGCGGGAAGATCACGTAGTAAGCGAACGCTGCGCCGAGCACAAAGGAGATGGTCGAGAGGCCGATGAAGGGCAAGGCGTAACCGCGTTCATGCGGGTAGAGTCCGGGCGCGACGAAGGCCCAGATTTGCCAGAGCAGGAACGGGACGGACAGGCACACGGCGGCGTAGAGCGAAACCTTGACGTAGAGCGAGAAGGGTTCGAGCGCCGTCGTCACGATCAGTTTGTCGTCTATGCCGGGCAGCGCGTCGGGCTTGGCCGTTTCGTCCACCGGCAGGCGCACGCCTTTCGGGATGACGATGTTGCCCGTAATGAGTTGTTCGTCGGTAAAGAGACCGCGCTGACCCTGACTGTCGCGCGCCACGCGGGCCGCGACGGACGTGCCCGGCGGAATGACGCTCTGGCCCAACTTGGTCGCTTCGGGGAAGATGTAGCGCCCGGTGTCGTTCTCTTTAAGAGCCGACAAGGAGGTGATGGCTTCCTGCCCGGTAAGGCCGGCAAACTGTATGTGGCGGCGCTGCGCGTCGGCGAGGGCGACACGGACGGGGCGCGCGAGGAAGTTGTAGATGTGGTCGGAGACGAACCAGCAGACCGAGAAGGCCAAGAAGACGAAGAGGACGGAGCGAATGAGGCGGCGGCGCAACTCGTCCAGATGATCGAGAAACGACATCTGACCGCCGAGTTGCGCCTCGCCGTCTGAATCCTCACCTCTGTCGAGGGGCGTGGAAGCCATGCGGGTTTGCTGGCGCGGGCGGCTTTAGAGCCAATCGCTCTTGCGCGCCGGTTCGGGCACAGGTGCTTCGGGCACGTTGACGGGCGGTACAGTAACGAGCGCATCGTCGCTTGCCGCCGCGCCGCGCGCGATCTGCTCGCCTTTGTGCAGCGGCAGAGTGGTCGTCGGCGCGATGGTGCGTTCGGACGTTGGCGTCGCCGCGTCGTCGGGCGCGTCAATCATCGCGCGCTCGGTGCGCTCCTGCTGCTGCACGCGATCCATCTCGACCTCGCGTTCCCACGTCCGCTTGAAATCGTCCGACGCGCGCTTGAACTCGCCCAGACTCTTGCCCAGCGAGCGACCCAACTCCGGCAAACGGCGCGGGCCGAAGATGATGAGTGCCACGATGGCGATCACCAGCAACTCCGTCGTGCCGATTGATTCGAGAAAAAGTAGTACGTGCATTTCAGCTTAATGATCGCGCCGCCGCAGGCGTTCAGACCTGCGATGCCGCGCCGTTGTCGCCGTAATCCGGCGGATAGTAGATGACCTCGACGATCTGCCCGCCCACGCCCTTCGTGTAGAACGAGACCGTGCGGTCGCGGTGCTCTTTAACGGGGCGCTGCTCGCGCCGCGCCGCCTCTTCGAGCGCCGTGCGTGTCTCGACGCGCAAGCCCAGATGCGGCGGATGCTTTGAGCCGGGCCCCAGGAGCGCCACGCCGAAGCCGCGTGCGTCCCTGAGCATTGCCCAATCGTGATAGAGCGTCTCAACGCGAAAGCCGATGCGCTCATACTCGCGCACGTCCCGCGCGAGGTCTTCCGATGCCAGCGCGACGTGATCCACCACGCCGCCGAAACGCAACTCTGATGCTTCAGCCATAACCAACCTCAACCATTGCCGGCTGAAATGATGAACGCGGCAGCGCAGACCGAAGGGTGACTGCCTGTTCAGGCCAACGCGCCCGCGTTCGTCATCCGTTATTTCTCCGGCCACGCTGCGCCGTAGCGCTCTTGAAAGACGATGCGGTCGAGCGAGAAGCGACCGGGATAAGCCTTGTCCGGGTCTTGCCGGCGACCGATGGCGAGCAGCGCCACGACCTCTGCCTCGTCGGGGATGTCAAACTCGCGCTTGACGGCCGCCGCGTCGAAGCCCTCCATTGGCGCGGTGTCGAACCCGTAAGCCTCGGCCGCCCACAGCATCGTCGTGTAGGCGATCATCGTGTGGCGGTTGACCCAGACCGGCATGGACTGCATGTTGTCGAGGAACTGGAACGCGCCGTCGCGGTACTGCGTCCACGTCTCGACGTTGCCCGCGCCGCGCTCCGCGCCTTCCTGAAAAACTTCGTCCGCCGTCTGTTTCCATGCCTGCTTCATGCCGAGCGCGATGATGACGACCGGCGCTTGCCCAACCTTCGGCTGGCCGAATGCGGCGGCCATCAGGCGCTGCCGGTTGGCCTCTTCGCGCACGACGATGAAACGCCAAGGTTGCAGGTTGTAACCCGAAGGCGCTTGCGCACCCAGGTGCAGGATCGCGTTCAAATACTCATCCGGCACTTCGTCCGGCAAAAACTGATTGGTCGCGCGGCGCTCCATGACGGCCTGCGTGAATGGTTTCAACTGCTCGCCGTTCATCTGCGTGGCCGGCAAATTCTGTGGCTTGTCGTCCATCCTTGAACACCCCTGTGCATTGTCTGGATTAAGCTGACAGCCGCGATTGTAACGCGACACAGGGGGAAGACAAAGGCGGTAAGCCGTCGGTGGTCAGGAGCAGGCAGTAAAAGATAGAGTCCGGGGGCAGCAAAAAGCAGTGAGCATGATCTCCTGCTCACTGCCGGCGGCTATGGGCCTGATGCTGACTGTTTTTAATGGCCGGCGACGGCGCTGACGGCGCGGGCGGCAGCCGCCGGCCGGCGGTCGTGCTTGGCACAAGCGCGGGCGAGCGCCTGCTCGACGCGCGGCGCGACGTTGCATTCAGGTTGGCGGCAAACGGCGGCCAGTTCGGAGATGACCAGATAGCGTGCGCGTTCCAACATGCGCTGTTCGCGGAATGAGAGCGGCTTAAGGTGGCTCAGGTAGGTCAGGTGTTTAAGGACGCCCGCGACCTCGAAGATGTCGCCGGTACGCATGCGCTCGGAGAACTCTTTGAAGCGATCCTTCCAGTCGTGCGGGGCGGGCGTAAAGTCGTCGGCCAAAGCCTTCAGCAGCATGTCGCACTCGCCCGAAGAGATGGGCGAACGCAAGCCCACTTCACCGGCGTTGGCGACGGGCACGAGCACGACCGAGTTGGTCGCAGCCAGCCGCAGCGTGTAAAAGGGCAGGGCCGCCGCGCCAATCTGCTTCTGCTCGATCTGTTCGATAGTGCCAATGCCATGATTCGGGTACACGACTTTCTGTCCGACCTTAAAGCCCACTATTACACCTCCTAAATTTACTTTGCGCATGATAAACCGCGCCGCACCGCGCAGATTTAGTTTGCAGGTTGAACCCCTTGGCTCTTGGGTGACGCAGGGCGCGTCGGGGATGACTTACTTAAATCGTCACGAAAGTGTAACAAGCACTTTCGTGTAACGTCAAGAGTCATGATGAACGACGCACGCGCGCATGATGAATGGAAAGCTGTCAGTAGTCGGCTTGGCCATAAGTCTTCATCGGCCGAGTTGGGCAGTTGATGTTGCCGTTGAACAACGGACAACGACGGATTAGCAACGATGTTTCATTCGTGCGGCAACTCGATGGTGAAGGTCGAGCCTGTGCCGGGGGTGGACTGCACGTTCGCTTCGCCGCCATGTGCGCGGGCGAGGTGTTTGACGATGGCAAGACCCAAACCCGTGCCGCCGAGCGCGCGCGAGCGTGCGCGGTCAACACGATAGAAGCGCTCGAAGATGCGCTTGATGTGTTCGGGCGCGATGCCTTCGCCGGTGTCCGTGATGCTGATCCGGTCGCGCGCATCCGCGAGCGTGTGTGCGACCGCAACGCGCCCGCCCGGCCGGTTGAACTTGATCGCGTTGTCGGTCAGGTTCGTCAACATCTGTTCCAGCCGGCGCGCGTCCGCCTGCACGACTACGCCGGCCTCAATCTCGTTCTGCAATTCTACTTCGCGCTCGGCGGCGCGCGCCGCGAGCGCCGTCAACACGTCCTGCACGAGTGCGCGCAACTGCACGGGCGCGGGCGCGACCTCGACCGTGCCCGCTTCGATGGCCGACAACTCAAGGATGTCGTCAATCAGGGTGTGCATGCGCGCGGCGTTGCGGTCAATGATGGCGAGGAAGCGGCGATTGTGCGCATGGTCTTCGAGCGCGCCCGCGTCGAGCGTTTCGACGAAGGTGCGAATGGCCGTCAAGGGCGTGCGTAGTTCGTGTGAGACGTTTGAGAGAAATTCCTGCCGCACGCGCTCAAGCCGTTCGAGCCGTGTGATGTCAAAGAAGACGCCGATTGCGCCGCGCACGCTGCTGCCGCTCGCGCCGTTCGGTTCAAAGGGCGCGACGCGCAGATCGAAGGCACGCCGGTCGCCCTGCGTCGTCTCAAACTTGGCCTCGACGCGCTCGCCGCGCAGCAGCGCCGCGCTGAAGGCGTGCAGGACGGCCGGGTTGCGCGTCAGTTCGGTCAAGCGCCGCGCCTGCAAGGCAACGGCCGGATTCGCCCCGAAGATGTCGCCTGCCGCACGATTGGCGAGCAGCACGCGCATGTCTGCGTCCAATACCAACAGCCCCTCGCGCATGCTATGGAGCATCGCTTCGAGCAGTTCGTCCGCCGGCAGTGCCGCGCTAAGGCTCGTCGCCACGACACGAGCGATCTCTTTCGCGTCTCCCCGTCCGCTCAACGCTGCGGCCGACGAAACCTCTGTCGCGTCGTGCGTGCGTGCGTCGCGCCAGAGCCAGGCCGCGCCCGCGCCCGCCAACGCGCACCCAAGCGCCACGCCCGCCGCGCCCGGCTGGCGCAACAGAAGCGCGCACGCCGCCAGCACGACCACACCGCACAAAACTAAAGCCAGAGCCAGACGCATAAAAAACAGTGCCGAGTGACAAATGACGAGTGGCGAGTTAAGACCGCAATTCTTAAGAGCGCAATTCTAACTCGACACTTGGCACTCGTCACTCGGCACTGTCTTTAACTGCCTTTGTGCTGCCGATGAAGCGATAGCCGACGCCGACGACCGTCTCGATGCAGTCGCCGCACGCGCCGAGCTTCTGGCGCAGACGGCGTATGTGTACGTCGAGCGTGCGCGAGTCGCCGTAGTACTCATAGCCCCAGACGTTGTCGAGAATCTGTTGCCGCGTGGCCACGCGCCCGCCCGCCTTCGTGAGCATTTCGAGCAGCGCAAACTCCTTGCGCGTGAGTTTCACATTTGCGCCGTCGCATTTAACCCGCATATCGGCAAAGTCAATGGCGAGCCGCTCGTCCGCATAGCTCGGTGGTGCGGCCTCGTCGGCGCGGCGCAGCACGGCGCGCACGCGTGCGAGCAGTTCGCGCACCGAGAAGGGCTTGGTTATGTAGTCGTCCGCGCCGAGATCGAGACCGGCGACGCGCTCCGCCTCGGAGGTGCGCGCCGTCAGCATGATGATCGGCGTGCGCTTGGTCGCCGGCTCGCGCCGCAGCCGCCGGCACAACTCCGTGCCGCTCATGCCCGGCAGCATCAAATCGAGGAGCACGAGCGCAGGCGGTCGCCGCGCGTCGAGCGCCGCCTTTAGCCCGGCCTCGCCCGTCGGCACAACGACCGGCTCAAGCCCTGCGCGCGCCAGATTGAACCGCAGCCCCTCCGCGATGTCCGGGTCGTCTTCAACGATGAGCACAAGCTTCATAAGGACAATGACGAGTGTCGAGTGACAAGGGCCGAGTAGCCGACAGCTTTTAACTTGTCACTCGGCCCTCGTCGCCCGTCGGTGCTTCAATTGCTATGTTTGATGAACTCGGCTTCGGTCATGTAGACGGTTAGCTCGCAGATGTCGGTCACGTAGTCACCGATGCGCTCGATGTGCTTGGCGACGAACAGCAGGCGGGCGGCGCGCGGCGTGGTGTCGGGCGCGCGCGTCATCAAGCTGATCAGTTCCTGAAAGAGTCGATCATAGAGCACGTCGATCTCGTCGTCGCGGGTGATAAGCGCGCGCGCAGTCGTGGCGTCGCCACAGGTGAAAGCGTCGAGCGCGGCGCGCAGCATGGCGGCGGCGTGCTCGGCCATGCGCGGCAGTTCGGCGTAAGGCTGCGGGAGTTGCGGCTCGTCGTTTAAGTCGAGCGCGGCGCGGGCGATGTTGCAGGCGTGGTCGGCGATGCGTTCGAGGATGGGCGCAACCTTCGCCACCGCCACGACGAAGCGCAGATCGCGCGCCGCCGGTTGCCTGAGCGCCAGCACGTCTATGCAGAGCCGGTCGATCTCGACTTCGAGTTGGTCAATGGCGTCGTCAGCGCGCAAGACCTCGTGCGCGGTCTGGCTGTCGCGGGCGACGAGCGCGTAAGTGGCGCGCGCCAGCGCCGTCTCGGTTTCGCCGCCCAGGAGCAGCAAGCGGTTACGCAGAGATTCGAGATCGGCGTCAAGTGATCTATGTAGTTCCATGTCGGTGCGCTAAAGATACCTTCAGCCGAAGCGGCCCGTGATGTAGTCTTCGGTCAACTTCTCGTCGGGCGCGGTGAACATCTTCTCGGTCGGGTTGACTTCGACGAGCTTGCCGAGCCAGAAGAAGGCCGTCCGATCCGAGACGCGCGCCGCCTGCTGCATGTTGTGCGTCACGATCACGATGGTGTAACGCTCCTTCAACTCCGCAATCAACTCTTCGATCTTCTGCGTCGCAATCGGATCGAGCGCCGAAGCAGGCTCGTCCATCAACAGCACTTCGGGCCGCACCGCCAGCGCCCGCGCGATGCACAGGCGTTGCTGCTGCCCGCCGGAGAGGCTCAAGGCCGAAGACTTTAAACGATCCTTCACCTCAGTCCACAACGCCGCATCGCTGAGCGCCTCGGCGACGCGCTCGTTTAGCTCCGTCTTGTTCGTCGTCAGCCGGTTGATGCGCAGTCCGTAGGCGACGTTGTCGAAGATCGATTTCGGGAACGGGTTCGACTTCTGAAAGACCATGCCGACCTTGCGCCGGAGCGTGACCACGTCCGTCGCGGGCGCGTAGATGTCCCGCCCGTCAATCAAGACCTGCCCGGCGGCGCGTGCGCCCGGAATCGTATCGTTCATGCGATTGAGCGTGCGCAGGAAGGTGGACTTGCCGCAGCCCGATGGGCCGATAAAGGCCATGACCATCCGCGCCGGCACGTCGAGCGAGATATTGTGGAGCGCCTGCGCGTTGCCGTAGAAGAAATTCAGCGCGCGCACGCTGACCTTCGCGGGCGCAGGCGGCGCGGCGCTGGCCTGCTCGCTCGTGCGCGCAAAGGCGCGGGCGGGCGCAACTTCCGGCGTGAATGATAGCGGCGCTGTCATCGAAGTTGGCATAGCAAAATCTGTTTGCGATCAGTTGCCTATCGTCAGTCGTTTAAGTTCATCTGTCGTTGGGCGCACACGCACGCCGACGCCTAACTAACAGGCTTCAAAATTTCTGCCGCGTAAAGAAACGGACGGCGATATTGATGACGAGAATGAGCGTCATCAGGACGAGCGTGGCGGCCCAGGCCTGCGCGTGCCATTCGTCGTAAGGGGAGATGGCGTAGTTGTAAATCTGCACGGTCAGCGAAGCCGTCGGTTGATCGAGATAGACGTTAAAGAAGCGACTGCCGAACGCGGTGAACAGCAGGGGCGCGGTTTCGCCGGAGACGCGCGCGACCGCGAGCATTGCTCCCGTCGCAATGCCGGACGCGGCCGCCGGCAGCACGACGCCCAGCGTCACGCGCCATTGCGGTGCGCCGAGCGCGAGCGCGGCCTCTCTGAGACTGTGCGGCACGAGCCGGATCATCTCTTCAGTCGTGCGCGCGACGACCGGCAGCATGATGCACGCGAGCGCAATGCCGCCCGCGAGCGCCGAGAACTGCTTCAAGGGCACGACGACGACCGTATAGACGAAGACGCCGACGATGATGGAGGGCACGCCCGTCAGCGTGTCAGCGAGAAAACGCACCACCCGGCCTGCGCGCGTGTCGCCCGACTCCGCCAGATAAATCCCGGCTGCGATGCCGAGCGGCAGGCCGGCGCTGGACGCAAGCGCGAGCAGTAGCAGCGTCCCGACAATCGCGTGGCCGATGCCGCCGCCTTCGCCGACGGGCTTAGGCGTGTTCACAAGGAATTGCCAGTTGATCGCGCCCGCACCGCGCCACGCAATGTAGCCGAGAATCAGCACGAGCAAACCGACGGCGACGAACGCACACGCGGCCGTCAGCGTCGTCAGCACGGCGCTCGTCAACTGCCGGCGGTCGAGTTGGCGTGTGGCAGTGGTCATGTCAAGCTAACAGTTAACCGCAACATTCTCAGTCACAGTTTCCTCACGCCCGCGCCGTCCCGCTTGTGCCGCGCGTGACGCTCCACACTAACAGGCGCGCTAAGGCGTTTACGATGAACGTGACGAGGAAGAGAATCAGACCAAGTTCGACGAGCGCGCTCAGGTACAGCGCGCCGGTCGCTTCGGTAAACTCGTTGGCGATAACCGAGGCGATGGTGTAGGACGGCGCAAAGAGCGACGCGCTGATCTGCGGGCGATTACCGATAACCATCGTGACCGCCATCGTCTCGCCGATGGCGCGGCCAAGGCCGAGAATGATCGCGCCCGCGATGCCGGGGCCGCCGTTGGCTAAGACGACGCGCGTTGTCTCCCATTTCGTCGCGCCCAGCGCGAGCGCCGCCTCGCGTTGCGAGTTCGGCACGGCCGCCAGCACGTCGCGCACGACCGCCGAGATGATCGGCGTGATCATGACGGCGAGAATGACGCCGCCCGTCAACAGGCCGATGCCGGTCACGGGGCCTTGAAAGAGCGGCAGCCAACCGAAGCGGCGCGCGAGCACGGGTTCGACATAGACGCGCAGGACGGGCGCGAGTACGAAGATGCCCCACAGACCGTAGACGACCGAGGGAATGGCGGCGAGTAGTTCGACCAGAAAGGTGACGGGGCGCGCAAGCCGGCGCGGCGCTTGTTCGACGAGAAAGACCGCGACGCCCAAAGAGAGCGGCACGCTGATGACGAGCGCCAAAAGCGACGAGACAAGCGTGCCGTAGATGAAGGGCAGCGCGCCGAACGTGCCGGCAACCGGATTCCACATGCGACCCGTCAGAAAACCGAAGCCGAACGCGGCGAGCGAGACGCGCGCGCGCACAGCCAGCGCCGCGATCACCGCCACCGCCAACAGCACCAGCACCGATGCGCTGCCAAACAGCACGGCGCGAAAGACGGCGTCGCCCACGTTGCCCGTCGGTGCGAGGGCGTGCCTGAAGCGCCCGGCGCGGCGAGCGGTCGCCGCGTATCCGGCGGAACTAGGCAAGGCTGGTTGTGTGGAGTGCATGAAAGAAACGCTGAATGCCGGCCGCGGCACGTCGAGCTAAATAGAGAGCGCCGCGCAGTCAGTTCGTCGCCGCGCGTCGCCTGTTTAGTGCACGGTCCGGCCGCCGGCCGTGATGGCGTTCAACTTGGCTTCGGCCTGTCGTGCGATCTGCGCGGGGAGCGGCGCGTACTGTAACTCGCGGGCGAAGTTTGCGCCGTCGTGTATGCCCCACCAGAGGAAGTTCACGAGCGCACGCCCCTTCGCGGCGTCCCGTTGCTCTTTATAGATGAGAATGTAGGTGTAGCTGGCGATTGGGTAGGCTTGCGCGCCGGTCGCGTCGGTGATCGAGACGCGCAGGTCGGCGGGCGTTTGCGCGACGGACTCGGCGGCGGCAGCCGTGACGGCGTCGAGCGTGGGCGCAACGAAGTTGCCGGCCCGGTTCTTGATGAGCGCGACCGGCAGATTGTTCTGCACGGCGTAGACGAGTTCGACGTAGCCGATGGTATTCGGCGTCTGCTTGATTTGGCCCGTCACGCCCTCGTTACCTTTGCCGCCGATGCCCACGGGCCAGTCAATTGCTTTGCCCGCGCCCGGCTTCTCGCGCCACGCGGGGCTGACCTTCGCCAGATAGTCCGTGAACACGGCCGTCGTGCCGCTGCCGTCCGAGCGATGCACGACGGAGATGTCGGCGTCGGGCAGATTCACGCCCGCGTTGTCGGCCTTGAGGCGCGCGTCGTTCCACTTTTTGACCCGGCCGAGAAAGATATCCGCGAGCACGTCGGGCGCGAAGCGCAGCGGTTGCGCGACGCCCGCCAAGTTGTATGTAACGACGACTGCGCCGAGCACGGTCGGGACGTGCAGGATTTCGCCCGGCGCTTTCTGCAAGTCCTCGTCGCTCATCGGCGCATCCGACGCGCCAAAATCAACGGTCTGCGCCTGTATCTGCTGGATGCCGCCGCCTGAGCCGATGGACTGATAATCGATCTGCGCCGTCGGGTCGAGCTTGCCATATTCGCTCGCCCACTTCGCGTAGAGCGGTGCGGGGAAGGTTGCGCCCGCGCCTTGCAGCCGCACAGCGGCAGCGCCATTTGCGCCCGTCGTGCCTCCCGCGCGTCCGCCGCTACACGCGCCGCCGCAGATCGTTAGTGCGACCGCCAACAGCGCCGCGACGGCGCGCGCGCCGATGAATCTGGGAAACATTTTGCTCGCCTCTCCTGTCAAAAGACTTACTTTGCGAAGCGACAGGATAGGCGCGGCGTGTTAACTCGATCTGAACGCGGGGTTAAATTGGCGTGAATAAAATTGCCGGACATGCACGCGCCGGCTGAGGGCGCACGCCCGTCTGAAGAAGGGTTTGCGCGCGCAAGGTCGGGCGAACAGTTCCAGCGTCGTCCGCCCAACCTTGCTGCACGTGGGCCGGGTTGATTAGCGATTCAGCCCGCCGGCAATGCGCGACATGGCGATGCCGAGCGCCGCCGCGCCGAGGCCTTTAACGAGCGTCGGGTGTTCGGCGTAGAAGTTGCTGACCGTGTCAATGATCGAAGGGTCTTTCTGTTCGGCGTGGGCGGCGAGTTCGGCCACCGCTTCAGGCGAGACTTGGGCCGCCGTGTCCGGCGAGACGTGCGCCTGCCCGCCGCCGAACAGCCCGGCCAGTCCGGACGCGCCCTGTCGTTGCAGCACCTGCGAGACGACCGTCGGCCCCAGCGCGCCGACGA
>DASVQA010000182.1:0-16220 GCA_036389375.1 Pyrinomonadaceae bacterium | reverse complement strand
CGACAACTGCGGTGTGGCGACCGTCACGGTCAGCGAAACCAGAAGCGGCGCAGGCTCGGCCAGCAGCCCGCTCATCATCACGCGCACCTTTACCGCCACGGATAGTCATGGCAACCACGCAGACGCCGTGCAGACCATCACCGTCATCGACAGCACACCGCCAACCGTCTCTGCCCCGGCGAACATCACCGTGAGCAACGACCCCGGCGTGTGTTCGGCGACGCTCGATCCGGGCACGGCCACGGCGCAGGACAACTGCGCCGGTGCGACCGTGAGCGGCGCGCGCAGTGACGGGCAACCACTCAACGCGCCCTATCCGAAGGGCACGACCACCATCACGTGGACGGCGACTGACGCCGCCGGCAATACCGCCACCGCGCCGCAGACCGTCACGGTCAACGACACGGAGAAGCCGGTCTTGCAACTGCCCGCGAACATCGTAGTCGGCACTGACCCCGGCGTTTGCTCGGCCGTCGTGAACTTTACCGTGACGGCCACAGACAACTGTGCCGGCACGACCGTCACAACCAGCGTCCCGTCGGGCACAACTTTCCCGAAGGGCACGACGACCGTGACGGCCACGGCGACCGACGCATCGGGCAACACCTCGACCGGCAGCTTCACCGTGACCGTCAACGACACGGAAGCACCAAAGATCACGCTCAACGGCCAGACGCTCTCGATGTGGCCGCCGAATCACAGGTACAACACTTTCCAAGTGACGAGCTTCGTGACGGGCGTGAGCGATAACTGCGATACCGGTCTGAGCGTCAGCAATGTGGTCATTGAAAATGTGACCAGCGACGAGATCGAGAACGGCAACGGCGACGGCAACACGATGAATGACATCGTGATCGCCGCCGATTGCAAGTCCGTGCAGTTGCGCGCCGAGCGTGAGGGCAACGGTAACGGACGCGTCTATACGATCACCTTCAAGGTGCGCGACGAGGCGGGCAACGTCGGTCGCGCAACGGCCAAGGTGGTCGTCGCACGTAATCGGGGCGAAGCGCCCATAGACAGCGGTGTGCATTACACGGTCAACGGCAGTTGCCCGTAGCCAACGGCGTGAACGCCGCCCGTGGGGGCGCGGCTGTTAAGCAGGCGGGCCACAGAGTCTGCTTAACAACCGCGCCGGCACGAGCGGCAGTGGCCAAGCTTTAAGCGGGTCGCTCCGGCCAGCATAGCGCTCCGAAGCGATCCACGACCTCATCGAGCCGGGTGCTGCAATGCAACGCCCGCGCCCGTCATAGACCACGAGAGGAGTAAGACATGAGAAACTCACACGCCGATCAGCAGCGCACTGCCCGCCGCCTCGTCCTTTCTATTGCCGCCTTCTGCGTCTGCGCGGCGCTGCCTTTGCTATCGAGCGCGCGCTCTCCGTCCGCCTCGATCAATGTTGTGAACAGTTCAAGTCGTGAGATCATTCACATCTACTTGGCGCACATTGACCAAGACGATTGGGGCGTTAATCAACTCGGTGATGCCAGCATCCTGCCCGGCCAGACGTTCAGCATTGCGAACGTTGCCTGCGACGAGACGCAGATTAAGGTCGTCGCCGAAGATAAGGATGGCTGCTTTCTAACCAGCGTCGCGGCCTGCGGTGACAACGGCACGGCGACCATCACAAACGACACGCCCCGCGATTGCGGCGGCAATTGATCGTCGGCTCTACGCGGGCCAGCAAAGAGGGAGCGGGACATTTACTTCCGCTCCCTCTTTCCATGCTTACGTTTGACCGGGCATGCGACTTGCTCATAAAATGCTAATTGTGCACGGTTGTTAACACCCGGCACTGAATGTGCACACCCGCCACACTACTTGCGCGCGGCAAATCCAATACTTGTTGAGTTCTTCGGCCGCGGCACTGTCTGGTATAAGGCTTGCCACTCTTCTCTCCGCAAGGTAAACGAAGGGATTGTCGGTCAACACTTGAACACAACAATCTAATCGCTTCACCCTGTACGTACATAAGCTTGTTTAGCGTGCCGTCAGCCACTCGCGCAGAGGTGGCGCTAACCAAGCTTAGCCAGTGCGGCTTGGGGAGCCGGCTCAAGTCGCTAGTAGTTTGCTGGGCCGCCGGTCAGCTCGACATGCTCAAATTAGTAGATACAGATTTGGTCTCGTAGTGCGGTGCACTTACTAAAGAGACCTTCACCCCAAAAGGAGTTCACATCGATGAGTAAGGTTCGTCTCACCCTCCAGTCATTAGTGCTAATTGGCTTCACTCTGGCTTTCACTTCATTTGCGCACGCGCAAGCGACCCGTACGTGGGTTTCCGGCGTGGGCGACGACGTCAACCCATGCAGCCGCACCGCCCCTTGCAAGACCTTTGCGGGCGCGATCTCCAAGACCTTCATCAACGGCGAAATCGACGCGCTTGACCCGGCCGGTTACGGCACGATCAACATCACCAAGTCGATCACGATTGACGGCACGGCCACGCTCGCCTCGATTCTCGCCAGCGGCACGACCGGCGTTATCGTCAACATCGCCGGCGGCAACGCCAACGACCCGCAACGGACAGTCCGCCTGCGTGGGCTGTCGATTTACGGCGGCGGCGCAAGTGGCACGGTCGGGACGAGAACCGGCGTCAACGGGATTAATTTCGTCAGCGGTCTGCACGTCTTTGTCGAAGACTGCGTGATCAGCGACTTCACCAACAACGGCATCAACTTCGCGGCGTCAGCTGACAGCCCCAACCTGTACGTGCGCAACACGGTCATTCGCAACTGTAGCGGCGATGGCATCAACGTGAGCAACTCGGCGGCCGGGCAGACCAGTAAGGCTTCGCTTAACACGACGCACCTGCTCAACTGCACCAACGGTCTCGCTTCGCGCGACCGCAGCCGCGTCGTCGCCCGCGATTGCGTCTTCTCGAACAATACGAGTAACGGCGTCGTCGTCATCAGCGCGATCAATGACGCGGTGGCCATGGTGGAAGACAGTTCGATCACGCACAACACCACCGGCATCGGCACAGCCAACACCACGTCCATTCGCATCAACAACGATGTCATCACCAACAACGGCACGGGCGTCAGTTCGCCGGCCGGACAGGTGAGGTCTTTTGGTCACAACATGATCAAGGGCAATATCACGATTGACGTTTCCGGCGTGCTCAGTTCGGATAGCGAACAATAAGCTGAATTGAGTCCGTTTGGCCGCTCTAACCGCGCGCCGCGCGCCCCGTCAAAGGGAAGCGCGGCGCGCGGTTTTCGCTGCGACTGCTCGTCGCCCGGCCGGTCGTTAGACCTGCGCCTATGCCTTGCTTGACGCGCGGCCGGATGCCCGTCTAGACTGACGCTTCCAGCGCCGCTCCCACGAAAACGCGCCCCGACCAAAGTTGAGGCCCGCACAAATAAAGCTCGTGGCGGAAAGAGGCCGCGCCGCGCGCGCGTGCTGCTGGCATCCGTGCCTATGAAATTGACCACCAGTGAAAGTGTGCTCGAACCCGCTTCGCCCGTCGGCGTCACGCTGCCGGAGCGTCCGCTGGTTTCGATCAAACCGAGCGGCGCTTGGGTCAAACTCAACCTGCGCGATCTGTGGCTCTACCGCGACCTGCTCTACTTCCTCGTCTGGCGCGACGTGAAGGTGCGCTACAAACAGACGGCGCTCGGCGCGACGTGGGCCGTCGTGCAGCCGCTCTTTACGATGCTCGTCTTCAGTCTCATCTTCGGTCGCCTCGGCGGGATGAAATCCGACGGCATACCCTATCCGCTCTTTGCCTACGCGGGCTTGCTGCCGTGGACGTTCTTCGCCAACGCCGTGACCGCGAGCGGCAACAGCCTGATCGGTAATAGCAATCTGATCACGAAAGTCTATTTCCCGCGCATGCTCATTCCGGCCGCGGCGGTGCTCGCAGGGCTGGTTGATTTCGCCATCACTTTCCTGCTGCTCGTGCCGCTCATGTTCTACTACCACGTTGCGCTGACGTGGCACGTCCTGCTGCTGCCGGTGCTGCTGGCGTTGACGGCGCTGCTGGCGATGAGCGTCGGCATGTGGATGTCGGGGCTTAATGTGAAGTACCGCGACGTGCGCCACACGCTGCCGTTTCTGATCCAGTTGTGGTTTTTCGCCTCGCCGATTATTTACCCGGCGAGCATCTTCGCGCGCTGGCGCTGGCTGCTTGCGCTCAATCCGATGTCGGGCATCATTGAAGGCTATCGTGCCGCGCTGTTTGGTCGTCCGTTCGACTGGCCGGCCCTGGCGCTCTCCGCTGGTCTGACCTTGACCTCGCTCGTCTATTCGGCCTACTCCTTCCGGCGCATGGAACGCCGCTTCGCCGACGTAATCTGAAGTCTGACGATGAAGCCTATCATTACGGCCGAGCACCTGAGTAAAAGGTATCGCATCGGCGCACATCAGGCGAGCTATCTGACGCTGCGCGACGCGCTGGCGCGGGCCGCTAGCGCGCCCATGCGTTGGCTGCGCCGAGATGAAAGCGCGGAGGCGGCGCGCACGCTCTGGGCGCTCAAGGATGTGAGCTTCAGCGTCCGGCCGGGCGAAGTTGTCGGCATCATCGGGCGCAACGGCGCGGGCAAATCCACGCTGCTGAAAATCCTCTCGCGCATCACCGAGCCGACCTCCGGCCGAGTTGATCTCTACGGGCGCGTCGGCAGCTTGCTCGAAGTCGGCACGGGCTTCAACGCCGAATTGACGGGGCGTGAGAACATCTATCTAAACGGCGCGATCCTCGGCATGCGGCGCACGGAGATCATGCGCAAGTTCGATGAGATCGTGGCCTTTTCGGAAATTGACCGCTTCATTGACACGCCGGTCAAACATTACTCAAGCGGCATGTACATGCGCCTCGCCTTTGCCGTCGCGGCGCATCTTGAGCCGGAGATTTTGTTGGTTGACGAAGTGCTGGCGGTCGGCGACATGGGCTTCCAGCGCAAATGTCTCAACAAGATGGAGGACGTGAGTCAGCACGGGCGGAGCGTCCTCTTCGTGTCGCACAACATGCCCTCGATCACGCGGCTGTGTCCGCGCACGATTCTGTTGGAGCAGGGTCAGGTTGTTGAAGACGGCCCTTCGGCGCAGGTCGTCAGCACGTATTTAGGCTCAGGCTTAGGCACGACGGCCGTGCGCGAATGGCCCGATCTGGCGAACGCACCGGGCAACGAGATCGTCCGGCTCTGCGCCGTGCGCGTGCGCAACGAAGCGGGCGAGGTGGCGGACGCCTTTGACATTCGCCGCCCCATCGGTATCGAGATGGAGTACGAAGTCATCCAGCCGGGCACGGTGCTCGTGCCGAACCTGCATTTCTATAATGAAGAGGGCGTCTATGTGTTTGTGGCGCACGATTGCGACCCGGAGTGGCGACGCAAGCCACGCCCCACCGGGCGCTACTTCAGCACCGCATGGATACCCGGCAACTATCTATCGGAGGGCGCGCTCGTCGTCGGTGCGGCCTTGAGCACGCACGATCCGGTCGTCGTCCACTGCTACGAGCGCGACGCCGTGGCCTTCCACATCATAGACAGTCTCGACGGCGATTCGGCGCGCGGCGACTTCGCCCAGCCTATGCCCGGCGTCGTGCGCCCGCTCCTGCCGTGGCAGACGCGTTACATCCCGCACCCGCAGGCGCAAACCGAGTCAATGGCGGTCGCGGGCGAACGAGCCTGACAGTTACAGACAGTTTAATTTGGGCGCGAGCAAGGCATTTCCAGAGGACGGTGAGGTCGTAAATTAACATGAATATGAACATCAGCGCGCGGGCGCGGCACATGCAGACGCAGCTTTATCGTCGCCTGTACCTGAACGGCATAGATACCATTCCTGCGCTCAGCCGCCGCAACCCTGAGTTCGTCGCCATGCGCGATCAGATACGGCAGTCGGGGACGGACAGCCTCGAATATTTCGGGAACGGCTATACGCACGAAGGCGGCTTGTGCTTGCAACAGAATCCGGACGAGTTCGCCGCGCTCTGCCTGTTTTTGAAAGAGCATCGCCCATACACTAACTACATGGAGATCGGTTCGGCGAGCGGCGGCGCGTGCCTCGTGCTCAGCCGCGAGGTCGGGTTCACCAACGCCTTCAGCCTCGACAACGGCGAGCATCCGCGCGCCAGCGAGCAGGCGAAAAACTTCAGTCAGGTGCCGAACTTCAAACAGTTTCTCGGCGACAGCCACTCGGCTGCGGCCGCCACGTTTTTACGCGAACAGTTGCGGGGCAAAATTGACGTGGCCTTCATTGATGGCGATCACAGCTACGAGGGTGTATGGCAGGACATCGAACTGACGCTGCCTTTCTGCCGGCCGGGCGCGCTCATTATTCTGCACGACACGGTGGCCTGCGACGGGGTGCAGCGCGCATGGTTGCGTTGCGTCCGAAGCGGTCGGCTCAAGCCGCTCGCGGAATATGTGGGTGCGGAAAAGCCGTTGGGGATCGCCGTCGGCGCGGTGCGCTGAACGAGCGTTAAGCGGCTATGGCAGAGCTTGGCCTTGTGCATCTCGTCCGCGCCCAGAACGGGCTAGAGCCTTTCGAGTCATTCCTTGCATCTTATCGCGCGCACCCGTGCGGCGTACCGCATGAACTACTGCTCGTCTTTAAAGGCTTCGCACCGGACGCTAATCTAACTCCATACCACGCGCTGCTCGCCGGGCTGTCATATCGCACACTCACAGTCGCCGATGAGGAGTTCGACATCGGCCCCTATTTCGCGGCCGCGCGCGCATTCGACCACGAGTACTTCTGTTTCCTGAACTCATTTAGCGTCATCCTCGCGGACGACTGGCTCGGCGCGCTCTACCGGCACAGCACACGGCCAGGCGTGGGGCTGGTCGGCGCGACCGGCTCACATGAAAGCATCTACACTTGTCATCTGCAAGCATGGCCGTGGACGGTTGGCACCAAACGCCTGTCGCGGCTCTATCTCGCCGGTCTGTACTACGGCTGGCGCGAGCTATGGCAGCTGCGCGCTGACTTCGCGCCGTTTCCGAACCCGCACGTGCGCACCAATGCTTTCATCTTGCCGCGCCACGTCATCAGCCGGCTCAAACTCTGGCCGTTGCAGCGTAAGGCCGACGCCGAGCGGTTCGAGAGCGGGCGACATGGCTTGACGCATCAGGTGTTGGACATGAATCTGGCGACGCTCGTGGTCGGACGCGACGGACAGGCTTACGCGCCCGCGCACTGGCGCGCGAGTCGCACGTTCCGTGGCGGCGAGCAGACCAATTTGCTGGTCGCCGACAATCGCACACGCCAGTATGCCCAAGCCGACCCGGCCACTAAGCGTGCGCTGGCACAGCAGGCGTGGGGCGCGTGCGCTGAGTAAAGGCCGCCAGCAGTGCGCCGTCAGACCCGGCGGGCGCAAGGTCAGGCCGCTTGCCAGATGAGGGCCGACCCCTTAGATTACTTAGCGTCAACAGTTCACTAACGAAAGTTTAACTTAAGCTTTGCACGTGGCCACACAACAGCCGAAAGTAAGCATCGGCATCCCGACCTATAATCGCGCCCACACGCTCAGGCGGGCAGTTGAATCTGTGCTCGCGCAGGACTATCAGGACTTGGAACTGCTCATCTCGGACAACGCCTCGACGGACGACACACAGCGGCTCTGCGACGAGTTCAGCCGCCGCGACGCGCGTGTGCGCTACCTGCGCCAGCCGGTCAATCAAGGCCCGACGGCCAACTTCGTCGGACTGCTGCACGCGGCGCGCAGCGAGTTCTTCATGTGGTTGGCCGACGACGATTGGCTCGACCCCGCTTACGTCTCCGAGTGTCTGAGCTTTTTAGTGGCGCATCCTGATTACGCACTCGCCTGCGGCAGCGCGAAATACTATGAGGGCGACCGCTTTCTCTTTCGTGATCGGATCATCAATTTGCCGCAGGCGGCGGCGCGCGAGCGCGTGCTTGATTACTACCGGCAGGTGAACATGAACGGCGAACATTACAGCCTCATGCGCCGCGCCGCGTTGCTCGACATACCTTACCGGCACGAACTTGCGGGCGATTGGCTGTTCGTCGCCTCGGTTGTTTTCAAGGGCAAGTTGAAAACGCTTGAGAGCGTGTCGATCAATCGCGCGTGCGAGGGGATGTCGCAGGATGTCGCGCGGCTGGCGGCCTACTTCGGCCACACCGGCACGCGCGCCCGTCGCCCCTATCACACCATCGCCGCCATCGTCTGCAAAGACATCGCATGGCAGTCGCCAATCTACCGACCGCTCGGCAAAATCAGGCGCGTCCTGCTCGCTCTGAAAACGACCGAGGCCATCGGGCTGAAATTATTCCTGCCATCGTGGGGCATTCGGACGCGGATTAGACGGGCGCTGCGGAGCGTTTAGCGGCGCAGTTTGCGCGGGCCGCCACAGTCGAGACTCGGATAGAAACTCAACCAGCTTATGGGTCGCCAAAAGATCATCTACATCTCCCACATCATGCCGGCCGAGGTGGGTAACGGCGGCGTCCATCGCGGTTATCAAATTCTGCATCAACTGTCGGCGTTGGTCGGGCGCGAACAGATTCTATTGTTTACGCCGGAGACGTTGCGCGCAGGCGGGCAGAACGGTCACGCCCGACCGCACGGCGGCGTGGGCCGGCAACTCAAAGAGTGGGCCACTTTCCGCGCGGGCACGCTGCGCCGCGCTGCCCGCAATCCTTACCGGCTGCTGCAACGCACCAACTTCGTCACGGGCCTCCATCCCGCGCTCAAGGCTTTTTACGAGGAGCAGATTAAAGGCTTGGCCGGCCAAGCCGTCTGCGTAATCGACCACACGCAGTTCAGCGAGTTGCTGCCGCTTAACCGTAAGCATGGCATCCCGACCATCAGTTGCACACAGAACTTCGACGCGCTGGCGGAAAATTTCGAGGCGTTGACGACCAGCCTTCATGTGTTCGGCGGCGGGCAGACGCCACGCCAGCAGGTTGGCGTCTACGCGGCGCTCACCGACTTTGCGAACGAGTTGCAATTCTTAGCGCAATGCGACGAGCGCCTCTTTATCTCGAAGCTGGAAACAGGTGTCACGGGCAGTCTAGGGTTGCGCTGTCATTATCATCCTTACGTGCCGGTGGGCGCTTTGCGCGCACAGGCGGAACGGATTCGCCAGCGCCGCGAAACCAGTGCCCGCGCGGCAGGGCTGTTCCTATTTGTCGGCACGGCGGCTTACGGGCCGATAGGCAAATCCTGCGAATGGCTGATTGAGAACGTACGGCAGCACGGGTTGCCACAGGGCGTGCGATTGGTTGGCGTCGGCGCGGGCACGGAACGACTGCTTCCGGCGGGTGAGGTCGTGCCCGGACTAGAACTGAAGGGCTGGGTTGAGCAGGCTGAGCTTGACGAACTGTTGGTGCAGGCGCGCGCGGTGCTGGTGCCGCAACAGTTTGGCTTTGGCGCATTGACGCGCCTGCCGGAATTGAGTTGCGCCGGCATTCCCGTTATCGGTTGTCAGCATCCGTCGTGGGCGATTGACCCGCCGCCCGGTTTTGAAATGCTTGAGGCTGCGTGGCCCGCGTGGGCTGCGCGCATCGAGCAGTTGAGCCGCGCCGAACAGCGCGTCTTTGCCGACGACTATGACGCGTGGGCCGCCGCTCAGCCGCAACCGCTCGCCCACGTCATCAGCCGTTTGCTCGACGAACCCGCGCGCGCCGCTCATTAAATATGAAAGTTCTCTTCATCACCACATCATTTCCGCTGCCGCCACATGCCGGCGCGAAAGTTGCGCTCCTGGAGACGCTCGGCAGCATCGAGTCGCTGTGCGAGCTGCACCTGTTAGTCCCGACGCCGGACGCCGATGCCGCGCCGCTCGCCGCCGCCCTACAAGCGCGCCTTTCGCGCACGACTGTTCATTACTACCAGCCGCAGGCCGCGCTCCGCTCCGCTTTGGACAAATACAAGACAGCGGCTTTAACCACGCTGCCGGGGCGCAGTTATTACGCGGCTTTCTGGATGGACAAAAATCTGCGGCAGGCGACCCTCGACCTGTGGCAGCGACACAAGTTCGACGTGGTGCATAGCGAATGGCTGCATCCGGCCATCGCGCTGAAAGGGCTGAACCTGCCCGTCGTCGTGCGCACGCTCGACCTGCACTTTGCCATCTTGCGCGACAGAGCAGAGGTTGAGGTCGCCGCCCACAAGAAATTGCGTAAAGCCTACTGGCGTTGGGAGGCAAAACGGTTTCGCCAGTTTGAAGTCGGGCTGTTGAATGAGGCGCTGGCGACCATCACCGTCTCGCCCGAAGATGAGCAGGCGCTCAGCCGAGAGGGCGTCACAAATCTCGTCCGCATCCCGCCGCCGGTCGCGCTGCCCCCGCTCGCGCCCCGCCCGGCGCAACCAGACGAACGGTGTCACGCGCTCTTTCTCTGCATGCTGCATGCTTACGTCAACCGCGAATCATCTTTTCTCTTCACGGACGAAATCTGGCCGCAGGTGAGCGCCGAGGCGCGCGCGCGCGTCAGCGTCATCTTTGCCGGCGGGCAACCCGATGAAGGCGCGCGCCGCCGCGCCGCCGAATGCGGCATCGAGATCATCTCGTCGCCTTCGGACGCAGAGGCACGCCGGCTCTACGCCGAGGCCGACATCTTCCTCTCGCCTATCAAGACCGGCACGGGGATCAAGACCAAGACGCTCGAAGCGATGTCGAACGCGAAACCGATCATCGGTTTCCCCAATTCATTTCGCGGCGTGCCCGCTCAGAATGGGCGCGACGCCGTGATCGTCGAGACCAACGAAGAGTTCGCGCGCCAGTTTGAACGGCTCATCGCCGACGCCGCTTGGCGGCGACAGATCGGCACGTCAGCGCGCGCCTTCATCGCTACACACTTCGACCCGGAGACGCTCGGCCGGCGGCTAATTGACGTTTATGCCGAGGCGACCAGTCGCCGCCAAAGCAGACGTAAAGCCTCCGCTCGTTGATTAACCGCGCTTGTTGTTTCGGCGCGCGCGAACAGTGCAAACTATGCGTCGCTTGCTCGCAACGTTGTGGAACGGGTTGCTGGACGCCATCGGCGGTCTCTGCGGCGCAATCGTGCGCGCGGGCGTGCGCGGCGGCTGGCTCTATTTCCCTTACGTGTCGGAGTTTCTGTCGCGGCTGCCGTTCTCGCCGGGCTGGAAGTTGCGCCGCGCCGTCTATGCGCGCGTGTTGCCGCGCATCGGGCGCGACGTGCTGCTCAACTACGGCGTGGTCATCGAAGACCCGCGCACCACCTTTGGCGACGACGTGTGGATCAGCGTCGGCTCTTACATAGACTACGCGGAGATCGGCAGCCACGTGCTCGTCGGGCAACATGTCGTCATGCTCTCAGGGCGGCATCATCATCGGATCGACCGGCTGGACGTGCCGATCAAGCAGCAGGGCAATCCGCCGAAAGAGCCGATCACCATCGGCGACGGCGCGTGGCTCGGCGCGAACGCGACGGTGATGGCCAATGTCGGCCAGCACGCCATCGTCGGCGCAGGCTCGGTGGTAACGAAACCTGTGCCCGACTATGCCGTTGTCGCCGGCAACCCCGCGCGCATCATCCGCGACCGCCGCCAAGCGGCCACCACCACCGCGCTCGCTGGCACGCCGGCCTTACCTGCCAGCCCAAATTCGACACGCCGCAATCAGGCGAGCGACGCGAGCCTGCCAACCTCATGAGCGCCACAGAGGTTTCGCTCATCATTCCCGTGCGCAACGAGACGCAGACGCTGCCCGCGCTCATCGCTTCAATCCGGCAGCAGACCTTGCGGCCCACCGAGGTGATTATCGTTGACGGCGGTTCGACCGACGACACGGTTGCGCTCGCGCGGCGCTTGACCGCTGACGATGAGAGATTCCGCATCATCGAAGCGGGGCCGGCGACACCGGGGCGCGGGCGCAACGTCGGCTCGGCCGCCGCGCGTTGCGCGTGGCTCGCCTACACGGACGCAGGCATACGCGTTGAGCCGACGTGGCTTGAGCGGCTGGTGCAAGAGGTCGAGCGCGACCCGGCCCTGGACGTAGTCTTCGGCAACTACGAGCCGGTCGCCGGCACGCGGTTTGAACGTTGGGCGGCGCTGGCCTTCATCACGCCGAAACAGAACCGGCCGAACGGGCGCGTGCGCGGCCCCGTCGTGCCGTCGTCGCTGATGAAGCGCGAGCTGTGGGCGACGGTGGGCGGCTTTCCAGACCTGCGCGCCGCCGAGGATATGATCTTCGTCGAGCGGGTGCAGGCACAGGCGCATAAGGTCGGCTGGGCACCGCACGCGACCGTCTGGTGGCAACTGCCTCCGTCGCTCGGCCGCACCTTTCGCCGCTTCGCGCTTTACTCGCGGCACAACGTCTGGGCGGGCCGCCAGCACGACTGGCACTACAGCGTGGCGCGCAACTATCTGCTCGGCCTGCCGTTCCTCATCCTCGCGCTCGTACACAGCGCATACTGGCTGCTCGTGCCGATCATGGGCACGCTTGCGCGCGTGGCGAAGATGCTCTGGGTGCGGCGTGAGGGGCGCGACCTGTGGTGGTTGCTCAACCCTGTGCAGTTGCTCGGCGTCGGCTTGATCCTGTTGACGATTGATCTGGCCACCTTCGTCGGCTGGGCACAGGCGACGGTGCTGAAGCAGCGTTATCGTGAGTGAAGCAGAGCTGGCGACGGCGCGCGACCGAGGGGCGCGTTCGACTTGACCTGCGCGCTGCTATACAATCGCCGCTTGTGTTCGCAATTGAAAGTACAAGACAAGGCATGAAGCAGTAACATTAACCACGAACTCGACACGAAGCGAGCCACCCGAAGTTGCACGTCGCCCGGTTCGTGTTATGTCGTGGTTAAATTTTTGTTCCTGCTTTTATAGATTGACTGATGCGAGAAGCTTTACAACGCGTGTTCTATCGCTATGGCTGGGACACGCGCTGCCGTAATTGGATACCGGCGCGTATCTTGCGCCGCGTGCTGCAAAATGTGCCGGCGCAAGGCGAGCCGGTGCTGCTCGACGTGGGCTGCGGCCGGATTGGCATGGCGGCTTTTCTTGATGGCGTGCGGGTGGTGGGCGTGGACGTTGAGCCGCCCGCCGAGACGGTCGCGGGCTTTAGCTTCCAACAGGGCACGATCACTGATCTACCGTTCAGTGACAGATCGTTTCCCGTCGTCAGTTGCATAGACGTGATCGAGCATCTGCCGCTTGATGCGCGTGCGCGTGCGCTCGCAGAGTTGGTGCGTGTAGCGGAGCGCGCGCTGGTGCTGGCGTGCCCGCAGGGCGAGCAGGGGCGCAGTTGCGACGCCGAGTTTCAGCACGCCTTAGAGCTGCGCCAGCGGCCGGTGCCCGACTGGCTGTTTGAACATCAGGGCCAAGCTTATCCGACGAGCGCGGACGTGGCGGCGCAGATTCGTGCGGCAGCGGCCGCGTCGGGCCGCGAAGTCAAAATCTCGCTCTCCTATTGCGAACCCGTCTCCGTCTGCCGCTTTGTGCGCGGCGCGGCGGCGCGCTCCGACGCGCTCTACGCGGCCACAAACTTTCTGCTCGGCGCGCTGCTGCCCGTGCTGCCCGCGCCCGACGCAGAGGACGGTTATCGCATGGTACTGCTCGCAGAGTTCACGCCCGCCAACGACGCCCGCGCTTGAGCGGCCGAGCGGGCGATTCTATTGCCACCCGCGCCCTCGTTAACGCTTGTACCCGATGGCGCACCAGTACGGCATCGCGTCTCGGAAAGCGATCCGCTCAAGCCCTGCCGCCGTCATCATCTGCTTGATCTGTGCGGCCGTAAAACGCTGTTCTAGCGATGTGCCAAAGCGGTCGAGCGCGTCGGTGCGCATGGTGTAGAAACTGCGGCGGCGATAGATCGCCAACGGAAACGCATCGACGTTGCGGCCCGCATCTTCGAGCGCCCGCGCCGTGCGTGCCAGCGGCCAGTAGATGCTGAGCGCGATCAGATCGGTCAGCGAGCGGCGCAGGCGAAAGGGCAGGCGCGAGATCGTGCGCCGTCCTGTGTCGCTCGCGCGCCAGAGCAGGCGAAACCACGCGGGCCGATTGTCGAACGCATAGTAGAGATAGATCAGAAACGGCGCGCCCGGTTTCAACTTGCGCGCGCAGGCCTTGATGCCAGCGGCCGTGTCCGGCACGTGATGCAGCACGCCGAGCGAATAGCCGAAGTCTTGCGAGTCGTCCATGAGTGGCAACTCGTCAACTGAAGCCTCGATGAACTCGCAGTTGTGCAGCGCGGCGAGGTTACGCTGCGCGACCGCCAGCGCCGCGCCGCTCGCGTCTATGCAATAGAGCCGGGCGACCTTTGGCGCGACCAGCTTGGCCCAACGCCCTGTGCCGCAACCGAGATCGAAGCCAACCGCGTCGGCAGGCAGCGCCGCCCAGGGGAAGAGGCTGAAATAAGCGGCAAATAGTTCCTGCTGCTCGCGTTCGTCGAGTGCGCTTTGATCGAACTCGCTCCACTCGTGGCCGAAGCCTTCGACCGTACGCGCGTCGTAATTGCGCACAGGCGGTGGCTCACTCAACGGCTGGCTGCTGTCTATGGTCATGCGTTTAAAAAGCGATCAATGTCTGAGCAGGCAGCATAACAAAGGCGCACAGAGCCAGCCAACCGTGACGCGCCATAATGGTGATTTGACGGAACCGGCGCTGCAGCTTAAAGTTTTTCCGTTAACCGAACAGTTAGGCATCGCGGGCACACCTCTCAGGCGTCTCGCCGCCGTCGAAGCAGCATGACGCCTTCAGCCCCAATCCGTACCCTGTACCTCTGCTACTTCGGTCTGCGCGAACCGCTTGTGCAGACGCAGGTGCTCCCCTACCTGCGGCAGTTGGCCGCGGCCGGCATCGAAGTCTATCTACTCACGTTTGAACCTGAACTTCAGCGCGCTTGGCCGGCGCGGCCACAAGCCGAAATGCGCGCTCAACTTGCGGCGCAAGGCATACGCTGGTTCGCCCGCGCCTATCATAAACGTCCGTCCGCGCCCGCGACCCTCTACGATGTGCTCGTCGGCGCGTGGACGGCGCAGCGGCTCGTCCGCCGCTATCGCATAGACGTAGTGCATGCGCGCTCGCACGTGCCGCTCATGATGGCGCTCATGACGCAAAAGCTGACGGGTTGTCGCGTGGTCTTCGACGTGCGCGGGTTAATGGCCGAAGAGTACGTTGATGCGGGACTCTGGGCTGAGGGGTCGCTGCCTTATCGCGCCGTGAAGTGGGTGGAGCGCGCAGGTCTGCGGCGCGCTGATCAACTGGTGGTGCTGACACGACGGATGCGCGCGTGGGTCGTGGCGGAAGGCTACGCGGCGGCGGAGAAGATTGAAGTCATCCCGTGCTGCGTGGACTTTGGGCGCTTCGCGGCAGCAAGCACTGATCCAGGGGCCGCACCGACGGACGCCGCTCGGTTCGAGTTAATCTACGTCGGTGCGGTGACGGGTCTGTATCTGTTGGAAGAGATCGGGCGGTTCTATCTGGCGGTGCGGGCCGCGCGCCCCGACGCTTACCTGCGCATCTTGACCAAAGGCTCTGTTACGGAAGCGGCAGCGGTGCTCGAACGCACGGGTTTGAGCGCCGCAGATTTCTGGATCGGCGCGGCGCAGCCGGCCGACGTGCCGCAATATCTGCGCCGCGCACGCCTCGGCCTCTCGTTCCGCAAGGCGACCTTTGCGCAGATCGCCGCGTCGCCGACGAAGATTCCTGAGTATCTGGCGGCGGGGCTGCCGGTCGTCAGCAACGCCGGGATCGGCGATACGGACGAATTGTTGACGCGCGAGCGTGTAGGCGTCGTGCTCAAGAGCTTTGACGCGCCCGCGCTCGCCGAAGCGGCCACACAGGCATTAGCGTTAGCGTCTGAGCCGGACGTGCAGGCTCGTTGCGTGCGCGTGGCGCGGGCGCAGTTTGATCTTGTGCAGGTCGGCGGCAGCGGTTACACGGCGGTTTATCGCCGCCTACAGGCACACGCAGCGCCGGCCCGCGCCTCAGCGCCAGAGCCAACTTGAGCACTACATAACTCTGACCAAGCGCAGGCAGACCAAAATTGACTTAGACGCGAGCGCGTGCCAATAATAGCCGCCGCTCAAAAATAATTCGCCAACAATGAAGACAGTAATCTTAGCCGGGGGCTTGGGCAGCCGCATCAGCGAAGAGACAGCCGCGAAGCCCAAGCCAATGATCGAGATCGGCGGTAAGCCCATCCTCTGGCACATCATGAAGATCTATTCAGCCTACGGGCTGCATGATTTCATCATCTGCCTCGGCTACAAGGGCTATCTCATCAAAGAGTATTTCGCCAACTACTTCCTGCACATGTCGGACATCACCTTCGACATCACGCGCAATCAAATGA
>DASVQA010000181.1:0-34665 GCA_036389375.1 Pyrinomonadaceae bacterium | reverse complement strand
AACGGCTTGCGCTCGCGGGCGAACAACTTCACTGTCGATGGCTCGGACAATAACGACGAGGACATCGGTGTGCGCCGCCAGGGCTTCGTCGCTTTGAACTCGCAGCCGCTGGAATCGGTCAAAGAGTATCAGGCCATCACTCTGCTGGCACCGGCGCAGTTCGGGCGTAACATCGGCGCGCAGGTCAATGCGGTGTCGAAGTCCGGCGGCAGCAGTACGCATGGTGCGGCTTATGGTTTCTTCAATGCTAGTCAGTTGAACGCGCGCAATCCCTTCGATACTGCGTTCGGCAACGGCGCGGCGGCGCTGCGCGCAGGCGTCGATCAACCCGTGCTGCTGGACGGACAACCACTGACCGTGCGTAATGGGAGCGGCGGCAAGGACTCTTTCACCTTCGGACAGGCGGGCTTCGTTCTGGGCGGCCCCGTCCGGCGTGATCGCATCTTCTATTTCGTCTCGACCGAAGGGGCGCGCACGAACGCCACGCAGGAGGAGAGTTTCGCCGTGCCGACCGTCGAGCAGCGCGGCTTCGGCGGCACGGGCGCGTTCGGGTTGCCCATCGGACTGCTCACGCCCGGCAGCCGTCTGCGCGCCTTCCCGACCAGCGAAGACGGCGACGCGATCTTCAGTCTCTTCCCCTTCCCCAACAATCCGCAAGGCGTCTACGGCGCAAACACCTTCACGCAGACGCTGCCTGCGAGCGGGCGCGGGATCATTACGTCCATAAAGCTCGACGGCAACTTCAAGTGGCGCGGGCGCGCGCAGTCCGTCACCAACCGTTATAACTTCACGGAAGACTCACGCATCATCGCAAAGAGCGGCGGCGCGATCTTCTCGACGCTCAAGCCGCGCGTCCGCACGCAGAACAACTCTTTCTTCCTGAACAGTGAATTGAGCGCGCCCGACTCCACGCGTCCCATCTTTAATCAACTGCGCCTCTCCTACGGACGCACACGCCTCGTCTTTAGCGAGGTGCGCGATCAGACATTCCAACTGCCCAACACGGTGCTGCCCAACGAGCCGTTTCTCTTGAACGCGCCCTACACGGTCAACAACACGCTGCCTGAGAGCGCCACCACGCCCAACACCGGCCCCGTCCTGTATGAGACGACCGGCTTCACCGCCGCCGACGTGCTCGGCCCCGTCGGCCAAGTCAGCATCGCTGGCTTCTCGCCCGTCGGCGTGGACGTGTTCAACTTTCCGCAGCGCCGCGTCAACAACACTTACCAGATCGCCGACAACCTGACGTGGCGCTCGCGCCGGCACAGCTTCGCCTTCGGCTTCGACACGCGCCGCTCGGAACTCAATAGCGACCTGCCGCGCAACTCGCGCCCGCTCCTGACGTTCAACGGCGCGCCCGACATACGCGTGTCGGACGATGGCGATGTGCGCGCGACGGGCGAGTTCATCACCGCCGTAGACTTGGCCGCCACCGGCGCGGCGAGCGGGTTCTTACAAACTCTGGCCACTGGCGACTCCGACATCGCCCTGCGTTTCTATCAACTCAACTTCTACGGCCAAGATCAGTGGCGCGTGCGGCGCAACCTCTCGCTCTCGTTCGGGCTGCGCTACGAGTACAACACGCCGCCGCGCGAGACGGGCCGCCGCATCGAGCGGACGTTCAACGATCCGGCGCTGGCGGAAGTGCCCGGTCTGCGCAACTTCATCGAAGGCCGCACGCGCATCTTCGATCCCGACCGCACGGACTTTGCGCCGCGCGTCGGGTTGGCCTTTGCGCCCAACCTCTTTAGCCGCGACCGCGCCACCGTCCTGCGCGCCGGCTATGGCATCTTCTACGATCAGATTCTCGGCGCGGTCGCCAGCCAATCGCGCGACGTGTTCCCCACCTTCCTGACGGTCAACTTCGCGGGCGGCGGCGCGGGCGAACAGTTGGGCCGGCTGCAACTGCTGAACCCGAGCGACCCGCGGCTGGGGCTGATCCTGCCGGGCACGCTCAACCGGATCAATCCGGCGTTCAACATCTCGGAGTTGGTCAACGGCATCAACCAGCTTGTGACCGGCAACGAGGAACCTACGTCCAGCATCTTCGGGGCCACGCTTCCGGCCCGCCAACTCAAGCTGCCGATGGCGCAACACTACACGCTGAGCGTCGAGCAGCAACTAAACCGCAACACCTACGTCTCGCTCGCTTACGTCGGCACGCAGGGTCGCCGCCTCCTGCGCTTCACCACGCCCAATCTTGGGCTGAACGCGGTCTTGATTCCACTCCTCTTCGACGTGACTCAGGGCGACGATCCGAACGATCCCTTCGACGTGCCGGGTCAGCCGATCATCTTTGGTCTCGCCTTAGCACCGGAGGGCGGTCGCCCCGTCCCCAGCGCCGGTTTTATCTCGCGCTTCGAGACGACGGCCAACTCCAATTTCAACTCTTTGCAGCTACAGGTGCGCGGGCGCTGGCGGCGGGCGCTGCAATATCAGGCCGCCTACACGCTCGGCAAGGCGCTCGACGATGTCTCGGACGTGTTCGATCTGGCGGGCGCGTCTGCGCTCCCGCAAGACAGCCGCAACCTCGCCGCCGAGCGCGCCCCCGCTAACTTCGACGTGCGCCACCGCTTCGCCTACAACTTTATCTACGACTTCGGCGTTAGCCCCGCGCGCGCCCGTCTAGCACGCCTCGTCTTCAACGGCTTGCAACTGGCCGGCAAGGGCAGCTTCCAGACGGGTCAGCCCTTCACCGTCAACTCGATCTTCGACGTGAACCTCGACGGCAACCTGACGGATCGTTTGAACTCGACCAGCGGCATCGTCGTCACGGGCGACCGCAGCCGCCCGTTGCGCCTGACCACGAGCGAGCCGACCTCTCTACTCGCGGCGGCGGGCGAGAACGGGCAGGTCGGGCGCAACACCTTCCGCGCGGGCAACGTGCTCGAACTGGACATGGCGTTGCTCAAGAACTTCAGGCTGGGCGAGCGGCAAGGCTTGAGCCTGCGCGTAGATTTCTTCAACTTCATCAACCGGGCCAACTACGGCATCCCCATTCGCTTCCTCGAAGCGCCCGGCTTCGGGCGGGCCACCGACACCGTCACGCCGGGCCGGCGCATCCAGTTTGCCCTGAAGTATTCGTTTTGAGTCAGGCGCAAGGAAGCAATTTCGGTGCAGGCAGCGGCGCGGACTTAACCGACGAGCAGGAGGAAACTCTCCCTTTATGGACGTTGACCCGTTGGAATTTGTGGCTGACGACGATGACGCGAAAGAGCGAGCGGACGCAGCGGCCGAGCGCGCGAAGTCTGCCTTGAACACGCTCATCGCCATCACGGTCGCGCTGCTGGCCACCTTTATGGCCATCTGTAGCGTGAAGGGCAACAACATCGGCCAAGCCATGCAGCAGGCGCAGGCCGACAAGATCGACAACTACGCGTGGTATCAGGCGCGCAACATACGCGAAGAGGTCAACCACGCGGCGGCGTTGCAACTACGGGCGCAGGCGGCCGTCGCCGCGCCCGACGTGCGCGCAGGCTTCGAGCAACAGGCCGCGGCCTTCGATAAACTCGCGCAGGATCAGGCCGAGAAGAAGCAGAAGCAACAGGCTGATGCCGATCAGGCCGACAAGACTTATGCGGAGTTGAACCTGCACGACGATCAGTTCGACATGTCCGAGGCGTCGCTCTCAATCGCCATCTCGCTGCTCGCCGTGACGGCGCTGACGCAGAAGCGTTGGCTCTACGCGCTCGCCCTGCTGCCGACCGCCTTCGGTCTCTTCATGGGCTTCGCCGGTCTGCTCGGCACAAACATCCATCCTGATTTTCTGGCCCGGCTGCTCACCTAGTCCGTGCGGGCGGCGCAAGGCGCGGAGGCCGGCCTCACATTCCGGTATGCGCCCTGCCCGCCGCGCCGGCCATTTTTTCCTTAGCGCCCGCGCGCGGCGGTGTTAACATGCACATCCCTCGGCCGCCGTATTCACGTACTTTGACACTTCGGGTGGATGCCAAACACGTCGCATCCCGCCTGCCGTTTCGGCTGACGCTTATGAGAAAAGAAACTCCTCCTTGTCGCCTTCTTTTGATCTTTCTCGTTATAGTTGCCTGTGCGCTCTCAGTCCCGCGCGCCGGTTGGACGCAGGACACCGTGACGGGCGCATTCGAAGGCACAGTCACAAACAGCCAGACGGGTGCGCCCATCGCCGATGCCACCGCGCTCATCATCAATCAACAGACCAATCTGGTGATCACCAAACAGACCGACTCGCGCGGGCGCTTCTATCAAGGTCTGCTTGCGCCCGGACTCTACACGATTCGCGTCACGGCCACTGGCTATGAACCGCGCGAGGTGGTGCAGCGCCTCTTTATCACGCGCACGGGTGAGGTCGTGCCCGTGCCCGTCTCGCTCGACCCACTCCCGGCGGGCGCTGTGACGCCGACGCCCACGCCCTCGACCGCACCCACACCTGCGCCCGCGTCTGCGCTCACCGCAGAGGATACGGACATACGCGCGCGCATCAACGCGGTTGACGGCCAGCGCGGCGACTCTTTTACCGAAGAGGAAATCTCCACGTTGCCACTTGGCGGACGCACCATCATCCGCACGTTCGACGAGTTGGCGCTCCTGCTGCCCGGCGTCGCCCCGCCGCCGCAGACGCTCGGCAGCATTACCGGCCCCGGCGTCGGCGCGGGCGTCGGCACAGCCGGTCAGTTTTCCGTCAACGGCTTGCGCTCACGCGCCAACAATTTCACGGTGGACGGCGCGGACAACAACGACGAGGACATCGGCGTGCGCCGGCAGGGCTTCGTCGCTTTAAACTCGCAGCCGATTGAATCGGTCAAAGAGTATCAAGTCACCACGCTTCTGTCGGCCGCGCAGTTTGGGCGTAACATCGGCGCGCAGGTCAACGCCGTCTCCAAATCCGGCGGCAAGGATACGCACGGCACGGCCTACGGCTTCCTGAATGCGAGCCAGCTAAACGCGCGCAATCCCTTCGATACCGCCTTCGGCAACGCCACCACGCCCCTGCGCGCGGGTAACAATCAGGCGGTCGTCGTTGCAGACAACATCACGAACGTTCCCGGCGCGCTCGCCGATGTCGTCAACCCGCGCCCGATCACGATCACGAACCAGAGCGGCGGCAAAGATTCTTTTACCTCCGGCCAGTACGGCTTCCTGCTCGGCGGGCCTGTCCACCGCCCGAACGTCTTCTACTTCGTTGCGACCGAAGGGCAGCGCATCAATGCGACGAAGGAAGAGAGTTTCGCTGTGCCCACCGTCGAACAACGCGGCGCGTTCGGCACAGGCGCGACCGGCGTCTTTCGCAACCCGCTCGGTCGCCGCGACGAGAACGGAGGGCTGCTCGACCCAGTGCTTACGTTCCCGACCACGCGCAGCGGCGATGCGATCTTCAGTCTCTTCCCCTTCCCCAACAACCCGCAGGGTCTCTACGGCACAAACACCTTTACGCAGGTGCTGCCCGCGAACGGCCGCGCCGCGATCCTCTCGGCCAAGGTTGACGGTAGTTTTCACCTGCGCGGTCGCCAGCAGTCCGTCACCAATCGCTATAACTTGTCGGACGACCGGCGCATCATCCCCGTGACGGGCGGCGCACTCTTCGCCTCGCTTGAGCCACGCGTCCGCACGCAGGGCAATTCGTTCTTCTTCAACAGCGAAGTGAGCGCGCCCAACTCCGCGCGCCCGCTCTTTAATCAACTGCGCCTCTCCTACGGGCGCACGCGGCTCAACTTCGGCGAGGCGCGCGACAGCACCTTCCAACAGTCGAGCCACTTCCCTGTGCCCTTTCTCTTAAACGCGCCGCTTTTGGAGAACACGACGCTGCCGGAAATCTTTATCCCGCCCGGTCAGCAACGCCCTGAGATTCGCGCCAACACCGGCCCCATCGTCTATGTCGCACGCCCGGGGCGCACAACTGAGGACGAACTCGGCCCTGTCGGCCAAGTCAACATTGCGGGCTTCTCGCCTGTCGGCGTGGACGTGTTCAACTTTCCGCAGCGCCGCGTCAACAATACCTATCAGGTGGCCGACAGCCTGACGTGGCGCGTCGGCGCGCACAACTACGGCTTCGGCACGGACATGCGCCGCACCGAACTCAACAGCGTGCTGCCGACCAACGCGCGCCCGATCATCACCTTCGGCGGCGCACCGCGTCTGCGTTTAGATTTGGACGCGGCGGGCCGGCTCGCCAATCTCGCCATCAGCAACGACTTCATCCGGCCCGAAACCTTAGCGGCGGCCGGCGCGGCCTCCGGCTTCGTGCAGACGCTCACGCGCGGCGCTGACTCCGCCATCAATCTGCGCTACTACCAGTTGAATTTCTACGCGCAGGACGACTGGCGCGCGCGCCGCAACCTGTCGCTCTCATTTAGTCTGCGCTACGAGTACAACACGCCGCCGCGCGACACGGGCCGCCGCATCGAGCAGGGCTTCAACGACCGGTCGCTCGCATTGATTCCGGGGCTTGGCCCTTTCATCGGCGACCGTTCGGGCATCTTCGATCCAGATCGCAACAACTTTGCCCCGCGTCTCGGCATCGCCTACTCGCCCTCTTACGCGAGCGCCACCCACACGACCGTGCTCAGGGCCGGCTACGGCATCTTCTACGATCAGATTCTCGGCGCGGTCGTCAGCCAATCGCGCAACGTCTATCCGAACTATTTGACGGTTGACCGCGCGGGCGGCTTTGCGAACCTGCGTTTCACCGGCAACTGCCCGGAGCAGCGCGGCGGTTGTCCGTTCCAACTCACTTCGCCGCGCATGACGCTCATCGAAGGCACGCCGCTCGTGCAGCCCGGCACGCTCAACACGCTCAACCCGGCGCTCTCGTTCGCGGAACTCGTCGCGCTCTTTAACGCCTTCGGCACAGGCGGCGGCAATCTCCCGCCCCTCAGCGGCTTCGGCTTCACCATCCCGCAACAGCAACTGCCGATGCCGCTCGCGCACCAGTACGACTTCACGCTCGAACAACAGTTCACGCGCACGCTCGCGCTCTCGGTTGCCTACGTCGGCACACAGGGGCGCAACCTGCTGCGCTTCAGCACGCCCAATCTCGGCCGCAACTCCTTCATCGCACCCGTCACCTTCAGTGGCGGTGGTTTCTGCGACGGCCGCCCCTGCTTCGGCGACCCGGCCTTCTTCGGTCTTGCGCTCCCGCCCGGCACACGCATCAACGACCAGCGCACGGCGCTCGTCGGCGGGCGACCCATCAGCGGCGTCGGCGCGGTCAACCGCTTCGAGACAAACGCCCGTTCGCGCTACGACTCGCTACAGGTGCAACTGCGCGGGCGCTTCATGCGCCGGCTGCAACTACAGGCCGCCTACACGCTCTCGAAGGCGACCGACGATGTCTCAGACGTATTCGATCTCGCGGGCGCGGCGGCGCTGCCACAGAACAGTCTGACCTTCGCGGGCGAGCGCGCGCCTGCCAACTTCGACGCGCGCCACCGCATCACCTACAACTTCGTCTACGACCTGCCCGCGCTCAACGGTCGCTCGGCCCTGCTGCGCGCCGTCTTTAGTCAACTCCAACTCGCCAGCGTCGGCCGCTTCCAGACGGGTCAGCCCTTCACCGTCAACTCGATCTTCGATGTGAACCTCGACGGCAATCTGACGGATCGTTTGAACTCGACCAACGGCCTCACCGTGACCGGCAATCGTAGTCAACCGCTGCGCCTCGACGTGCGCGACACGTCGCGCCTGCTCGCGGACATCGGCACGGACGGGCGCGTCGGGCGCAACACCTTCCGCGCCGGCAACATACTCGAACTCGATCTCTCGCTCGTCAAACACCTGCCCCTGACCGACCGGCAGCAACTCGTCCTGCGCATGGACGTGTTCAATTTCATCAACCGCGCCAACTACGGCATCCCCATTCGCTTCCTCGAAGCGCCCGGCTTCGGGCAAGCCAGCAACACCGTCACGCCCTCACGCCGTATACAGTTTGCGTTGAAGTATTCGTTCTGAAGCGAGAAGAACCGGCAAGCCACACGCACCGGGCGGCGAGAGAACAGCAGCGGGCTGATGCTCCCGCCGCTTGTTGCCTCGGGCTTGCCGGTTCTTCTTGCCCCTGATCGTCGGCCCGTCACACCGCCACGCAATCTGTTATAAGATGCCGCTATGCGGATCATCGCCGGGCAGTTTCGCGGGCGCGTGCTGAAAAGCCCGCCCTCGATGCAGATCAGACCGACCTCAGATCGTCTGCGTGAGACGCTCTTTAACGTCCTCGCGCCGCGCATCACGGACGCGCGCTTTCTCGACCTCTGCGCCGGCTCCGGCGCGGTCGGCATCGAAGCACTTTCGCGCGGCGCGGCCTTCGTCACCTTCGTGGATCGCTCGCGCAAGATGTGCGGCCTCGTCGAAGCCAACCTAGACCTCGTCGGCGTGCCCGAAGATCAGACCGAAGTAGTCATGAGCGAAGCGGCCGATTATCTGCGCCGCCCCGCCCCGCGCGGCCCCCTCACGCCCGCCGACATAATTTTCTTCGACCCGCCCTACGCCACAGACTATCTGCCCGTCCTCGAACTCTGCGGCACGCACGCGCCCCAACTCATTGCCCCCGACGGCATCCTCGTCGTCGAACATCATCACAAGAACACCCTCAAGGACGCGGTCGGGCAACTCCGGCGTTGGCGCATACTCAAACAGGGCGACTCTGCACTCAGCTTTTATGAATCGGCCTAATCAAGCATCCCGAAGTAATAAGCGTTTGCTGGTACACACGAGCAACACGCCCTCGGCCGGTTGCTTCAGGAACACATCCACGCCCGCATAGAGCGCAGACCCCGCACACTCCACGCGTAAACCGCATGCGAAATTGCGGGGGCAGCCGGTGCGCTGGCTTCCCTTCTACGTTTTAACTTAAAATCAGGTCGCCGCTGTTTGTCTCAGGTTATTCGGAAGACACTTCTTTGAGGACGTTATGAGATTACACCAACTCACGCGCGCGCTCGTCGCGGCGCTGGTCGCGGTTTCGTTCATCGCCCTGCCCGCACGCGCGGACGAGGGCATGTGGCCGTTCAATAACGTGCCGCGTGCGCTCATCAAGCAGCGTTACGGGTTCGAGATTACGGACGCATGGTTGCAGAAGGTGCAGTTGGCTTCCGTCCGTTTCAATAGCGGCGGATCAGGTTCGTTCGTCTCGCCGGACGGGCTGGTGCTAACGAATCACCACGTCGCCGCCGACACGCTCTCAAAGTTGTCCACGCCCGGTCACGATCTCTTCAAGGAGGGCTTCTACGCCCGCACGCGCGCCGCCGAGGCAAAGGCGCTCGACCTTGAGTTGAACGTCCTGATGAGCATCGAAGACGTGACGGCGCGTGTGAGCGGCGCGGTCAAGCCGGGTATGTCGGGCGCGGAGACGGTCGCCGCGCGGCAGCGCGTTATCAGCGACATAGAGGCGGAGTCGAACAAGGCGACGGGGCTGCGCAGCGAAGTCGTCACGCTCTATCAGGGCGGGCAGTACAATCTGTACCGCTACAAACGCTATACGGACGTGCGGCTCGTCTTCGCGCCCGAATACCAGATCGCTTTCTTCGGCGGCGACCCCGACAATTTCAACTTCCCGCGCTACGATCTCGACCTCGCCATCTTTCGCGTCTATGAAAACGGGCAACCCATTCACACGGACAACTATTTCAAATGGTCGCAGACAGGCCCGCGCGCAGGCGAACTCGTCTTCGTGCCCGGCAATCCCGGTTCGACGCAGCGCCTCAACACGGTTGCGCACCTTGAATTCCTGCGCGACGTGGGGCTGCCCTTTCAGATCAAATTCTACGAGCGCACGGCCGCGATGCTGCACCGCTACGGCGCGCAAGGCGCAGAGCAGGAGCTACAGGCGCATCAGGAACTCTTCAGCATCGAGAACAGTCTGAAGAACCTGCGCGGTCAGCTTGCGGGCTTGCAGAACAAGACGATCATGGCGCGCAAGGTGAAAGCCGAACAGGATTTGCGCCGCACCGTCACGAGCGATCCGCAGAAGGCGAAAGAGTATGGCGACGCATGGGACGCAATCGCCCGCGCCCGCAAGTCGCTCGAAGCATACGAGCGCGAGCGCCAGTTGTTCGACATAGGCCGCGCGTTCAACTCGCGCCTGTTCAGTCTGGCGCGCGCACTCGTGCGGCTTGCCGAAGAGAGCGAGAAACCCAACAACGCGCGGCTGCCCGAATACACGGACGCACGCCGCGCGCAACTGGAACTCGATCTCTTTTCGCCCGCGCCCGTCTACAAAGAGTTTGAGCAGGCGCGCTTGGCCGACGCGCTCACCTTCATGCGCGACGAACTGGGCGCGACCAACGCGCGCGTGCAGAAAGTCTTGCAGGGCAAAACGCCTGCCGAGCGCGCCGCCGAACTCGTCAGCGGCACGCGCTTAAACGACGCCGCCTATCGCAAGCAACTCGCCGCAGGCGGGCGGGCCGCCATCGAAAAATCTGACGATCCGCTCATCGCGCTTGCCCGCGCCATTGACCCGGAGGCGCGCGCCCTGCGCAAACGTTATGAAGATGAAGTCATCGGCGTCGAACGCACGGCCTACGCGAAGGTGGCGCGCGCCCTCTTCGACATCGAAGGCACGAAGCTCTACCCGGACGCGACCTTTACGCTCCGTCTTGCTTACGGCGTGGTCAAAGGCTATCAGGAGAACGGCAAGCCGGTCGCGCCCTTCACCGACTTCGCCGGTCTCTACACGCGCTCCGCGCAGCACAAGAACCAGCAGCCCTATGAACTGCCGGCGCGTTGGGACACGAAGAAGGCCACGCTCAACCTGAGCACGCCGCTCAACTTCATCTCGACCGCCGACACAATCGGCGGCAACTCCGGCTCGCCCATCATCAACCGCGCCGCCGAACTCGTCGGGCTAAACTTCGACCGCAACATCTACGGCCTCGTCGGTAATTTCATCTACGACGAGACGCAGAAACGCAACATCGGTGTCCACTCGCGCGGCATGCTCATCGCGCTCCGCGAGGTTTACGGCGCAGACGAACTGGTGGCCGAGCTAGTCGGCTCGACGCAAGAGGCTGGCGTTGTGAAAGGCGCACGCGCCGGTCGTCGCTGACAATTCGACTTCACAGTGAACAGCGAGCAGACAGTCGAACAGGTCGCGGCGTTCTGGGACACAGAGGCGTGCGGGACGCAGTTCGTGGCGCGGGCGACGGACGAGCGCGACTTTTATACGCAATACCGCCGCTTCCGCTACGAGACGGAATGGCACATCCCTGAATTTGTGCCGTTCACGGAGATGCGTGGGCAGCGCGTGTTAGAGATCGGTTGCGGTAACGGCGCGGACGGCGTCATGTTCGCACAGCACGGCGCGCACTATACGGGCGTTGACCTGACGGCGGCGGCCGTCGCGGCAACGCGCAAACATTTCACCGTGATGAATCTGCCCGGCGAGTTTCGACTGGCGGACGCAGAGCAACTGGACTTTGCCGACGAGAGCTTCGACACGGTCTATTCCTACGGCGTGCTGCACCATACGCCCCGTCCGGCGCGCGCCATCCGCGAAGTCCATCGCGTGCTGCGGCCCGGCGGACGTGCCTTCGTCATGCTCTATCACCGGCACAGCTTCAACTACTACGCGCGCATACTCGGCTACATGCGCGCGCGTGTGCTGCTGCGCATACTCGCCCGCGCGGCTCACTGGTCGGCGGACAGACAGGCGGTGCGCGCGAAAGAACTGGCGGGGCTGCGCGGCAACGAGAGCAAGGCGGTGTGGGCGCTGCACTACGAAAACTTTCTGCGCACAGGCTGGGCTTACCTGCGCGCGCGCAACTTTGTGCATCACTGCACCGACGGCCCCGAATGTCCCTACGCCTACGCTTACAGCCGGCGCGAAGCACGCCAACTCTTCGCGCCTTTCACGGCCGTCAAATTTCGCGTGGCACACTTCCCGCTGCGTAAATACCGGTTCGCGCGCGCTTTGCCTTTTGCCGTCGAACGGCTGCTCGCCGCGCGGCTCGGCTGGTATCTGCTCATCGAAGCCGTGAAGTAAAACCCGCCGCACATTAGTTCATGCCTGCTCCGGCCAACACCATCAAGCTCAAACGCTCGACCCGTTTGCTCGTCGTCTGCGGCAGCATCCTGTTCGCGCTCATGCTCGGCGAGGTCGCGCTGCGCATCGCCGGCTACACCTATCCCGTCTTTTACACGACCGACAATGCGCGCGGCTACGCCCTGCGCCCGTGCATGCAGGGCTGGTATCGCAAAGAGGGCGAAGCTTATGTCTCGATCAACTGTCAGGGTCTGCGCGACCGCGAGCACGCCTTTCAGAAGCCGCCGAACACTTTGCGTATCGCCGTCGTCGGCGATTCTTACGCCGAGGCACTGCAAGTGCCGGTCGAAGATGCTTTCTGGGCCGTGTTGGAGCGCCGGCTGCAAGCTTGTCCGGCGCTCGGCGCGCGCAAGGTCGAGGTCATCAACTTCGGCGTCTCCGGCTATGGCACGGCGCAGGAGTTGATCACGCTTGAGCAACAGGTCTGGGCTTATCAGCCGGACGTAGTGCTGCTCGCCGTCACCACCAACAACGACATCACGGACAACGTGCGCGCGCTGAAGAAGACGGACGAGATACCTTATTTCATCCTGCGTGACGGCCAACTCACGCTCGACGATTCTTTCCGCACGAACCGCGCCTTTCGCCTGCGCAATTCATGGCTCAATCGCGCCGGCCGCTGGCTCAGAGACAGCCTGCGCGTCATTCAAGCGATTCATCAAACGCAACACGCGCTCAAAGCCCGCCTTGACGCGCACCGGGCCCGCACCGCACAGACGGCACAACCAGCCCGGCCGAACGCAGCGGCGCAGCCGGCCGCGCAGCAGGGCGCGGCCGATCCTAACGGCGGCGCGACGGGCGAAGAACTTGGCGCGGATAATCTCGTCTATCGGCAGCCGCGTGATGAAGTCTGGCAGGATGCTTGGCGCGTCACCGAGGCGCTCGTCGTGCGTATGCGCGACGAAGTTCAAAGTCACGGCGCGCAGTTCGTCGTCGTCACCTTGAGCAACGGCATACAGATCTATCCCGACCGCACGGCGCGGGAAGCATTCGCTGCGCGGCTCGGCGTACCTGATCTGCTCTACCCCGACACGCGCATCCACATGCTCTGCACGCGCGAAAATATTCCTGTCCTCACGCTCGCGCCGCAGCTACAACTCTACGCCGACGAGCACAAGGTCTTCCTGCACGGTTTCGGCCACGACCTCGGCAACGGCCACTGGAACCAGACCGGCCATCACTTGGCCGGCGAACTGATCGCGCAACAACTCTGCGCCGCTCTGCTTCATTGAAGCAGAGCATTTGACTCGTCGCGCCGTTTGGCGTAGAAGCATTCTCGTTAGCCCGCCGCTTGGAAGGAGTCCCAAAGTTTTATGTCCACGCCTGACGCGCAACCCTCGTACACGCCGCCCGCGCTGGCCGCTCCGCCCGCGCTCGCCGGCCCCTTGCGCGCGTTCGCAGACAAATTCGCTGCGCTCCGCCGCCGGCCCGCGCTCGCAGAGATGACCACGTGGCTGCAAGACCTGCGGCTCGACGCGGCCGACCTGCGTCCCTACCTCAGCTTCAAAGAGGGCACTTACGCGCGCCACCGCGTCTTTCGCACCGAGCATATCGAGATGCTCGTGCTCTGCTGGCGACCGGGCCAGCGCACGCCCATCCACGATCACAACGGCTCGTACGGCGTTGTGCGTGTCTGGTCAGGCATCATGTGGGAGACGCTATTCGAGATGGACGAGCGCGCGGGTCTGCGCTATCACGCCGGGCGCGATTGGACGAGCGGCGCGATCACGGGCGCAGACGTGCCCGACATACATCAACTCGGCAACCCTGACGTAAGCGGACAAGACCTCGTCACCTTGCATCTCTACGCGCCACCGCTCGGCAGCCTCAACATCTACCGGCCGGGCAGCACCCGCTCAGTCAGCACGCTTAGCCTGAACTCATGGAATCCGACCATCTAAACGCAGCGGCGCGCTTTTACCAGAGATACCCAGCCGCCATGCAGAGTGCTCTTTGAGTGTGTTCTGCGGCCGGTGCTATCATCTGTCGCATAGCGACCGGACGTGAGGAGCATCGGCATGTCGTCACAACCGAAAACCCTGCTCACCCCTGAAGAATACTTAGCTATCGAACGCGAATCTGAAGTTCGCCACGAGTACCACGCGGGCGAGATGTTTGCGATGGTGGGCGCGAGCAGGAAGCACAATCTTATTGTTACCAGTCTGACTCGCAGGATTGATGAGCAGCTTGACGGCAAACCGTGCGAGCTTTACGGCACAGACATGCGCGTGCGGATCCCGGCGACCGGGTTATACACATATCCCGACGTAGTTGTTGTTTGCGGCGAGCCGCAGTTTGAAGACGAGCAGGTGGACACGTTACTCAATCCAATCGTGATCATCGAAGTGCTGTCGCCCTCAACGGAGGCATACGACCGGGGCAAAAAGTTTGTGCATTATCAACAGACTCCATCGCTCATCGAATACCTGCTGGTCGCGCAGGAGTCATGCCGAGTCGAGCAGTTTGTCCGGCAGGGCGCGGCGCAGTGGCTCTATTCGGCGGCGCATCAGCTTGAGGACACGATTAAACTCAGTTCCATTAGCTGCGCGCTGATGCTCAAAGATATTTACGCGCGGGTTGTGTGAAGCAACGCGCGGCTCAGATCTATTCGACCACACATGCTTGTACTTGGGATTGAAAGTTCCTGCGACGAAACGGCCGCGGCCATCGTGCGCGATGGCCGCGAGATGGTGTCGTCTGTTATCTCTTCGCAGATCGAGACGCACAAACGCTTTGGCGGCGTCGTGCCGGAGTTGGCTTCGCGCGAGCATCTGGACAAGATTGTGCCGGTGGTGGCGGAGGCGTTTGCGCGTGCGGGTGTGGGGCAGGCAGAGATTGACGGGATCGCGGTGACGCAGGGGCCGGGTCTGGTCGGCTCGCTGCTCGTTGGTCTCTCCTACGCGAAGGCGCTGGCTTACGCGTTAGAGAAACCGCTCGTCGGCGTCAATCACATCGAGGGCCACATCTATTCGGTCGTCTTCGAGAATCCGCCGCTTGAGTATCCCGCGTTCGCGCTCATCGTCTCAGGCGGGCACTCGAATCTGTTTCTCGTGCCGGAGCCGGGCCGCTACAAGGTGCTGGCGCGGACGCGCGACGATGCGGCGGGCGAGGCGTTCGACAAGGTGGCGAAGATGCTGGGGCTGGGCTATCCCGGCGGCCCCATCATCGAACGGCTCGCGCGCGAGGGCAACCCGAGCGCCGTCCCCTTCAGCGTGCCGCGCATGGGCGACGGGCGACCCGATTTCAGTTTCAGCGGTTTGAAGACGGCCGTTGCGAAGCACGTGCGCGAGACCGGCTTGCAACCCGTCGCGGCGGGCGCTGAGCCGGCACAGACAGTAAAAGATTTGGCGGCCAGTTTTCAAGCCGTCGTCGTGCGGGCGCTCGTGGGCACGACCGAGCGGCTCGCGGCCGAGCATGCACCGCGCACGCTCATCGTGGCGGGCGGCGTCGCGTGCAACGGCGCGTTGCGCGAGGCGGCGGCCGATGCTGGCGCGCGGCTCGGCATCCCCGTCTACTTTCCTTCCCGCCATCTCTCGACCGACAACGCCGCGATGATCGCCGCCGCCGGCACGGTCAAACTACGCGCGGGCGAGCGCGCCGACTTCGACCTCAACGCCGACGTGTCGCTCCGACTCGGCAACGTGGACGTGGAAGCCGACAAAGCGGAGCGCGGACGTATTCGTTACCGTCTATAGTCTGCTACGAACATGCTGAAATTAATTTGATTGACATTTCCCCGCCTGCGGCATACTGTACGCGCGCCTTCTTATCTTCGTACCAATCAGCAAGCCAGAATAAGCGCCTGTGTGCGCGTGGCTGTAACACCGACAGCAGACGCTCCTTCTGTACCCGGTGATTCAGTGTATTGCTATTGCTACCATCGGCACGCACCCTTTTATCCCCCTCCCCCTACTGCTCTTGTTTGATAGCTCGCTCTGAAGCTTGACGTTCAACTGCAACACGGGCGCGTCATGCCTTGCGCGCCGCAAAGTTTCCCACTTTCCGGTCAGAAAGGAGCAGCCATGCGAAACTCGCTGAAACGGATGATGGTCAGCAGCACGCTCGCCATCGTCATGCTCGCCACCCTATGCCCGCCGGCCACGGCGCACAATAAGCTGGTACACAAACTGATGACCCGGTCAGCTTTCGTGCTTATCGAAGACATGGCCTTGAATCCAGGCCACTACAAGAACAAGCCGGCCAACGTGACTCAGGAGCAATGGAACGATCTGCTCTCCGCAGCCAAAGCGGCGCTGCCGAAGCTCACCAAGTTGGCCGGCACATTTCCGGATGCAACGGAGGGCGGTTTTGAAAAGGATAACGGGATGCGGCTGGGCGAGGCGGCCGCAAGGGTTGACGACGAGATCGACGACGTGCATGTCTGGTTTCGCCCGACGAGTGCGGGCGAGTTTGGGGCGCTGAAGAAATTCGCGGACGAGGGCGTGAAGTTGGGCGTGACGGCGCTGCTCGTGCCCTTCGTCTGTATCGGCGGTTGTATCGGGCAGTTCTTCGGCTTCAGTTCCGACACTTGCGATGATTGCGTCAAGAATGCCAAGAAGCTAGGAGCCAAAGCACCAAAGCCGAGTGACCTTGAGGGCTTGATTCCGGGCGTCGGCGATTTTCCCGGTGATTCGGTCGAGGGGCTGACGGGCGCGTGGCACTTCATCAACATGACGCCGTCGCTCAGCAACGATTTTGACGACCGGCAGGGGCTTTACTATCTTGAGGCCGGAGTGAACAAAGAGCCGGGCACGGTTGATCTGGCGATCCTCATCGCGTCCACCTACACCGGGCTTTCAGTCCGTTACGACACGAGCAACGGCCCCGCGCGTTATCAGGTCGAAGCGGCGAGCGACGGGCACGAGAACACCGACCCGATGCGCGGCAAGGCCCAGTGGCAAGCTTACCCGCTCGGCTTGACCGTCTTTGAGCCGGTGGACAATCTCGGTTTCTTCGGCTGGCATAAATTCCACGACGAGAAACAAGCCGCCACCTTTCTGGCGTGGCCGCTCCATGCGCTCGGCGATGCGACCGTGCCGATGCACGTGGCCGGCACGACCGCGTGGGGTCATCGCCCATTTGAGAATGCACAGGAACGGCTCTGGCCGCTCATCGGCCGGCGCATGGGGATCAATACAATTGCGCCGGGGACTGCCAGCGTCACTGCTTTTGGCTCAAGCGACCCGGAACTCGGCAATGTGCTGGCGCGGGCTGTGGCGTGGCGACAACAGGTGCTGCAATGGCGCAGCAAAGGGCATGGCAAGGACGTGCCCGTGCGCGATCTGATCACCAATCTGGCCCAACGCACATACAATTACAGCATGACCAGACAGGATCAGTTGGGTGATTGGCCCTTCAGAGATTGGCCCTCCACCGAATACTTCTTAGGCGCTAAAGAGACGGCGGAAGACTTCTACCGCGAGTACCCGGATGCCGTCACTAAAGTGCTGCCGTTGATGGAGGACGGCGTGGCCGCCAAGACCGCATTTCTGCTCTCGGCCATGGAGGAGGTGCAACCATGAACGCGCGCCACATCTCCCGCCTGCTGTTGGCGCTCGGCTTCGCGGCCGGGCTGTGCGCACTGTTGTTCGGCTCTCGGAGTGCGCCCCCGTCGGTCGTAGCCGACACGTCGAATCCATCTGCCGCCCCTGCGCCAGCGCCCGCCGGGGATCGTGAGCGTGATACCTGTATCCGGCTCGCGCAAAGACAGGCCGAGCAACTCGTCCGCGCCGGGCGCAGACAGGCCGAGGTTGAGCGCGCGTTTCAGACCGCGCTGGCCGGTTGTAACGGTGAGCCTGTGAGTCCGGCCGAGGCCAGTTTCATCGGCGCGACGAACGTAGACTATTTTCGCTTGTCGCGGCTCCTCGTCGCGCACCAACTCACACCGGCCGCATATCTGGCCCGGATGCGAGATCGCGCGCGCAAGGTGCGGCGTGCGCGGCGCGACCGACAGTGGCTTGAAGAGTTTGCGCGTGGCGACGACGACGGCGACCTCGTGCCTAACGAACGCGACCGCTGTCCGCGCACGCCGGAACTAACAGCCACGGACGATACGGGCTGTCCGACGAACGAGCGCCTGCCCGCCGCACCTTCCGACCGCGAACTGCAACGCGTGCTCGGCGCAATGAACGTCGCCATCAGCCCCGCCTGCGCACAGGCGACCATGCCGACCACGCCCAACCTGCTACGGATCACCGAACGGCGCGGTTTCAAACTCGAATCATTGCTGATTGACTTCACCGTCCAGAAGGTCAAGGGTCAGCCCTCCGGCTGCACCGTCTTCTACGAGTTCGAGTACGATCTGACGGGGCGGAATTGCGGCGATGAGGCGGAGACAGCGCACGGCTTCGTCATCATGCAGACGGCCGACATCGTCAGCACGGATCAGACCACGGCCACGCAGGAGGTGCTGCGCCTCGTCAGGAGCGCGCCCAGTACCGCCAGCGCGGCCGACGACCGCCAGTTTTTCGCCACCAGAGGCCACTGCTACGATTCATGGCGCTGGCGCGTGCGCGCCATCAACGCCAACGGTCTAAGCTCCTTCTGGTCTGATTGGATTAGAATGCAAGCGGTTGTCGGGTCGCCGGGCTAGCGTCGAACCAGCGCCGACAAAACGGTCGCGCAGGCCAAATCAGAAGCCGCTTGACCTGTACTCAGGCCAAGCGGCTCTTTGTTGCCGGCGAGGGTGCGAGGGTTAAGCGCGCCAAAGCACGCCACCGCCTCACCGGCTAACTCGTTTCCAATCTGTTAGCGCGGGGTGCGGGCCACCTGATCGCCGGACTGGCGCGTGACCTCGATCTGTTTCGCAAACTTGACCTGCTTGGCCGCGTCCAGTTCCACCGTGACGATGTCGTCCGTGTGCAGGTCTGCGAAAGAGATATATTTATCGCCGCGCTTGATGCGCGTGCCGGCGCGGTCTATGGCGATCACGTGCTCGACGCCGGAGCGGGCCATGACGGAGATGTGCTCGCTGTTGATCTCAACCACGCGTGCGCCCACCAGTTGCCCGTCCGTGTCTTCGTTGCCGTCCACCGCCGCCAGCCCGCGCGCCGCGCCGAGCGCCAACAGCAGCGCGATGCCAAACGTAAAGCTTGCCCTTCTTTTCATGTCAGATGCTCCCGTGACGAGTTGCTTGGGAGAGCAATTTAGTTCACGCGGGCAGCTAGAGGGGCAACTGATATGCCGCAAGGGACGCGCAGCCGCTGGATGCGACGGGCGGCGGGATTTGCCGCGAAACTGACGGGTTTCGGCAGACGCGCCGTTGGGTTTACGAAATGTTTTGATTCTCCATCCGGGCGGCGGGGCGTATCGTTGCGGGACGCTGCGCGCGGTCGCGCTGAAACAGAATGGGCCGCCCCTTGCAAACAGAGGCGGCCCGGCAAGCGTATCCGGCAAAGCCGGCTTAGCCGAAGATGTCGCGCACTTTGTCCATCAAGCCTTTATCTTCAAGGTCGCGGTCTTCGATCTTCGACAACTCTTCAAGCAAGCGGCGCTGCTCGCGCGTGAGCGTGGTCGGCGTGCGCAGCGTGACCGAGACGTAGAGGTCGCCGTGCCCGCGCCCGCCGAGCACCGGCATGCCCTGTCCTTTCAGGCGAAAGACCGTGCCCGTCTGCGTGCCCGCCGGAATCTTGAGCGGCTGCTCGTCCGTCAAAGTCTCGACCATGATCTCGGAACCGAGCGCGGCTTGCGCGAACGTAACGGGCACGGACGTGTACAGGTTGCTGCCCTGTCGCTCGAAGCGTTCGTGCTCCTTGACGTGAATGACCACGTAGAGGTCGCCGGCCGGGCCGCCCTGCGCGCCGCTCTCGCCCTCGCCCACCAGACGCAGACGCGAACCCGTCTCGACGCCCGCCGGAATCTTGACCTCCATCTGCTTCTCGCGCTCGACGCGCCCCGCACCGCGACAGTCGGCGCACGGATTCTTGATCACACGCCCCGTGCCGCGACACGTGCCGCACGTGCGCGCGACCGAGAAGAAGCCCTGCTGGTAACGCACCTGCCCGCTGCCGCTGCACGTCGCGCAGGCTTCAGGCTGCGAGCCGGACTGCGCGCCCGTGCCGGTACACGTCTCGCACGTCTCAAGGCGCGGGATGCGCAGTTGCGCGGTCATGCCGGCGGCGGCCTCTTCGAGCGTGATCTCAAGATCGTAGCGGAGGTCTGCGCCGCGCTGCGCGGCCGTACGGCGCGTGCCCGTGCCGCCGCGCCCGCCGAACACGTCGCCAAAGCCGAACAGGTCGCTCAGGATGTCTTCGATGCCGCCGAACCCTTGCGCGCCCCACTGCGGGCCGCCCGCGCCGCTTGAGACGCCCGCGTGCCCGAAGCGGTCATAGCGTTCGCGCTGCTCCGCATTGGAGAGGACGGAATAGGCCTCAGCCGCTTCTTTGAACTTCTCTTCCGCTTCCTTGTCACCCGGATTCTTGTCCGGGTGATAGCGCACGGCGAGTTTGCGGTAGGCGCTCTTGATCTCCTGCTCGGTCGCACCGCGTTTGATTTCCAGAATTTCGTAGTAGTCTCGTTTACTCATCGCCTTAAAAGTCGGGCCGGTTAAAAGCTAACAGGTGACGAAAGATAATAGCGGTTCTCTCGTCACCTGTCATCCGGCGCTGCTTAGGGTTGCGACTCAGAACCGCTCGAAGGCTGAATTCTTCGCGTCATGCCCGTTGACGGGCGCTTTCGCGTCCTGACCACCGGCGCTCATGCCCGGCGAGTTGAACAGCGCGGTTGTGAGCACGGCGGCGATCCGCTCGACGCCGCCGAGCACACGCCGCAACTCTTCCCCATCCTCCGACTGCGCGCATTCGGCCGCCTCGGTTAAGACTTGCTGCGCATCCTCGCGCTCGTCGGCCGACAAGCTAGCGGCCACTTCGCGGTAGGTGCGCTGCGTGTTCCGCGTCAGGCTTTCGAGCCGGTTGCGGAGGCCGATCAACTCCTTCGTCTGCTGGTCGCGCCCGGCCGCAGAGGCCGCCTCGGCGATCAACATGTCGATCTCGTCGGGTGATAGACCGGAGGTCGGCGTGATCTTCATCTGCTGCTGCCGCCCCGACGCCTTGTCCTGCGCCGCGACGCTCAGAATGCCGTTGGCATCCACCTCGAAACTCACTTCGATCTGCGGCCCGCCGCGCGGCGCAGCCGGAATACCCATCAACTCGAACTTGCCTAAAGAGCGATTGCCCGCCGCGATCTCGCGCTCGCCCTGCAACACGTGAATCTCGACGGTGGATTGATTGTCCGCAACGGTCGTAAACGTCAGACTGTTGCGCAGCGGAATGGTCGAATTGCGCTCGATCAACTTGGTGAACAACCCGCCGCGCGTTTCGACGCCGAGCGAGAGCGGCAGCACGTCCAACAGCACTATGTCTTTGACTTCGCCGGTCAGGACGCCGCCCTGAATCGCCGCGCCCATCGCCACCACTTCGTCCGGGTTGATCTCGGCGGACGGTTCACGCCCGAAAATTTCGCGCACCGTGCGCGCGATGAGGGGCGAGCGCGTCTGCCCGCCGACGAGCAGCACCTTGTCTATGTTATCCGGTTGCAGCTTCGCGTCCCACAGCGCCTTCTGACACGGCTCGATGGTCTGCTCGACCAGATCGCCCACGAGCGATTCAAACTTCTCGCGCGTCAAGCTCTGACTGAAGTGCTTCGGCCCGCTCGCATCCGCCGCGATGAACGGCAGGTTGATGTTCGTCTCCGTCAGCGAAGAGAGTTCACACTTGGCGCGCTCGGCCGCTTCCTTGAGCCGTTGCAGCGCGAGTTTATCTTCGCGCAGGTCTATGCCCGTCTCCTCGCGGAACTGCTCGACCATCCAATCCATGATCCGCTCGTCGAAATCTTCGCCGCCGAGAAAGGTGTTGCCCGACGTGGCGAGCACCTCGAAGACGCCGTCGCTCATCTCCAGAATGGATACGTCGAACGTGCCGCCGCCGAGGTCATAGACGACGATGCGCTCGGAGGTCGAGCGCCCCAGCCCGTAGGCGAGCGCCGCGGCCGTCGGCTCGTTGATGATGCGCTCGACTTTTAGCCCGGCGATCTTGCCCGCGTCTTTCGTGGCCTGTCGTTGCGCGTCGTCGAAGTAGGCGGGCACGGTGATGACGGCTTCGCCAATGACCTCGCCGAGAAAGTCTTCGGCCGCCGCCTTCAACCGTTGCAGAACGAGACCGGAAATCTCCTGCGGGCTATAGACGCGCCCCTGCACGCGCAGGCGCGCGTCGCCGTTCTGCGCTTCGTTGATCTCGAAGGGCGCAGACTTGAGCGCCCGCTGCGCTTCGGCCGACTCGAACCTGCGGCCGATGAGCCGCTTGACGGCATAGACGGTGTTGGCGGCGTTGGTGACGGCCTGCCGCTTAGCGATCTGGCCGACGAGCCGCTCGCCTTTGTCGGTGAAACCGACGACCGAAGGCGTCGTGCGCCCGCCCTCTTTGTTGGGGATGATCTGCACCGTGCCGCCTTCAAGCACTGCCACGCAGCAGTTCGTCGTACCTAAATCAATACCAATTACTTTGCCCATAGCTTTTAACAGCAGACGAGTGACAAGTGACGAGTGACGAGTTAAGCACTTATGACGAGGCAAGCTTTTTCTTGCTCGTCACTCGTTACTTGTCACTCGGCACTATTTGGTTGCGACTTTGACCATGGCCGGGCGGATCAGCTTGTCGCCGAGCCGGTAGCCGCGTTGGACTTCCTGCACGACCGTATCGGGTGCAAACTCGTCGGTCTGCTCGGTCGCAATGGCTTCGTGGACGTGGGGATCAAAGGGGCGGCCGACGGTGGGGACAGGCTCGACGCCGAGCCGTTCGAGCACGGCCGTCAACTGTTTGCCGATCAGACCGATGCCGTGCAGAAAATGGCGAAACTCTTCGGACTCGTTCGCCTGAAGCGACGCTTCGGCGTCGAGCGCGCGATGCAGATTGTCAACGACCGGCAACAGTTGCCCGACCACGTCGGCGACCACACGTTGATAAGTCTCGCTGCGCTCGCGCTCCATCCGCTTGCGCGAGTTCTCGAAATCAGCCTGCCGCCGCGCCAGCAATTCGCGCAGATCATGCCGCTCGACCTTCAGCTTCTCTAATTGCGCGGCGAGCGTGCGCACCTCGTCCTGCGCCGCGAACAGGTCAGCCTGCGATGAGAGGAGCGACGCGCCTGCATCAATCTCTACCGAATCATCGTCCATGAAATCGTCTGCTTCTCTCATCTCTGCTTCATCGTGCTGCGCGGCGGTAGCGCGCGGGTTGGTGTCCTGATCTTCGCGTCGTTCAGGAGTCTCATTGTGACGCGGGCCGCCGGCCTTGTCGCGGTCGTCGGCGCGGTCGCGGCTACCGCTGCCAGCATCTTCGCCGCCGCGATCGATGCGGCGCTGCATGTCGGTCTCGTCATCGTAAGCCGATTCGCGGCCGAGTTCGCCCGGCGTCTTGTCGCCTGCGTCGCCCGGTCTCTCTTCGTCCACGAAACGCACCGGGATGCGCCCCTTGGCGGCCCTGTTTTTATCAATCATCTCCATTAGACCCTACGCACTCCTCATGCATCCGCCGCCAGCGCCGCGCGCACTTCAGGCTGAAGCCGTCCGCTCCTGCAACATGCGCTCGACCTGATGTGCCACGTAACCGACGACCGCCATCAGACGCGCATATTCCAATCTCATCGGGCCGATCACGCTGATCGTGCCCGACACCTCGCCCGCACCGATGCGATACGGCGCGCTGATGAGCGCACACGCCTGCATCGCCGGACTCGTCAACTCGCGCCCGATGGCAACGCGCACGTCGCCCGCGACCGCCCGCCCCGACAGACACTCGTTCAGAATCTTAACGAGCCGCGTTTTCTCTTCCAACGTGCGGAACACTTCGCGCAGGCGCTGTATGTCGGCGAAATCCGGCTTGGTCAGGATGTTCGACGCGCCGTCCACGTAAACGTCGCCCGTCTCAAGTTCTTCGCCGACGAGGCTGCTGCCGCACAACAGCATGGCGTTTCGAAGCAGCCGGTCGTAGAGCGCCTTCTCGGCGCACATGCGCTGCAAAATCTCCGCACGGATCGCCAGCAGGCTCTTGCCGCTAAACTCCACGTTCAAGTAGCGCGCGGTGCGTTCAAGGTCTTCCTGCGTGAGTGGTTCGTCAAGGCGTATAACCTTGTGTTGGACGAGACCGGGCGCGAAGACCAGCACAACAAGGATGCGCCCGTCGGACAAATTAACGAACTCGATGTGCTGAAGGCGGTTGCCGGCCGTTGCAGGCGAGATAACGATTCCGACGTTCTGCGACAGCTCCGACAGCAGGTGCGAGACTTTCTCCATCAGGCGCGCGGGCGTGGCGCTGTCGTCGGTGCGCGGCGAGGCGAGCGTGCGCTCGATGGTGGCAAGGTCGGCCGCGCCCACATGCGCGTTGCCGATCAGGTGATCCACGTAGAAACGATAACCCTGATCGGTTGGCACGCGCCCCGCAGAGGTATGCGGCTGCTCGACCAAGCCCGCCTCTTCAAGCTCCGCCATCACGTTGCGGATCGTGGCGGAACTCCACCCGGCGGCGAGCGCCGCGGCCACCGTGCGCGAACCGACAGGTTCGCCCGTCACCAGATGTTCGTTGATGATGGCGGCCAGCACGGCCTGCCCGCGCGCGTCGGGTAGCCGGTCGGCTGAAGTCGGGGGCATTGAATTGCGCATAGCTGTTCGCAAAGAGAGGGGAAACGGGAAGACCGAAGGGGACACCGTAACAGGCGCGTTGGCCGCGCGCAGCGGGCCACATTCAATCAATACCGTCCCGCCAAATGCCTGTCAAGTATTAATTTGCGCCGCTCGCAGGTGGCGCGGGCAGAGCCAGTATAACGAGTGCCGGAGACGGGCGCAAACTGCCCGCCGTCGCCGCCGCGCTGCCACCGCGCCGGTCGTCTCCATACTGCTATGTGAAGACCGGACAAGGGTTAGTTCCGTCACAACGTGCGCGGCCCGCCTGATCGCCCTAAACGTGCTAAACACACGACTTAAGCTCCCACACGAAAACGCTTGTGCGCCGCGCCCCGTGCAAAACCATGCACAATCTGTGTCGTCACATAGGCTTAGCGCCCCGCCTGAAAGACCTGTTGACGCTCATTTCGGCCCGCCCGTAATATAGCGGTGCGCCGGCGGGTCTTGCGGCCACCTGCTCCTGTTGCCAAAGCGAGACCCGACGGCGCGCCCTTGTCAGCGTAGATTGGCGGCCGAGCCAGTCGCCTGCGACCGTCCGTTGCTAAATTGCGCGCCATAGTTTTGCCAGTGCCGCTTATGTCCGACTCTCAGACATATCTGAACACACTCTTCGCTGACGTTTTCCGCCAGCTTGAGCCGAAGCGTCCGCCGCCGCCCATCGAAGTGCGCTTCTATCCTTACGTTGACCTCAACCACACGCTGCGTTGGCGCGCGGGCCGCATCTACGTGCGCCTGTCCGACCTCTTCCGCGACGCGCCCCCGCATGTGCAGCGCGCGCTCGCCTTCATCCTCGTGGCCAAGCACTTGCGTCGGCGCACGCCGCTGATGCACGAGCGCGTCTACCGTGATTATGCCACCGCGCCGCACGTCCTGCGTGCCGCCGAACTGGCGCGTCGCCAGCGTGGGCGCAAACTGATCTCGTCCGCGCGGGGCAGCGTCCACAATCTCGACCGCTTGTTCGCACGCCTCAACCGGCGCTACTTCGACGACGAACTCGCAAAGCCGACGCTGACATGGTCGGCGCGGCGCACGCGGCGCATCCTCGGCCACCACGACCCCGTGCATGAAACTATCGTCATCAGCAAGACGCTCGATGCAGCGGACGTGCCTGAGTGGTTTGTCGAATACATCCTCTTTCACGAGATGCTGCACATCAAACATCCGGCGCGGCTCGTCAACGGGCGGAGGCTCTATCACACGAAAGCCTTCCGTGCCGAAGAGGCCCGCTATCCGCGCTATGCCGAAGCCCAAGCTTGGCTCGACAATATCGCGCGCGAACGGCGTGCGCCGCGTGCGCGTGCCGCTTAACACACGGCGCACGCCGCTCGTCACTTTCTCACTTCTGCTCACTCCCGGCACAGCTTATTTTTTGAAACCTTTCCCTGCCTGATGCGTTCTAACGGTCAGGAAGGTGGGCTCCTCCGAGAAGAGCGGGCGGACAATCGGCAAGCGTTTTACTTAACTCTTGACGGTTGCTCGCCCGTTCTTTGTTCTGCGCGTCGCGGCCTTACTTCTTGACACGCCTCGCCCGGCATGCTCTCATGCCCGCCAGTAAACAGATTCAAGCATCTTTAAGCTCAACTGACGGAGGCTTACACCCGATGGGCGAGAGTGTCTTCAAAGGAACCGAGATCGTGGGCACGTCCGACACGAGTTTCAGTCATGCGATTGAAGTGGCGATTGCGCGCGCCCGCCAGAGCCTGCGCAATCTCTCATGGTTCGTCGTCAAGGAGCAGCGCGGCGGGCTGCAACAGGGGCGACTTGAGTATCAGGTCACGCTCGAAGTTTTCTTCAAACTCGATGCGGGCGAGCCGGCCGACGCGGGCCACGACTAAAGCACACGGGGTCCACACTGTTCGCGGGCGGCGCGCAAGGAGCGCCCCTCTGGCTGGACAAACCGCGCACGCGCTCGCTAGACTACGCAGTTTGTTGGGTTAGCGCGTGGCTCGTCTGTGTGCAGCCGCCCATGCGGCCGGCGCTAAAGCATCTCATTCGATACGGAGTTAAATCAGGCTTATGGCAATTCCCGCAACTCAAATCCGGCGCGGCATGGTCATCCTGTTCGAGGGTAATCTCTGCAAAGTTGTCGAGTTCCGCCACCACACGCCCGGCAATCTGCGTGCGATGGTGCAGACCAAGCTGCGTAATCTTAAGACCGGCTCGACCTTTGAACATCGCTTCCGCTCCGCCGACACGGTCGAACGCGCCTCGCTCGAACAGCACGAGATGGAGTATCTCTACTCCGACGGCTCCGGTCATCACTTCATGAACACGGAGAATTACGAGCAGACGCAGTTCAGCGACGAAGACTTGGGCGACATGGCCCAGTGGCTCGCGCCCGGTCTACATATTCAGGCCGAGTTCTACGAAGGACGCGCCATCGGCATAGATTTACCCGACTCTTTGGAATTGACCGTTAAGAGCACCGAGCCGACGATGAAGGGCGCGACCGTCTCGAACGTCAACAAGCCCGCCACGCTCGAAAACGGCATCACTATTCTCGTTCCGCCCTTCGTCAACGAAGGCGACCGCATCCGCGTCAACCCGGCCGAAAGTCGCTACATCGAACGAGCCAAGTAAAAGTGCTGCGTGCTGCGTGCTGAATGCTGAGTAGAAGCGTCGATCTGCTCACTCAGCACTCAGGACTCAGCACTTAGCACTTCATGTTTCTTCTCTACAGCCTCCTGCTCACGCTCGGCATCCTCGCGCTGCTGCCCCTGTTTCTGCTCAAGGCCGTGCGGCACGGTAAATACGTGGCGGGACTCGGCGAGCGCATGGGCGGTGTCGCGCCGGTTGTGAGCGGCGGGCGACCGATCATCTGGCTGCACTGTGTCTCGGTGGGCGAGACGCAGGCTGCGCGTCCGCTCGTGCGCGCGCTCCGCACACAGTTTCCGACGCACGCGCTCGTCATCTCGACTATCACGCTGACGGGTCAACGACTCGCCCGCGAGGTCTTTCGGGACGAAGCGGCGGCCGTTTTTTATTTCCCGTTCGACTGGGCATGGTGCGTGCGGCGCACTTTGCGCGCGATCAATCCGGCGGTCGTGCTTGTGTTAGAGACCGAGTTGTGGCCGCGTTTCCTGCGCGAGTGTCAGGCGCGGGGCGTGCCGGTCGCACTCGTCAACGGGCGCTTGTCCGAGCGTTCGCTGCGTGGCTACAGAAAGATAAGCGGGTTCATCCGGCAGGTGGTCAACATGCTCGCGCTCGCCATCATGCAGACGGAGGCGGACGCCGCCCGCCTCGCGGCGCTCGGTCTCGCACCTGAACGCATACGCGTCGCCGGCAATCTGAAATTCGACGCGCCGGCCGAAGAGTCCGCGCTGGCATTGACCGACGCGCTCCGTGCGCGTTTTGGCTTTGCCGACGAGCGCCCGCTAATCCTAGCCGCCAGCACGCACGCGGCCGAAGAGGCTTGGCTGCTCGCAGCCTTCAAGTCGCTGCGCAACGCGGCGCAGACACGCACAGCGCGCCTGCTCATCGCGCCGCGCCATCCCGAACGCTTCGACGAAGTCGCTGCGCTCGTCGCCTCTTCGGGGCTGACTTATGCGCGCCGCTCTGCCGCCGCGACATCAGCCGATCCGGCCAGCGACGTAATCCTGCTCGACAGCATCGGTGAACTGCGCGCGGTTTATCCCTTGGCCGCGCTTGTCTTCGTCGGTGGCAGCCTTGTGCCGACGGGCGGGCACAACGTCCTTGAACCGGCCGTACACGCCAGATGCATCGTCACGGGCGCGCACACGTTCAACTTCGCCGCCATCGTGCGCGATTTCCTCGCGCAGCAGGCGCTCGTGCAACTGCCCAAACTCGCCGCCCAAGAAGTGCCCGCCGCACTCGCGCGCACCTTTCAGGAGTTGTTGGCCGACGACGAACGCCGCTGCGCCTTTGGCACACGCGCACTCGCGGTGCTCACGCAGAATCGCGGCGCGACCGCGCGCACCGTCGAGCTACTCAAAGCCTTGATCAGAGATGCGCCGGCAGAGGTTAGCGGGCCGACTGTGCAGACTGACCATGCTCCGTTACCACCGGGAGCGAAAACGCGCAAAGCTGACATTGAAACGCGCCTGACATCTAACTTCTAGCCCCGCCCCTCTGCCCTCTTATGTCGCTGGCACTTGCACCGCTAGGCGTCGTCTATGGCGCGGCCACGCGCGCGCGACTCGCGTTGTATCGCGCCGGTCTGCTTGCGATGCACAGCGTTGCTGCGCCGGTCATCAGCGTCGGGAACATCACGGCGGGCGGGACGGGCAAGACGCCGCTGGTCGAATGGCTGGCGCAGGCTGTGGCGCGTGAAGGGCGACGCGTGTGCGTGCTGACGCGCGGCTACGGCCGGCGCGACGCACACCTGCGCGTGGTCGTCTCCGATGGCAAGCGCATACTTGCGGACGCGCGCGCGGGCGGCGACGAACCGCGCCTATTAGCAGAGAATCTGCGCGGGTTGGCGGCGGTCGTTGCCGACAGGAACCGTGTGGCGGCGGCATGTTGGGCGTTGGCCGAATTGCAGAGCGAAGTCTTCATTCTGGACGACGGCTTTCAGCACCTGAGTCTCGCACGCGATCTGGACATCGTGACGCTTGACGCGAGCGCGCCATGGGGCGGCGGTCATCTGCTGCCGCGCGGCCGGCTGCGCGAACCGCTCGACGGTCTCGCGCGCGCCCACTGCATCGTCATTACGCGCGCCGAACTCGTGCCCGATCTTAACGCGCTCCGCGCAAAGGCCGCGCAATTAAGCGCCGGTCGCCCCGTCTTCACCGCACGCACGCGCACCACGCGCGTGCGCCCACTCGCGCCGCCGGACGCCCCCGCCCCCGCGCATTTCGATGCGACCAAGCAGCCGTTCGCCGCGTTCTGCGCCATCGGCAACCCGCAGGCTTTTTTCCAGCACGCGCGCGCCGCAGGCTGCGACCTGCGCCACACACGCGCCTTCAACGATCATCACAACTACACGCAAGCCGACATTGACGAACTCACGCGTGCGGCCCGGCAGAGCGGCGCGCACGCCTTTATCACGACGGCGAAGGACGCGGTTAAGCTCCGCGCGCTCGACTTTGCCCTGCCCTGCTTTGTCTTGGAGATCGAACTGGTGTTCGACGAAGAGGAAGAACTGCTATCGCTCGTGCGCGCGGCAATCGCACCGCCACGTCTGTCTTAATGCTCGTGTCGCAGGCAGACTTAAATCAAATCTAATTTGCGCGGTTGGCTGCACATTCATCGGGCTGCACAGTCAACGTGCGGCCGGCGGTGGCGGCGAGTCGTCTACCGGCGCGGTCACAACCGGCGGCGGCGTGGAGGCGGGCGGCGGCGTGGCGCGCGGCGTGGGTTTAGGTGTCGGCGGCGGCGGCTCGTCCGTGTCGGTCGGCGTGGGGCGTGCGTGCCGGTTATCGTTGCGGCTTGGCGGCGGCGTCGGCTCGGTATCGGCGTTCGCGTTGTCGTTCTGAGGTCGGTTGTCGTTGGCCGCCGGTCGGGTGTTCGCGTTGTCGTTGCGCGCGGCGTTGCTGTTGTCGCCGCCCTGCTGCTCGGCCGGCGAAGGCTGCGCTGCAACGCTGTTGTCGTTGCCGGTGGGCAGACCCGTTGCGGTCGCCGGCGCGCCGCTTGCCGTGTTGGGTACGACGACCGTCGTGGCGGTCGGGACGATGGCGCTCTCGCCCGCGCCGGTGGGCGTGCTGAGCGGTTGCACGGCCTGCGCGTTCGGGTCGGTGGTGAGCGGCGCGGCGTTATCGTTTGCCGCAGGCTGACCCGCGCCGCGCTGGCTCATGGCGTAAAAGACGCCGATGATGACGAGCAGCGACAGCGCGGCCGGAATCATGATCTTCCACGGGCTGAAGTTGCTGGCGGGCGGCGGTGCATCGTAAGCCGCTAGTTCGTCCAACTCGCGGTGCGCGACGGTCGGCGGCGCAGGTCGCACAACGGTCGCTTCGTCGTAATCATCGTTGGCGGTTGTGCGCCCCTCGTGCGAGCCGGTGGGCACGACGATCCGATCTGTGTTCGCACGACGATGCTCGCCCGTCTCGCGCGCGGCTTCGGCGGTGGCGAGACCGGCGCTCGCCGGCACTTCCGCTTCGGCGGCCGTCGCCAGTGCTTCGGCCAATTCACCCGCGCTCTGCTGGCGGTCTTCGCGCCGCTTCGACAGAGCTTTGGCGACGACGTAGGCCACCGACGGCGGCAAGTCTTTGCGTTCGTCGAGAATGGACGGCGCAGGCTCTTGCAGATGCTTGAGCATGATGGCGGTCGCCGAGTCGCCCGTGAACGGGACGTGCCCGGTGAGCATCTCGTAGAGGATGACGCCGAAGGAATAAACGTCGGAACGCTTGTCGATCTCGCCGGACTGCGAACATTGTTCGGGCGACATGTACTGCGGCGTGCCGATGATCAGGTTGGGCGCGGTCAACTCCGGGTCTTGCCCGACTGGCTCCTGAATCTTGGCGATACCGAAGTCGAGCACCTTGGCCCAGTCGTTGCCGTTACCGCCGCCGCCGATCTCTTCGAGCATGATGTTGTCGCTCTTGAGATCGCGGTGGACGACGCCCTCGGCGTGCGCTGCATCAAGCGCGCCCGCCACCTGCCGCGTGATCTCGACGACGCGCGCAAGCGGCAGCGGCCCTTCCGTGCGAATGATCTGCTTGAGCGTCTGCCCGCGCAGATACTCCATGATGAGAAAGACGATGCCGTTGTCGGCCTCGCCAAAGTCAGTGACGTTCAAGGCGTGCGGGTGCGAGATGCGCGAGGCGGCTTTGGCTTCGCGGGTGAAGCGCGCGACGATCTTATCGTCGGCGGCGAGCGATGGATGCAGCACCTTGATCGCCACCTGCTTCTCCATCAGCACGTGCGTGCCGCGATAGACCGTGCCCATGCCGCCTTCGCTGATGCGTTCCTCTACGCGGTACTTGCTGGCGAGCGTCTGGCCCAACAACGCGTCGCCGGTTTTGACCAGCACCGTGCCGTCGTTCGGACACAGAGTGTTCGTCGTCTCATAGAGCTTCCCGCATTTCGGGCATTTTTTCATTGAAGGAGTCCGCCTCGCCAAGTCACCTGTGTGGGGAATTGCAACGGAGCGTATTATAGCGCGTCAGCCACAGACATCGTAAAGACTATTAGGCAAAACTGAGGCCAACCTACGCCCCGCAATGTTTGTTACGTTTTCCGCGCCATTTGCGTTTCCCTTTTCCCATTCGCCGCCGGTTTGAGTAAGCTAGGGCGACAAAACGTGTTTCTAATTCAGACGGAAGGCGAACGAGCGGCTTGAGTCAGACAACTTTGGTGATCGTCGGCGGCGTCGCGGCCGGGCTGGCGGCGGCGATGGAAGCACGCCGACGCGCGCCCGCGCTCGACATCGTCGTGCTGGAAAAGACGGGCGACGTATCCTATGGCGCGTGCGGGCTGCCCTACGTCATCTCTGGTCTCATCCCCGCGCTCGACCGGCTCGTTATTCACCCGCCCGAATATTTCCGCACGCGCCACAACATAGACCTGCGGCTCAACACGGAAGCCCTTGAACTCTACCCGGCCAAATCGGCCCTGCGCGTGCGCGACAACGGGACGGAGCGCGACATAGGTTTCAACCAACTCATTATGGCGACCGGCGCGGCCGCCATCTGCCCGCCCCTGCCGGGCCGCGAACTCGCGGGCGTCTTCGTGCTGCGCCACATGCAGCACGGCCGGCAGATGCTCGACTACATGGGCGCGCGCCGCCCCCAAACGGCGGCCATCGTCGGCGCTGGCTACATCGGGCTTGAACTGGCTGAAGCATGCGCGCGGCGGGGTTTGCGCACGACGCTGATTGAATCTTCCGACAAGGTGATGAGCACGCTGGACGGCCGCTTGCGCGACCGCGTGGTGGCAGAATTACGCGCGCACGGGGTCGAAATCATCTTCGGCGCGCGCGCCGTCGCCTTCGAGGGCGGCGCACAGGTCGAGCGCGTGTTGACGGCCGAGGGGCACGCTATCGAGGCCCAGCTTGTGTGCATCGGCGTGGGCGTGCGCGCCAATTCCGCACTGGCCGAAAGCGCGGGGCTGGAACTCGGCGCGAGCGGCGCGGTCGTGGTGGACGCGGAGCAGCGCACGAGCGCGCCGAACGTCTATGCGGCGGGCGACTGCTGCGAAGTCCTGCATCGCGTCTCCGGCGCGCACGTCTGGTTGCCGCTCGCGCAGCCCGCCGTGCGGCAAGGCTGGGTGGCGGGCGCGAATGCGGCGGGCGCGCAACCGCCCGCGCGCTACAGCGGTGTGGTCGGCACAAACGTCGTCCGCGTCTTCGACCTCGAAGTTGCGCGCACGGGTCTGTCGCTTGGCGAGGCAGAACAGGCCGGTTTCGTCGCGGCCGCCGCCGAAGCCGAGACGCCTTCGCGCGCCGGTTATTACCCCGACGGCACGCAGATTCTCTCGCGCATCATCTACGACCAACGCGGGCGGCTGCTCGGCGCGCAGATGGTCGGCCGCGAGGGCGTCGCGCAGCGCATAGACGTGTACGCCGCCGCCCTGCACGCCCAACTGAAAGTGGAAGAGATCAACAACTTCGACCTCGCCTACGCCCCGCCTTTCGCCCCCACGATTGATCCGATCATCCGCGCGACAAAGAAAGGGCTGAGGGCTGAATAAGAAGGGCTGAAGGCTGAAAAGAACGGTTTCTTCTTCAGCCCCCAGCCCTCAGCCCTTAGTCGTTCTCTTTAGTACCTGAGGCGCACGGTGAAGTTGCCGCCGTTGTCGCCGTAGTTGTCGTCGTTGATGGCGAGGAAGAGGCGACCGTCAGCCTGCGCGGTGAAGGTCTGTTGCGCACCGATCAGGAATGGTTGTGTGACCTGCCCGTTCGAGAGGCGTATGTAGCCAATGAGCGCGCCCGGCCCCGCGTTCGGTACGGGGTACGTGCCCGCGATTGCGCCGAAGCCGCCGGCCCGCCCGCCGTCCGGCCCGACCTGTCCGGCGCGGCGGCCGGCGACGACCGTGCCGCTCGCCGTGATCGTCACTTGATCGCCCGCGCGCAGGTCTATGTTCGTGTCCGTCCCGCGCGAAGTGCCGGGCACGTCAATCGTTACTTCCTGCGGCGTGCGATTGCGGCCCGTATCAATCGGCTGCGGCGTGCGCGAGCGGACGGGCGCGGGCCGGTTGGACTGGCCGCCGCCGAAGATGTTGTCATTGTCGTTGCGGTTGTTGTCGTCGCCGCCGCGCCGCGAGGTCAGGTCGCGCTCGCGGCGCACCTGCACGTTGAACGCGCCGCGCGCGTCTGTGTAAGAACTGCGATTGGCGGTCAGGTAGAGCCGGCCGTCGCGGTCGGCGACGAACTCGCGCGAGAGGCCGAGTTCGACAATCGGCGAGTCGCTGTCAGTGCCGACCGCGCCGATCAGTACGCCCTCGGCGGCTTTCGGCAACGGCGCATTCGGATCGGTCGTGCGCAGCCCGTCGGGCGTGATGCGTGCGCGCCCGGCGTAGATCGTGCCGGAGGCTTTGATCTGCACGCGCTCACCGCGCCGCAGGTCAACGCCGCTATCAACCCAGTTCGGCGCAAGCTGCACCTGCACGGTGCGCGTCTCGTAGCGCAGTTCATCAAACGAGCGCCCTTCGATTTCGACGCGATCAATTTCGGCCGGACGGAAGAACTGTATCTCGCCGCCCTCGTTCGTCGTTGACGGGAAACCGCCGCTCGAAGTTGTCGGCGACGTGTTGACGCGCACGGCGAAGCGGTTATTGACGAAGCCGATGACCGTGCCTTGAATGGTGCGACCGTCCTTCAGATAGATCGTATCGGCCGCCGCAAGCGTCGCCGCCATTAACAGCATCGCTAAAACAAGCAGAGTTTTACGCATGAGTTTCTCGTCCTTTCCGAGCAAATTTTGTTAGCCGCAGCCAGCGAGCGGACGCGCTACCGGCCACGGCAAATCGGGGAACTTCAGATTGAGGGCTTAATAAATTTCGAGGGAAACTGCGGACAGCTTACAACGAAGCATGGATGCGAGCAAGTAACTTGGCGACCAGCAGCGAGTAAATACAGACGTGGGGGGGG
>DASVQA010000180.1:0-12256 GCA_036389375.1 Pyrinomonadaceae bacterium | reverse complement strand
CCACCCGCCGACGTTTTCGCGGCGGTTGCCTTTCGTGCATCTTCTTAAAGACGAGCGGCGGCAACCAACGCGCACCAAACGTCGGCGTTGTTGTATGCCGGGCGCAGGTCGCACGCAGGGCAGGAGAGAAGAATCATCGTGAGCACAAACGAGAAAGACTTGATCGTCGGCGGCCAAGCGGTCGTCGAAGGCGTGATGATGCGGACGCCAAACGCTTACGCCGTCGCCGTGCGCCGGCCCGACGGGACGATTGTCCACACGGGCGCGACGTTGCCGAAATGGAGCGACCGCTACAAGATTTTACGTGTGCCGGTCTTGCGCGGCGGCGCGGTGCTCGTGCAATCAATGGCGCTCGGCATCAAGGCGCTGAACTTCTCGGCGGGCGAGGCGTTCGCCGCCGCCGAGCAGGAGCAGGAACAGGAAGCGGTCGGGGTTGTGCTGACGCCGGCCATGGTCGAGGGCGAAGGCGACTTCGCGGGGCTGACAGGCGGCGTGCCCGGCTTGCTCCCCATCCCGACGAAGCAGCGTCCGCAAGACGAGATGAAGCGCGGCGCGACCGCTTCGGCCGCCGGCTCAATCTTCTTCGCGCTCATCTTCAACGTGCTGCTCTTTATCGTCGCGCCGCTCGTCCTGACCAACGCGCTCTTTATCGCCGCCGGTTGGGCCGTCCCCGCAGCGCCCGCCGCGTCGAGCGCGGTGCAGACGCAGACCAGTCCGGGCCAAATGACGCAGCCGGGCGCGGCAACCGGCGCAGTCAATCAGGTGAGCGAGCAGCCCGCGTGGTACAGCCGCGCGTGGACGGCGGCGCGTTATTATCTGCATCCGGTGCGCCCGTCGGTCGGCTTCAACATGATCGACGGCATGATCCGCATGTCGTTCTTCCTGATCATGATCTTCAGCTTCTCTCTGTTGAAGGACATACGCCGCGTCTTCGAGTATCACGGCGCGGAACACAAGACGGTGTTCACGTGGGAGAAGGGCTTGCCGCTCGAAGTCGAGCACGCGCGGCGTCAGCCGCGCCAGCATCCGCGCTGCGGGACGAGTTTTCTGATGCTCGTCATGCTCGTCTCCATCGTGCTCTTTTCCGTCGTCAAGTTCGATTCGCTCCTGCTGAACATGCTCACGCGCATTGCGCTCGTGCCGGTCATCGCCGGTGTCTCGTATGAAATCATTCGGCTGTCGGCCAAGAGCGAGGGCAGTCTCGTCTTCGAGTTGATCACCGCGCCCGGACTCTGGCTGCAAAACATCACGACCAAAGAACCGGACGACAAACAACTCGAAGTCGCCATCTTCGCGCTCAAGGAATCGTTGAAGCTCGAACCGCAGCCGCAGGCCGCGGTCATGACGCCGTTATCGTGAAAGCTATTTGCCATGTTAGACAAACTCGAACAGATCGAAGCGCGCTACGAAGAACTGACCGCGCAACTCTCCGCCCCTGATCTGATGTCGGATCAGGCGGCTTACGTTAAAGCCGCCAAGCAGCATCGCACGCTCGGCGAGATGGTGGAAAAGTATCGGGCGTGGAAGGTGCTGCGCCAAGAACTCGCGGAGGCGCGCGAACTGCTCGACAATAGCGACGACGAGGAGATGCGCGAACTCGCCCGTCTTGAATTAGAGACCTTGCAGGCGCAACTCGATCAGGTGGAAGAGAGTTTGCGCGTGCTCTTGCTGCCGCGCGACCCGAACGACGAGAAGAACGTCATCCTCGAAATCCGCGCGGGCACGGGCGGCGACGAGGCGTCGCTTTTTGCCGCCGAAGTCCTGCGCATGTACGGGCGTTTCGCCGAGCGCCAACGCTGGCGCTTTGAAGTGCTCGACATGTCGGAGTCCGGCATCGGCGGCATCAAGGAAGCGACCGTGCTGATCGAAGGCGACAAGGTCTACTCCAAGATGCGTTACGAATCGGGCGTGCATCGCGTCCAGCGCGTGCCGCAGACTGAAGCGAGCGGGCGCATACACACCAGCGCCATCACGGTCGCCGTCTTGCCCGAAGCCGAAGAGGTGGACGTGAAGATCAACCCGAACGATCTGCGCATTGACACGTTCTGCTCGTCGGGGCCGGGCGGTCAGTCCGTCAACACCACCTACTCGGCCGTCCGCATCACGCACCTGCCGACGAACACCGTCGTCTCGATGCAGGATGAGAAGTCGCAGATTAAGAACCGCGAGAAGGCGATGCGCGTGCTGCGGGCGCGCCTCCAAGAGATGGAGGAGCAGAAGCAGCACGACGCGCTAGCGAGCGAGCGCCGCTCAATGGTCGGCAGCGGCGACCGCTCCGAGAAGATACGCACCTACAACTTCAAAGAGAATCGCGTCACAGACCACCGCATCGGGCTGACCATCCACCAACTCAACCTCGTTATGGACGGCGACCTCGACCAGTTCATCAACGCGCTCATCACCCACTATCAAGCCGAAAAACTAAAGGCCGAAACGGTCGCAGCCTAGAGCAAGTGCCGAGTGCTGAGTGCTGAGTGCTGAGTAAAAGTCAGTTCTTTCTTCTTCAGCACTCAGGACTCAGCACTCAGCACTTATTTTATGGACACGACGCGCATCCTGCTCGTGCGGCACGGACAGTCGCAAGGGAACGCCGAAGGGCGGTTCGGCGGGCACACGCCGACGCCGCTCTCAGAGTTGGGCCGGCGGCAGGCGAGGGCGACGGCGCAGGCGCTCGCGGCCGAGGGCGTGACGGCGATCTACTCAAGCGACCTGCTGCGCGCTGTTGAGACGGCCGCGCCGCTCGCGCACGCGACCGGCTTGAGCATCAAGCAGACGCATGCCTTCCGCGAACGCAGCGTCGGGCAGATGGAGGGGCTGACGTTTGAGGCGGCGGCGGAGCAGTACCCGGACGAGTACGCCGCGCTGCTCCGCCGCGACTTTGAGCACGTACTCCTGGGCGGTGAAAGCTATCGTCAACTGCTCGACCGCGCCGCCGGTGCGCTCGACCAAGCCATCAACGACAATCGCGGCGGCACGCTCGCCGTCTTCACGCACACGGGCACGGCCTGCATCCTCGCGCTGCACCTCATGGGCGCGCTCGACGCGCCGCAACTGCGCCCCGTCTGGCTGAGCACCAACAACTGCGGCATCAATCGCTTCCACTTGCACGCCGACGGCTTCCTGCGCATCCGCGCGCTCAACGACACGCGCCATCTGCAAGGTCTCTGAAGGCAGGACGCGCAAGTAGCGTTTAACTGCATGAGCGGCGCGCTGTGCCGTTAAAAAAAACTTCACTTGCCGCCTAACCCGCGTTAAAGTCTCGGCATGACGTTCCCACGCTCCCGACATAACGCCTTCCCTGTCGCGGCGCTCATCTGCGCCGCGTTGTCCTTAACCGCACTCTCTGTCTGGTCGCCGACGCCCGCCGCGCAGCCGCCGCAGACACAACAGACACAGACACAGCCGCCGAAGCCGCAGCCGCCGTCACAGGGGCGCGGCATCGGGCGCGAACTGGAAACGCAGGCGCACGACCGCGCCCTCAAGCTCATTCAGACGCTGCCGGGCAAAACGAAGCGTTACGCGCTCGTCGTCGGCGTTGACCAGTACACCGATCCACAGGTTGTGGGGCTGAGCGGTGCGGCCAACGACGCGCGCATACTGACCGAGGCGCTCGTGCGCAATGCCGGTTTCCCGCGCGACCAAGTGATCCTGCTCGCGTCGAACCAACCGCCGGAGCGGCAGCCGACGCGCGGCAACATCCTGCGCCGCCTGTCGAACCTTGCCGCCGCCGTGCCGAAAGACGGGCTGCTCCTCTTCTCCTTCGCCGGACACGGCATCGAACGCAACAATCAAGCGTTCCTGCTCCCCTCCGATGCACAGGTGAGCGACGACGTGCGGCTCTTAGAGCAGACCGCGATCAACGTCGTGCAGATCAAAGAATGGATTCACGGGACGGGCGTCGGGCAGGTGCTCTTGCTCCTTGATGCCTGCCGCAACGACCCGGCGGCGGGGCGTGCCAACGCCGATAATCCGTTGACCAACGAATTTATGCGCGGTTTCAATTTCGACGTGCGCAACCGCGAGGTGCAAGCCTTTGCCACCATCTACGCGACCGACGTGGGCCGGCGCGCTTATGAACAGAAGGAACAACAGCACGGCTATTTCACGTTGGCGCTGGTCGAGGGCTTGCAGGGCCGCGCAGCAAACACGAAGGGCGAGGTGACGCTGCAAGGGCTGGTCAAATATCTGCAAGACACCGTGCCGCGCCGCGTCACGCTCGATCTCGGTCAGGGTAAGGTGCAGCGCCCGCTCGCCGTGATCGAGGGTTATCGCGCCGACGAACTGGTGCTCGCCGTCGGCGACCCGAATGCGCCGGTCGCCACGTCGCCCGAAGCCTCTGCTTCGACAGGCACGCGGGCGACCAATGCAGAGCGGTCGCAGGGCGAGAACTCGTCTCCGCCGGAGCGTAGTGCGGAGGAAGAAGAAGGGTCGCTCGCGGATACGGTCTGGCGCGGCCTCAGCCCCGAGGCGGGCGCATACACGATAGAATTTCTCAAGGGCGGGACGCTGCGCTATAGCTTCAACGCATTAGAGAACGGCAAGCACGTATTGAAGACGACGGGCGGCACGTGGCAGCAACTCGACAATACCGTGCAAATCTCGGTCGGCGATTATTCCGTGTTGCAGGGCACGATTGCCGGCGGCACGATCAAGGGTGAAGGCAATAACGTAGACGGCCTTAAGTGGAACTTCACGTTGTTGCGTAAGAAGCAGTAAAGACAGACGTGCCGTGCACGCTTCATGCACCGGCCGCGCACCGTAAAAGTTCAGCCCCGGCGCGAGCAGCAATCTATCGCTCGCGCCGGGGCTTAAATTTTCCGAGTTAACTGTGCGCGCCTAACTGTTGGCCGCGATCACTTCCGTCGCCTCGCGGTCGAGCGGCGAGACGGACTGCAACTCTTCCTCGCCCTCGAACTGGCGCAGCCGATGCACCGCGCCGTCTGACTCGAAGATGTAAGCGGACGGGTGTTCGCGCATGATGATGTCTTGCAGGCGCATCAGCCCGTAGAGCAGCGCCTCAGGGCGCGGCGGGCAGCCGGGAATGTACACGTCAACGGGGATCGTGCGATCCACGCCCTGCATCGTCGAATATGAATCGAACGGCCCGCCCGTCGAAGCGCACGCGCCCATAGCGATGACCCACTTCGGCTCCGGCATCTGATCATAGACGCGCCGCACGACCGGGCCCATCTTCAACGTGACCGTGCCCGCGACGATGATCAGGTCGCTCTGGCGCGGACTCGGCCGGAACACACCCGCGCCGAACCGATCAATATCGAAGCGCCCCGCGCCGGTGGCGATCATCTCGATGGCGCAACAGGCCAAGCCAAACGTCATCGGCCACAATGCCGACTTGCGTCCCCAGTTGATGAAATCCTTCACCGGCTTCACGTTCAACATGGGCGCGGCCAAGTTGCGCCGCAGCGAGTTGAAGAGTGAATCGACGGTGGTTAAAACAATGCCTTCAGGATGTTCAGCCATGAGCTAAGGGTTCAGGGTTAAGAGATGAGAGATGAATGAAAACGCGCGACACGTTAACATGCAATCCGTCAGCCGTCAGCCCGCAAGCCCGCACCCTCCTTTCACGCCCACTCTAAAGCGCCTTTGCGCCACGCGTAGTAATAACCAAGCACCAGAATCGCTAAGAAGACGAACATTTCCAGCAGGGCGAACTTGGTGAAGCTGAAATCGTCGCCCATGAAGATGATGGCCCAGGGGAGCAGAAAGATCGTCTCCACGTCGAAGACGAGAAAGAGCATGGCGACGATGTAGTAGCGCACCGTAAAGCGGTCGTGCGCTTCGGTCGTCGGGTCTATGCCGCACTCGTAGGGGCGCATCTTGTCCTTCTGATAGACGTTCGGCCGGAGCAGACGCCCCAGCACAATCGGCAGGACGGGGAAGATGATCGCAAAGACGAAGAAGATCATCACGGGCCAGTAGGCCGTGAGCGGGCTGTCGCCGGCCGGCACGCGGCCGGGCGCAGGCAACGCTTGGAGTAGAAGCAGGCTCGACATGATCTTTAACGACGGAGACGGCGGCGTATGCGAGATGTTTACAGACAAGCGCAATATAAGCGGCCGGCGCGTCCTTAGTCAATCACCTGTCCGGCTCTTTCGCAGCGCGCGGGGGCCGCTCAGGGGCGTGCGTGCAGCGCGCTCAAGCGTTGCTGAATTTCCGCGAGCGTTTCGCGCGCCTTCACGTTCGCGCCCGCATCGCGGTCTGCGTGGGCGCTGAGCACGGCGAAGGCCAGCCGGTAGTTTTTCAGCGCCTCGGCCGGGCGACCGAGATTGGGCGACGCGGGGCGGCCCAGCGTGTCGCCCAGATGCAGATAGCTGATCGCCAGCGATTGCTGCGCCTGCACGTTCTGCGGATCGGACTCGACCAACCCCCGGAAGATTTCGAGCGACCTGCGCCGACTCTCAAACGCGGCCTTCAGTTCCCCCTTCGCGGCCATGACATCGCCGATCTTCTCGTGCGCGATGGCTGCGTCGCGGATCGCGTCCGTGTCCGTCGGATGCTCGGCCGCAAACTGTTCTCTGATGACGAGCGATTTGCTGTAAGCGGCGAGCGCCGCGCCAACATCGCCCTGCGCCTGTAGCATCGTGCCGAGGCGCTCGTAGATGAGTCCGCGCAACCGGCGCGTCTTGGCGTTCGCCGGGTCGGCCGTCGAGAGCGATTCCAGAATTTCGGCGGCGGCGCGATAGCTCGCCAGCGCGCCCACCTGATCGCCTGCGTTCGGGAAATTAGCGTTGCCAAGCACGTCGCCCGACTTGATATAGCTGATCGCAAGCGACTGCCGGGCTTCCATGTTGGCGGGCGCGGCGTCGGCAATCGCCTTGAAGATCGAGAGCGACGCGCGGGCGCTGCCGACTGCGCCGCCGATGTCGCCCGTGCCCGCCTGCACGTCGCTCATCTTCTCGTTAACGACGCCGATGAAGCGCCGCGCCTGCGCGTCCGCCGGGTTGAGCGCGACGAGGCGCGTGGCGAGCGTCTGTGCTTTGGCGTAGCTTTGCAGCGCGCCGGCCGCGTCGCCGAGGTTGGCGTTGTTGGGATTGCCCTGCACGTTGCCGACCTTGAGATAGGCCGCGACCAGTTCGCGTTGCAGCGAAGGATCATCCTGCGCTTCCTGCGCCAGACTGTCCAGATATTCCAAAGCCCTTTTGACTAACAGTGCGCGCGCGGTGGTCGAACCGGGCAGATTGGCAATCGCATCGTGTAGCTCGAACAGATTCGAGTTCGCCAGTTTCCGCACGTCGTTGAAACGGCGCTCGGCCCGTGCCCGCTCAGCCCGCGCCCGCCGCGCCTGCCAGATGGTCGTCGCCAGCCCGGAGACGAGCGCCAGCAGTACGAGCAAAGCGGAGGCGACGCCGACCTTGTGCCGCTTGATAAACTTCGTGCTGCGATAGGCGAAGGTGGCTTTACGCGCGCTGACCGGCAGCCCGTTCAGGTAGCGGCGTACGTCTTCGGAGAACTGTTCGACCGAGGCGTAACGGCGCTGCGGTTCTTTGCGCAGCGCCAGCAGCACGATGTTGTCCAAGTCGCCCGCGAGCCGGCGGCGTAGTTGCTCCGGCTGCTCTTTGCGCGTGCGCCCGACCGATTCCGGCGTGATCATCTGCGTTGGCCGGTTCCCTGCGCCCGGCACTTCCTCAAGCCGGCTGATGGCCGTGCTTGGCCGTTCCGGTTCCTGCTCGCAGATGACGCGGGCCATCTCGTCGGGTCGCCGGCTCTGGAAACGATAGGGGCGATGCCCGGTGAGAAGTTCGTAGAGCAGCACGCCGAGCGAATAGATGTCGCTCGCAGTCGTCACGGGTTCGCCACGCGACTGTTCCGGGCTGGCGTATTCGGGCGTCATCACGCCGAGCAGCGTGACGGTGTGCGCGTCCGTTTGCGCCGTGTCGGCGTCGAGCAGTTTGGCGATGCCGAAATCGAGCAGTTTGGGTGTACCGGCGGGCGTGACGATGATGTTGCCGGGTTTAATGTCACGGTGAACGACGAGGTGCTGGTGCGCGTAGGTGACGGCGGCGCAGACGGCGCGGAACAGTTCGAGGCGCGCGCCGGTGGTGAGTTGTTGCGCGTCGCAGTATTTATTGATCTGCTGCCCTTCGATGTACTCCATGACGAAGTAGGGCAGCCCGTCCTCGGTCGTCCCGCCGCCAAAGAGCCGCGCGATGTGCGGGTGGTCGAGGTTGGCGAGAATCTGCTCCTCGTGACGGAAGCGGCGCAGCACGTCGCTCGTGCCCAGCCCGCGCTTGACCAGTTTGATGGCGACCTTGCGCCCCAGTTTCGTGTCGTGCGCGAGATAGACCTCGCCCATGCCGCCTTCGCCGAGCGGCGCGAGAATCTCGTAGCCGCCGAGCATCTGTCCGGCTTTGAGTTCGCCGTCCGCGCTCGTCAGCATTTCGGCGGCCAACTGAAAAGCGGGTGCTTCGATGAAGTGCTGCGCCTGCTCCTGATGGCGCAGGAGCGATTCCACCTCGGCGCGCAAAGATTGGTCGCCCGCGCACGCCGCGTCGAGAAACGCGGGCCACTGCGCCGGCGCGCGCTCAAGCGCCGACTCGACGAGTTCCGCCACCTGCTCGGCCCTGTCCGGCCCCATCAGGCGAGCGACTCCTTGCTCAGTTCCCGGCAGAGCCACAGCTTGGCAAAACTCCAATCGCGCAGGACGGTTTTTTCCGCCACGCCCAAGACCTCTGCGATCTCTTTCGCTTCCAGCCCGCCGAAGAATTTTAGTTCGACCACTTCGCTTTTGCGCGGATAGGTCTGCGCCAAAAGTTTCAAGGCGTCGTCGAGCGCGACCAGATCGGCGGCGCGCCCGTCGGGCATAATCTTCGCTTCGTCGAGCGTCAATTTCTGCGCGCCGCCGCCACGCTTGAGCGCCGTGTGGGCGCGCGCATGATCGACCAGAATGCCGCGCATCAAACGGGCCGCGACGCCGTAGAAGTGCGCGCGGTTCTGCCAGCCCACGCTCTGTTGGCCGACCATCCGCACGTAGGCCTCGTGGACGAGCGCCGTCGCTTGCAGCGTGTGATCGGCCCGTTCACGGCGCAGGTAGTCGCGCGCCAGCCGGCGCAACTCGTCGTAGACGAGCGGCATGAGTTTGACCGGCGCGTCGTCGTCTCCGTCGCTCCAGTCCTTCAGAATTTGGGTTACGTCTTGCGGCGAGGGTGTATTCAAAGCGGCCTCCAACGTCAGGTTCGTGATTTTACCCTTGAATGCGTCTTTGCAAAAGAATTTTCGCCGGGGCTGTCCATTTTCGACACCCGATTACGCTATAGTTAATTGAAGAACCCAATAGTGCCTTGAGGCAGTAACCATCGGCTCGACGGAAGCCTTGCCTTATTCAAGGTCGTTGCCCCAAAAACCGGACTTTTCGAGAGGTAGATTATGAACAGGGCCGCACAGTCATCTTTCCTGCTTACTCTAGTTGCACGGCAAACGGCGGCTGCCCGTTGGCGCTGGGCGCGTTATGCGGCCCTCTGCGCGCTCGTCGCCATGTTGCTCGTCCTCAGCCAGCGCCCGCACGTGGCGGCCGTCGCCGTCGCTAATGACGGCGACCTCGACACGACGTTCGGCAGCGGCGGACGCGTCGCCACGTCGTTTCCCGGTGGACTCGACACCGCCAACGACATCGCCATCCAGTCGGACGGCAAGATCGTCGTCGCCGGCTCGTCCAGCACAGACTTCGCCCTGACGCGCTACAACACGGACGGCTCGCTCGACGCGACCTTCGGCAACGGCGGGCGCGTCCACACCGACTTCCCCGTCGGGCAGGGCGGATTCGCTTCCGCCCTCGTCATCCAGCCCGATGGCAAGATCGTCCTCGCGGGCCTAGCCAACGACCCTAGCAGCAGCTTTGCCAGCGCCTTCGCGCTCGCGCGCTACAACTCGAACGGCTCGCTCGACACCACCTTCGGCACGGGCGGCTTAGTCCTCACGCCGTTTCCGGGCAACAGCGCCGCAGCGAACGACATCAAGCTACAGCCCGACGGCAAGTTTGTCGTCGTAGGTACGGCCACAGATAATTCCACCTTCAACAGCGTCTTTGCCGTCGCCCGCTATAACTCGGACGGCGCGCTCGACACCTCGTTCGACACGGACGGGCGCGCGACCGTTGATTTCACCGAACTCACGTTTGAACAAGCCTTCGCCGTTGCGCTCCAAACCGACGGCAAGATGGTCGTGGTCGGACAGGGCAGCAGCGCCTTCGCCGTCGCGCGCCTGAACGCCAACGGCGCGCTCGACACCTCGTTCGACACAGACGGCAAGACCATGACCGCCTTCGGCGGCACGTTTGAAGAGGCCAGCGACGTTGTCATTCAGTCCGACGGCAAGATCGTCGCCGTCGGACAGACCGCGCGCAGCGTCGCCGCTGACGACAACTTTGCCCTCGCGCGCTACAACACAGATGGCTCGCTCGATACCTCGTTTGACACCGATGGCAAGGTCATAACCGACCTCGGTCTCGTAGACGCGGCCGAGGCGGTCGTGCTGCAACCCGACGGCAAGATCATCGCCGCCGGGCGCGCGGGCACAATATCGGGCGGTAGCTTTTTCGCCCTCGCGCGCTACAACACAAATGGCTCGCTCGACACTTCGTTTGACACCGACGGCTTTGTCCTGACCGACTCCGGAGGCGGGCGCTTCAATCTCGGCGCGCTCGGCGTGGCGCTCCAAGGCGACGGCAAGATCGTCGCGGCGGGCGATGACAACGCCTCAAGCCAGCGCGACTTCGGCGTCATGCGCTACAACGCGAACGGCGCGCTCGACACTTCGTTTGACGGTGACGGCATCGCCATCACAGACTTTGCGCTCAACGACGACAGCGTCACGGCACTGCTCACACAGGCGGACGGCCGTGTCGTCGCCGTCGGGCGCAACGACCTGCGCATCCGCATCGTCAACACGCAGAACCCCAACTTCCAACTCGCGCGCTACAACAACGACGGCTCGCTCGATACGACCTTCGGCACGGGCGGCATCGTCACGACCAACTTCTCGACCGACAGCGACGATTTCGCCTTCGCCGGGGCGCTGCAAGCCGACGGCAAGATCATCGCCGCCGGGCAGACCGGCGCGCATTTCAGTCAAATACCCAGCGCCGACACCTCTTTTGCCCTCGCGCGCTACAACTCGAACGGCTCGCTCGACACCACCTTTGGCACGGGTGGGCTGGTCACAGTTGACTTTGGCACAAGCCACGACAGCGCGCTCGGCGTGGCCGTACAATCCGATGGTAAGATCGTCGTCGTCGGCACGAACTTCAGCGACTTCCTCATCGCGCGCCTGAACGCCAACGGCTCGCTCGACACTTCGTTCGACACCGACGGCAAAGTGACGACCGACTTCGCCGGCGGATCGGATTCCGCCACTGCCGTACTGATTCAGTCTGACGCCAAAATTGTCGTCGCTGGCTCGTCGGCCGGCGACTTTGCGCTCGCGCGTTACAACGCGGACGGCTCGCTCGACACTTCCTTCGACGGCGACGGCAAAGCCACGACCGACTTTAGCGGCGGCGCAGACGCCATCAGCGGTCTGGTCAGACAGTCGGACGGCAAGTTAGTCGCAGCCGGCGCGGCCACGCTCCCCGGCACGAACAGCGATTTCGCCCTCGCGCGCTACAACACAAACGGCTCGCTCGACACTTCCTTCGACGGTGACGGCAAAGTTACCACCGACTTCGGCGGTTTCGACTCGGCCCAAGACCTCGCCCTGCAAGCCGACGGGAAACTCGTCGCCGCCGGTTTCTACTTCCCGCTCGCTGCCGCCGCGACGCAGCAGGCGCTTCTGACGCCCCGCAACGCTGCCGACGACGTGACTTACTACACGGCCGACGACGCCACGAAGTCTGCGCGCCACGAATTGACGGCCACGATGCTTAACGCTCAGGCCGCCGCCGCCGCGACCGGCCCCTTTGCCTTCTTTGCCGTCGCGCGCTACAACACCAACGGCGCACTCGATTCGACCTTCGGCACTGGCGGCAAGGTCACGACCGACTTCTTCGGCGTTGATAATCAAGCTAACGCCATCGCCATTCAACCCGACGCCAAGATCGTCGCTGCCGGCTACGCCGACACCGGCAGCAGCAGAGACTTCGCCCTCGCTCGCTATCTGGTGAGCGTGCCAACAGCGCCGCTGACAGTGCAGTTTACCGGCGACAACATCCCCGTCACCGAAAACGCCGGGCGGCTCGACATCTCAGTCACCCTCTCCGCCCCCGCGCCCACCGCCGTCACCGTCGACTACGCCACCAGTCCTG
>DASVQA010000179.1:0-1674 GCA_036389375.1 Pyrinomonadaceae bacterium | reverse complement strand
CCGGAAGGTATAGCTCTGCCCGACATAGACGCTGGTCGGCCCCGTGATCGATATGACCTTGTTGCGCGCTTGGGAGAGCAGTTGCTCGACGTACAACTCGCGCGGCGTCGGCGTGCTGACGGCGGCGACGCCGTTGCCGCCGATGGTGATGTGGTAGCGGCGGGAGGGATTGGTGGTGAACACCTGCGGGACGCGGCTGATCGTAACGGGATAGTAGAAGTCTGTGCACGTACCCGCCGCCAGCGAGTACAAGGTGACGGGGTTGGCGGTCGTCGCGGCGAGATTGATGTAAGGGTTCGTGCTGTCCCAAGAGAAAGTGCTGACCACGTTGGCGATGGGCGTCGCGCCGGTGTTGCACGCGCGCGCGCCGATCTGAAATGTATCGGGGCCAACGCCCTGATCATACTTGTTGCTGTCCAGTCCGATCACGTTCCAGGTCACGGGCGTGACGGTCAACTGCGCGCGGGCGCTTTGCACACCGGCGACGCAGCAGAAGAGCGCCAGCAGGCAGAGGCGCACGACGAGCGGCGCGCCGCGTCCCTGCCACGCTACATAAAAAAGCCGCGCAATCGTCCGTGCCCGGTTCATTGCGGAGGCGCACCTCCCTGCGGCTGGTCGTTCTGCGTCTTACTCTGCGGCTGCTCCGGTTTGTCCGTTGGTGCGGCCGTCTGTCCTGTCGGCGCGAGTCCTGCGCTGGCCGTGCCGAAGAGGTCGAAGAGGTTCGAGAGCTTGGTCGAGATGGTGAAGTAGAAGCCGCGCGGGCGCGTCAACAAGATGCCGTCCGGCTCGGTCGCGGTGGTGAAGTTGTAGCCGACGCCGAAGCGTATGTCGGCGAACATCCAGTAGCCCAGCTCGACGCCCGTTGAGGTGCGGCGCGTGCCGGTGGTGGGCTGCGCCATGAAGCGATACTCAAAGGCGGTGTCGAGCGAGCGCCGGATGCGCCGCGCGGCGCGCAGTTGCGCCATGTAGGTGAGCGCCGAAGTCGAGATCAAACCCTCGCGGCTGTTGCCGCCGAACTTCAACGCGAAGCGACCGAACAACTCCGTGCGCCGCTCCGGTTGCCAGTAGCCGTCCATTGAGACCGTGTCGCCGCGCTCGCTCATCGTGTCGCTCGCCGCTTGCCCGCTCTGCGTGAACGCGCGGTGCGTGTAGCTGAAGAGCAAGCCCCGGTCGTCCGTCTTGACGGGGCGCAGGGCGACAGCGGCCGTGCCCGTCAACGCGTCGGTCGTGCGCCCCTGATAATCGGCGTGTGACCACTGGAAGCGCGCCATCGTCGTCAAGCCTTCGTTGATGCGCCCAGCCGCGCCGACGGTGAACAGTTGCGCGAGGCCGCCGATCTGTTGGCGCAGCTCGTAGCGCGCCGCCGTGCGCAGGTCTGGGTTCGGCAGGAAGGACAGGCCAAATGCGCCGCCCGTGAAGCTCGCACCCGTGCCCGCCATGTGGAAGCCGCGCTCGAAGGCGAGATCGAGCGCGAGCTGCTTGTTGATGGGCAGCCGATTCTGCAAGCCGATGACGGCGAAGCTGTCCGTGCCGTTTGCGCCGTTCTCAAGTTGATAACGACCGCTCAAAGCCGTGTTGCGCCAGAGCTTCGTCTCGATGCCGAAGGCCGTCTCGCGCCGCGAGTTTGTGCCGGCAAAGCCGGTCGCGCTCGCATCGCTGATGGGCACGATGGCG
>DASVQA010000178.1:0-8349 GCA_036389375.1 Pyrinomonadaceae bacterium | reverse complement strand
GCCAGTAGCCGTACTGGTCGAGCGCGCTGGCGAAGAAGGACGAGCCAGTGCCGTAGCTGAAGCCCTCCTTCTGGCGGAGGCGCGCGGCGAGCCGCGAGTTGAGGAAGCCGCCGCCGACCATGTAATTGCCGAGTACGAGCGCGGCATAATCAGGATTATCGTCGCGCACGTTCAGGTTGAGGCCCGCGACAAAGAAGGCGTTCGCCTTGTCGGGCGCGGGGAACGATTGATTGATGGCGGCCACGTCCTTGAACACGCTCGGCACGCGCGTAAAGGGGCGCGGACTCTTCCAATCGCCAAAGAGTTGTTTGGTGAGCGAAGCGATCTCGGCGGGGTCGAAGTCGCCGATGACGGTGAGTTGCCCGTTCGATGCGCCGTAGAAGTCCTTGTAGAACTGCTTAGCCTGGTCGAGCGTCGCGGCCGTGATGTCCGCCACGTCCTCTTCCGGCGTCGTGACGTAGCGCACGTCGCCCTTCGGATACGGATTCATGACCCGACTAAAGGCGGTGAAGGCGATCTGCGTCGGCTCGCTCTTTTGCTGTTCGATGCCGGCCAGATTCTCCTGTCTGAGTAGCTCGAACTCGCTGGCGGGGAAGGCCGGCTCGCGCAGGATTTCCGCGACGAGGCGCATGACGGCCGGCAGATTCTCGCGCGTCGTTTCGATGGAGACGCTCGCCTGCGTCGGGCCGCCGAAGACGAAAGCGCGCGCTTTCAGGCGGTCGAGTTCGTCCTGAATCTGCTGGCGCGTGTGCTTGGTCGTGCCGCGCATGAGCATCGCGCCCGCGAGTTGCGCGGCCGTCGAGCGGTTCATCAGGCTCTGCTCGTCGCCGTAGCGCAAGACCATCTGCGCGACCACCTTGCCGCCGCGCGTCTTCTTCGGCAGCAGTGCCAGCTTCAGACCGCCCGCGTCGTTGCGCGTCGTGCGCGATTCGATGTTGGCGGGCGACGGGTCGAACGCCTCGCCCGTCGCCATCGCGGCATCGCCCTTGTAGTCCTTGAGGACGGCGAGCAGGTCGGGCGTCGGCGGAATCTCGGCGCGGTCGGGCTTGGGCGTCGGGATGAAAAGCCCAAGCGTGCGGTTGGCCGGTTTGAAGTAGCGCGCGGCCACCTGCCCGACCTCTTCGGGAGTGACTTTACGCAGGCGGTCGCGGTGCAGGAAGAACAAGCGCCAGTCGCCTGCGCCGATGAACTCGCTCAAGGTCAGACCGACCTGATCAGAGTTGTTCAGCGCCAGTTCGATGTTCTTCAGAAGCTGCGCGCGCGCCCGGTCAACCTCTTCTTTGGTTGGCGGGTTCGCGCCGATGCCTTCGACCGTCTGCAAGAGCGCATCGCGGGCGGCATCGAGCGATTCGCCCTGCCGGACTTCCGCGCCGAAGACGGCGATGGTCGGGTCGTGCCACTGGAAGTCGAAGCCGAAGACGGAACTCGCCTTCTTCGATTCGACGAGCGCCTTGTGCAGACGCCCCGAAGGCGTGTCGCCCAAGACCTGCGCGATCACGTCAACGGCGGCGAAATCAGGATGCGAACCGGCGGGCACGTGATAGAGCGCCTGCACGAGTTGCGTGTCGCCGACGCGGCGCAGCGTGACGGCGCGTTCGCCATCCTGCGTCGGCTCGACCGTGTAGATTTTCTGTAGCACGCGCGTCGGGCGCGGCGTGGGCGAGAAGTATTTATCAACCAGCGCGAGCGTCTTGGCTTCGTCAACTTTGCCGGCGATGGTCAGGACGGCGTTATCCGGTTGGTAGTAGTTACGATAGAAGGCTTGCAGGCGCTCAATCGGCACGTTCTCAATGTCGGCGCGTGCCCCGATGGTCGTCTTGCCATAGTTGTGCCAGATGTAAGAGGCGGCTTGCGCGCGTTCAAGGAGCACGTTGAACGGGCTGTTTTCGCCCAACTCGAACTCGTTGCGCACGACGGTCATCTCCGAATCCAAATCCTTCTTGGCGATGAAGGAGTTGATCATGCGGTCAGATTCGAGCGAGAGCGCCCAGTTGAGATTCTCGTCCGTGGCGGCGAAGGTCTCGAAGTAGTTGGTGCGATCCGTCCACGTCGAGCCGTTGGGGCGCGCGCCGTGTTCGGTCAACTCCTGCGGGATGTTGCGGTGATTCGGCGTGCCCTTGAAGACCATGTGTTCGAGCAGGTGCGCCATGCCGGTCTCGCCGTAGTTCTCTGTGGCCGAGCCGACGAGGTAGGTCATGTTCACCGTGATGGTCTGCTTGGTCGGGTCGGGGAACAGCAGCACGCGCAGCCCGTTCTGCAAACGGTACTCGGTGATGCCCTCGACCGAGGTGACGCGCTGGATGCCCTGCGGCAGGGCAGCGGTGGTCGTTGCGCCGGTCTGCGCCGCCGCGACGAGCGACGGGGCGAGCAAGCCCATGACCAGCGCGAGCGCCAGCCACGCGCGGGTAGTTTGTCTCAGCTTCATAAATCTTTCTCCAAAAGTTTTTTCGGGTGATAAGTGACGGTGCTTTGGGCGCTGCTTTGCGCCTTTACGTCTTTACGTGAAGTTCATTACGCACGAAAGACAAAGTCGCACGCAAAGGCACAAAGCGGGACACAAAGCGCGGGCGCAAGTTTGCGCGCTGTGTTTACGGACGTGGCGTGTGAATGTTTCCGACCGGCGCGTGGGCTCAGGTGCGCGGTCGGCGGTTCGGTTCACGGCACGAGCACGAGTTTACCGAATTGCGCGCGATTCTGCATCTGCTCGTGGGCGCGGCGCGCTTCCGCCAGCGGCATGGTCTCGGCCACGACCGCGCGAATCTGCCCGCGCTCGACAAATTTCAGCGCCGCCAAAAGCTCCGCCTTCGACCCCATGAACGAGCCGAGCAGGTTCAGATGCCGATAGAAAACCTGCCGGAGATCGGTGCGCGCGTCGTAGCCGCTTGTTGCGCCGCAGGTGACGAGCCGCCCGTCCTTCGCCAGCACTTGAATCGAGCCGGGCCACGTCTCAGCGCCCGTGTGCTCGAAGACCACATCAACGCCGCGCCGCGCCGTCAGCCGCCGCACCTCGCGCGGCCAGTCCGGGTTCGTGTAATTAACCACTTCGTCCGCGCCGAGCGCACGCGCCTGCGCAAGCTTCTCGTCCGATCCGGCCGTGGCGATGACACGCGCGCCGCGCAGGCGTGCGATCTGTATGCCGATTGAACCGACGCCGCTCCCCGCCGCGTGAATCAAGACATCTTCGCCCGGTTGCACCTGCGCGCGCGTCACGAGCATGTGCCACGCCGTCACGGTCACAAGCGGCAGCGCCGCCGCCTCGGCCCAACTCAAGCCTGCGGGCTTCCGGATCACGTTCACGCCCGGCGCGGCCACGAGTTCCGCATAACCGCCGTCGCGCCGGTAGCCGATGATGTCGTACTGCGGGCACAGATTGTCGCGCCCGCTCAGGCATTCAAGACAGTGCCCGCAGGAGACGCCCGGCTGCAACATGACTTCATCGCCCGCCTGCACCCAGTCAACCAGTTCGCCCGCCGCCCGCACGACGCCCGCCACGTCGTTACCGAGAATGTGCGGCAAGGGAATCTCTATGCCGGGCAAGCCGCCGCGCGCCCACACGTCCAGATGGTTGAGCGCGCACGCGCGCACTTCGACGAGAACTTCGTTTGCCCTGATCTGCGGCTCGGGACGCGCCTCATAACGGAGCACGCCGGGCCCGCCGTGCTCGTGAAAGACGACAGCTTTCATGATGCTCGATTATAACCTGTGGGCCGGCGCAGCCGAGATGCCCCGCGCGTGGACTTATGGCGCGGCCGGCGGCGGCGTAAAGATGAAATCATGCTCGCGCTGCGTGACGTGACAGTCTAAGCAACTGCCTTTCTTCTGTCGCTCCTGAATCTTCGTCATTGCGCCGTCAACCGTTAAAAATTCCCAGTCGCCCGCGCGCGAATTAAAACCGGGTGCGCGCTTGATCATAACGGCCAACAGAAGCGGCTGCGCATCCTCCGGCGACAGCAGTTTTTCGCGCACGATGATTGAACCGACAGGAAACTTGGCGGCGCTCGTACTCATCAGCGGCGCACGCGCCAGTTCGTTGGCATAGACGACGCCGAAGGAGATCGGCATGTCGTTGTGTGAGGGCTTAGTTTTTGCGCGTGGCGCGGGCAGGCTGTCATAGACGATAGACCCTTGCAGCAGAATCCTCGTCGTCCCGCGTGAACTACTAAATTCGGGCGCGTCAACTACGCGCCGCCACACACGGCTGACGCTTCAACCCATGGTCGATGGGTCTGACACCTGCAAAGGCTTATCCCGCATCCGTGTCCATTGCTTGTAGCCGGCGATCTCTTTGAGCGTCGCGTCCGGGCCGTCGGCGTGCGCTACACCCGATAGTGCGCCAAGCGCGGACAGCACGGCCGCCAGCGCAACGACCTGCAAGTGCGTCTTCGTCATCATCGTGTGGCCCTCCCGCTCTGCTGAGATTGCTTCTGCTGCGATTACCGGCGCGGTTATCGCCGGCAGGCTTTTAATGCGTCTGGTGCGAAAAACGGCTGCGGGGTTGCTTCGCCCGCGTGCGCGGCAATCAACTAAGGCAAAAGCTAAGAGGAGCGATCAGGTAGGCGCTCCTCGCTATGCTGTGCGTGTGCATGTGCCGCGCTGCCTTTATTGTAGCGCGGCCGTCGCCTCCTGTGCGGGCGCTTCGGCCTGCTGGCGTGCATGATAGGACGAGCGTGTCAAGGGGCTGGACTCGACGTGCTTGAAGCCCAACTCCAATCCCACATCGCGCCAGCGCGCGAACTCTTCAGGTGTGACGTAGCGTTCGACGGGCAGACGCCGCGCGTGCGGTTGCAGATATTGACCGATCGTCATGATGTCGCACGACGCGGCGCGCAGGTCACGCATCAACGCCACCACCTCGTCGAACGTTTCGCCGAGGCCCGCCATGATGCCGCTCTTGGTCAACATGCCGCGCCCTTCAACGTCGCGGCGGTGGGCGGCGCGCGCAAGCAGCGTCATCGTCTGTTGGTAATTCGCATCGGGGCGCACGCGCCGGTAGAGCCGCGCGATGGTCTCCGTGTTGTGGTTGAGCACGTCGGGCTGCGCGTCGAGCACGGTGTTGAGCGCCGCCTCGTCGCCGTTGAAATCGGGAATGAGCACTTCGATGCGGCAGTCTGGATTCAAGGCGCGCACTGCGCGGATCGTCTCCGCCCAGTGGGCCGCGCCGCCATCGGGCAGATCGTCGCGGTTGACGGAAGTGATGACCGCGTGCGCCAGCTTCAGATGCCGCACGGCTTCGGCGACGTGGCGCGGCTCGGCCGGGTCGAGCGCGAGGGGCTGCCCCTTGTTGACCGCGCAGAAACCGCAATGGCGCGTGCAGGTGTCGCCGCCGAGCATGAAGGTCGCGGTGCGGTCAGACCAGCACTCGAAGATGTTCGGACAGCGCGCTTCCTGACAGACCGTGTGCAGGTTCAAGCCCTCGATCAGCTTGAGCACGTGGTTCTGATTCGTCGGATCGCCCAACCGAATCTTCAACCACTCAGGCTTCGGCTGACGCACGCGCGCCGGCTGATTATTACTGATGACTCGCAGTTCGCGTCCCAATGAAATTAACTCCGATGCTCTTTTGACTCGCTGGCGGTATTCTAACATCCGGCGTGGTGGGCTGTCTGCTCAGCGCCCCTGCGACCAGCCGAAGATGAGCGCGCAGACTAACAGCCCGACGACGAGTACGCCGATCAAGAGCAGCCAGAACCTGAGCACGCCCTTGACGCTCTTTTCGTCCGAACGCTGATCGCCGCGCGCAAACTCGGCCGAGCGATTGTCCTCTTTGTTCATAAAAATCCCTCCCCTTCGTTAGTCGGACGCGCGTCGCGCGGGCGCTCAAGCCGAGCCGCCCGCTCGCGCCCCGACGATGCGCGCGAGCATGTCTGCGTCCACGTTGCCACCGGAGAGTACAACCCCTATGCGGCGAATGTTTCGCGGGAGTTTGTCAAACAGCACGGCGGCGGCGGCGAGCGCGCCCGTCGGCTCGACAAGCAGTTTCAGACGAAAGAGGATGAAGCGCATCGTCTCTTTGATCTCTTCGTCGGAGACCGTCAGCACGTCCGCCGCGTTCGCGCGCGTGATGGGGAACGTGAGCGCGCCCGGCGTCTGGACGCGCGCGCCGTCCGCGATGGTCGGCGGCGGCGGGATATGCACGCGCTCGCCCGCCCGCAGCGAACGCTGCGTATCGTCGCCCGTCTCCGGTTCGACCGCGAAGCACGCCACGCCCTCGTAGAGCGCCTTCGCCGCCGTGCTCGTGCCCGCGAACAGGCCGCCGCCGCTGCACGGCGTCACGACAGCGTCAAGCTCAGGCACGTCCTCGAACAACTCAAGCGCGCACGTGCCCTGACCCGCCATGATGAGATAGTCGTCGTAAGGCGGCACGAGTACCGCGCCGGTGCGCGCCGCGAGTTCGCGGGTGATGGCCTCGCGGTCGTCCTTTTGCCGGTCGAAAAAGACCACCTCCGCGCCATAGCCGCGCGTCCCTTCAACCTTCGCGCGCGGCGCGTCCTGCGGCATCAGAATGGTGGCGCGCGTGCCCGCTTCGCGCGCCGCCAGCGCGACCGCCTGCGCGTGATTGCCCGACGAGAACGCGAGTACGCCGCGCACGCGCTCTTCATTACTCAAAGAGAAAATTTTGTTGGCCGCGCCGCGCATCTTGAACGCACCGGCGCGCTGCAAGTTCTCACATTTGAAGAAGACGCTGCGGCCGCCCGTCGCCGCGTCAAAGGCGCGCGAAGTCACAACCGGCGTGCGATGAACGTAGGGCGCAATGCGCGCGTGCGCTTCGCGGATGAGTTCGATGGTCAGCATAAGAAAGCAGTGCTAAGAACAGTGGCGAATGACGAGTGATAAGTGACAAATTGAAGCTTCAGTTAAACGACCGAGCGTGCGCTGTCGCTGGCTGTGGCTGTTAGTGTTTCGGCCGGTTGCAGGTCGAACACTTCGGCGCAACGCGCGATGATGCGGTCTTCGACGGCGCGCATGTCCACGTCGTGCCCTAAAATCTCTTTCATCGAGGTGACGGCTTCGCCCTCGCAGGCGATGATCAGGTTGAAGAAACTGAGGTCGGTGTTGACGTTCAAGGCGAAGCCGTGCGTCGTCACCCAGCGCGCGATGTGGACGCCGATGGCGGCGACCTTGCCGCGCATCGTGTGTACGCCCGTCAGCCCCTTGATCGGAAAAGCCTCGATCTGAAAATCCGCGAGCGCGCGGATCAACACGTCTTCGAGCGCGCGGACGTAGGCGTGTACGTCTTCGCGCTCGGGGCTGAGGTTAATGATGGGATAGCCGACCACTTGACCGAGACCGTGATAAGTAGCTTTGCCGCCGCGATTCGTCTCGCAGAGGGCGACGCCGCGCGCGCGCAAGGTGTCGGCAGAGGCGAGCACCGCGCCGGGCGCAGTGCGCCGGCCGAGCGTGATGACGTGCGGGTGCTCGACGAGCAAAAGCGTGTCGGGCTGAAGCCGCGCGCGCACCGCCCGCTCCGTCTCTTTCTGCACGTCATAGGCCGCGCCGTAGTCCATCCGGCCGAGGCGGCGAACCTGTAGTGTCCTCTTCGGCATCGCAGTTGTTCTAAAGTCCGTTTTGCGTCGCGCGCACATTGTAGCAGCGCGGTCGTACGCCGTTCCACCTGCGCGCCGCTCTCCCGTTTTATTCATTCTGCGGTTATGATGAGGCGTAAAATTCGCAGCCCTATTACAATAGGCGCGCAAGCGCGCAAGGTGAAGGAGAGATCAGTGTTGAAACTAATCCGTGTTTTAAGTCTCGTCTGCTTGCTCGCGCTCACTATCGCTGCTGCGGCGCAGACGCGCCCGCGCACGACGCCGCGCCGGCGCACGCCCACCAGCACGCGCACGACGCGCAACGCGAAGCCGACGCCGGCCGGCGCAACCGCGCTCAACGAAGCGCGCCTGCGCGTGGCCGATAAGATCAAAGTGCTGACGAAATTCCTGTACCTGTACGCGCGCACGTCGAAGGAGTTGGAGGCGACCGAAGCGGCGGCGCGCACTGGCGGGCAATTGCCGCCGCAGATTCAGACCAAACTCGAACAGAACCGGGCGCAACTGCGCGGCAATCTACAGAACGTGCGCGCCGGGCTGGACGAGCTTGAACTCTACTTCAAGACCACGCCCGGCGCAGACGCTTATTACCAGAGCTTGGCCGGTGTCGCCGCCACCGCTGCCGACGCCGAAAACAAAGTCACCGCCGGTCAACTAGACGCCGCCGGCCGCGCCCTCCTCGATGTCGTCAATCGCCTGACCGACGTGCTGATCGACATGCAATAAAGACAAAAGCGCGTGGCGAGTCCGGCGAGTCCAGCGAGTCAAAGAACAGGTTGTTTGCCTTTGACTCGCTGGACTCGCCGGA
>DASVQA010000177.1:0-24234 GCA_036389375.1 Pyrinomonadaceae bacterium | reverse complement strand
AACGGCTTGCGCTCGCGGGCGAACAACTTCACTGTCGATGGCTCGGACAATAACGACGAGGACATCGGTGTGCGCCGCCAGGGCTTCGTCGCTTTGAACTCGCAGCCGCTGGAATCGGTCAAAGAGTATCAGGCCATCACTTTGCTGGCGCCCGCGCAGTTCGGGCGTAACATCGGCGCGCAGGTCAATGCGGTGTCGAAGTCCGGCGGCAGCAGTACGCATGGTGCGGCTTATGGTTTCTTCAATGCTAGTCAGTTGAATGCGCGCAATCCCTTCGATACTGCGTTCGGCAACGCCAGCACGCCCTTGCGCGCGGGTAACAATCAGCCCGTGCTCATCGGCAACCAGCAGACCTCCGGTGGCGAGATCACGAATCTGCGCCCGCTCGCCGTACGCAACGGGAGCGGCGGCGAAGATTCGTTTACCTTCGGACAGGCGGGCTTTGTGTTGGGCGGGCCGCTCGAAGAGGCACGCGCGCCGGGCCAGCCGCCGCGCATGTTCTACTTCGTCTCCGCCGAAGGCTACATCAACAACGCGACGAAGGAAGAGAGTTTCGCTGTCCCGACCGTCGAGCAACGCGGCGCATTCAATTCCGGTGCGACCGGCCTCTACGTACTGCCCACCGAGCCAAACCCTAACGGCGGCTTTCAACCCGCTTTCGCATTCCCCACTGCCCCCGGCGGCGACGCGATCTTCAGTCTCTTCCCCTTCCCCAACAATCCGCAGGGCATCTACGGCGCGAACACTTTCACCCAAGCTCTGCCCGCGAGCGCACAGGGCAAAGTCGCCTCCGGCAAATTCGACGCGAACTTCCGCGTGCGCGGCCGGCAACAGTCGCTGACCAATCGTTACAACTTCACAGACGACTGGCGTTTCATCCCCGCAACTGGCGGCGCGCTCTTTTCAACCCTACAGGCGCGCGTACGCACGCAGAACAACTCGCTCTTTTTCAACAGCGAATTGAGCGGGCCGAATGCGACGCGCCCGCTCTTTAATCAGGTGCGCCTCTCCTACGGGCGCACGCGGTTGAACTTCCTCGAAGTGCGCGACCGCGAGTTTCAACTCGCCAACACGCTCGTCCCCAACACGCCTTTTCTGCTGAACGCGCCGCTGCTGGAAAACTTCACGCTGCCCGATGTCAGCGGCGACAACGTGCAGCCGAATCAGGGGCCCGTTATCTATTTTGCGCCGCCCGGCGTGAACACACAGAACGCTACGCAACTCGGCCCGCTCGGTCAGACGCTGCGGCTCGGCGCGGTCGGCCAAGTCAACATCGCCGGCTTCTCGCCCGTCGGCGTGGACGTGTTCAACTTTCCGCAGCGCCGCGTCAACAACACTTATCAGGTCGCGGATGAACTGACGATGCGCGCCGGTCGCCACGCCTTAGTCTTCGGCTTCGACACGCGCCGCTCGGAACTCAACAGCGAACTGCCGCGCAACGCCCGGCCCATCGTCACCTTTGCCGGCGCGCCCGAAGTTGACTTAAACGATCCGAACGCGCTCATTAATTTCACGGGTCGCTATATCCGCCCTGAGACTTTCGCTGCCATCGGTGCGCCCAGCAGCTTCTCGCAGACGCTCGCCCTGCGCGGCGAACAGAACATCAACCTGCGCTTTTATCAACTGGATTTCTACGCGCAGGACACCTTCCGCGTGCGCCCGACGCTCGCGCTCTCCTTTGGGCTGCGCTACGAGTACAACACGCCCGTGCGCGAAGTGAACCGCAAGATCGAGCAGACCTTCAACGATCCGCTGCTCAACTTCGTGCCGGGGCTGCGCTCCTTTATCGGCAACCGCACGCGCATCTTTGATCCCGACCGCAACAACTTCGCCCCGCGCGTGAGCCTCGCATGGTCGCCCAACCTGTTCGGGCGTGAGCGCGGCGCGACCGTGCTCAGGGCCGGCTACGGACTCTTCTACGATCAGATTCTCGGCGCGGTCGTCAGCCAATCGCGCAACGTCTATCCGAGCTATCTCACGGTCAACACGGCGGGTGGTTTCAATAACCTTCTGGGCGAACAATGCCCGCGCCAGTTTTTCACGCGCTGCATCTTCGAGTTGATCAATCCGGGCAACCCGCTGCCGAACCTGAATGGTCAACCCGGCGCAATCATCTCGCTCGTGCAGCCGGGCACGCTCAACACGGTCAACCAGTCGCTCTCCTTCGCCCAACTCGTCGGCGTGATCAACTCGTTCGTCCGCAGCACAGGTCTGCTGCCGCCGATCAGTGCTTTCGGCGCGACGCTCCCCGCGCAACGACTCGACATGCCCGAAGCGCACCAGTTCAGCTTCAGCCTCGATCAACAGCTTGGGCGCAGCGTCGCGCTGACCGCTTCTTACGTCGGCACACGTGGGCGCAAACTGCTGCGCTTTACGACGCCGAACCTCGGCCCGAACGTCTACAACATACCGCTTCAGTTCTCCTTTATCTTCCCCGTCGGCGGCACAGTCATCGGCACGTCGCCCAACGTCTCCGGTCTTACCTTGCCGCCCGGCTTACGTCTATCAGCCGACCGCGAAAACCTGATCGGCGGGCGACCCGTGCCCACCGCCGGCACGATCTATCGCTTTGAAACCTCGGCGAACTCGAATTACAACTCGCTGCAACTGCAACTACGCACGCGCCTGCGCCGCCGACTGCAATTGCAGGCCGCTTACACCTTCGCCAAAGCGACGGACGACGTGTCCGATGTATTCGATCTCGCGGGCGCGTCCGCGCTGCCGCAGGACAGCTTCAACCTCGCGGGCGAGCGCGGCCCCGCCAACTTCGACGTGCGCCATCGCTTCGCTTACAACTTCATCTACGACCTGCCTGCGTTCAACCAGCACGGCGCGCTGGCGCACGCGCTGCTCGGCGGTTGGCAGCTTGCGAGCCTCGGCAGTTTCCAGACGGGTCAACCCTTCACCGTCAACTCGATCTTCGACGTGAACCTCGACGGCAACCTGACGGATCGTTTGAACTCGACCAGCGGCCTCACCGTGACCGGCAATCGTCAACAACCGCTACGGCTGACCACCGATCCGACCGCGCTGCTTGCGCCCATCGGCACGAACGGGCGCGTCGGGCGCAACACCTTCCCCGCCGGCAACGTGCTCGACTTAAACGCCGCGCTCGTCAAACATTTTGCCTTCAAAGAGCAACACGATCTCAGCCTGCGCATGGACGTGTTCAATTTCATCAACCGTGCTAACTACGGTGTGCCCGTCCGCTTCCTCGAAGCCCCCGGCTTCGGGCAAGCCACCAATACCGTCACACCCTCGCGCCGCGTACAGTTTGCGTTGAAGTATTCGTTCTAAAAGGCAGAAACAGTCGTTACACAAACTTAAGAGGCGGGCGAAGCAGCCGCGTGCTGACTTCGCCCGCCTCTTAAGGCGTGCCTCTTACGTGTTTAGCATAACGCCGCCCGGTGTGGCGGCGACGTTACGCCGTGTCTCATTAATTGCGCGACTGCGTTTGTGCGCCCTCAAGTTTCGTGATGACGAGCGGACGGGCGGCCAGTTCGCGGCGATAGAAGACGCGCGGGCGTTGGAGGCTGCGATTGTTCGGGTCTGAAACCTTCTGCTCGCCGTCAACGAAAGCCAGTTCCGCGCCGAGACCGCGCGCCGCTTTCATCTTCTCAATCTGCATCTGCGGCACACGCTCGGTCGCATAGTCGAGCCATTCGCCCATGACCACTTGCCCGTCGTGCGGTCGCCTGTCCGCCGCGCCCTGTCCGAGGCCCTGCACCACGAGCGCATAGGTCAACAGCCCATGCCCAAGCTGCGTCACCTCTTGCGCGGCCTGATAGCCTTGCGCCGCCGCCATCACAAACATGCCCTTCTCGTAAGCAAGCTGCGCCAGCCCCTTCGAGTTCATCGGGCCCATGCGCTTGTCTTCCGTCTCCAACGCCTGCCCGGAGTTACACGCATCCATCACCAACACGACCTGCGCCGCGTCGATCTGATCGAAGGCCGCTTCGAGTTCACGATCCGAGACGCAATGCTCAAGCATATTTTTCAGGCTCGCCGGATCAATCGCGGTGCGCTCGCCGTTGTAGTTGAGATCGTGATTGATGAGATAGAAGCGCGGCGGCTGCGCCAGCCCGTGCCCGGCGTAATAGACGATGACGGTGTCTTCCGGTTGCGCCGGCTTGAGTTGCGCGAGCGCGGCGGGCGCATCTGCGGGAAGCGCCGACGCGTCGCCGCCGAGCCGGGCTAGGGCGCGCAGGATGTTGGCTTTCGTCGCCTCTTTGTTTTGCAGGGGTACAACTTCGATATGCTCGTAAGCGCCCACGCGCATCTGCGCCTTGCGTACCTCATCGGCGAAGGTGTTTGCATCGGCGACGGCGAAGCGCAGATTGAAACGCGGGTTGGCATATTGATTCACGCCGACGGCGACGATGTAGGCCGTGCCCTGCCGCCGCAGGCTCGCATCGCCCGTCACCGTCAGTTCCGCGTTCGTGCTTTTGACGCTGTCGCGGTTGAAGGCATAAGCCATCAACTCGTTTGCGCCCGCGATGATCGGCACGCTGGCTTCGACGACCGCCTTGCCGCCACTCTTCAGCACGTCGCCGTGCCATACTTTGACGAGCGTGCCGTTGCGGAACAGGCGCAAGTCCTGCGCGCCGCTTCCCTGCGCGTGCTTCGGATCGGCCGGGCTTTCGGCGACCTCGATCCTGACGGCCACCTGCCGCGCCGTCACGGCGTCCGGCGAGCTTTGCGCGTCGGCCAATTGCAGCGCGACGGAGGGCTGCCGCCGGTCGCGCGCGGCGATGTCGGCGGGCGCGTGTGGCTGTTTGTTGGCAAGTATGTCCGCGAGCAGACCGGGATAATAGAACTCGTTGAAATAGGCTTCGACGGGGCGCGCGCTGAAGGTGTTGCGCTCGAAGCGCCAGAGGATTTGATTCCAGGCTTCGGGCGTGCCGTCAAAGAGACCGTCGGGCGCGACGACGAGCCAGTCCGTGCTTTCATTGAAGGTGACGAGCGTGGCGAGTTGCGCGCCCGTCTCGGCCGACCACAGGCGCGTGCTGGCATCTTCGCTACCGGAAGTCAGCCAGCGCCCGTCGGGGCTGAAGGCGACGCCGGCAATCGTGTCCGTGTGCCCGTTCAAGGCGCGCGCCGTGCCCGCCTGACTGAAGTCCCACAGACTCAGCCGCCCGCGCACGTCACCCGCGACGAAATGTTTGCCGTCAGGGCTGAAGGCGACGGCGGAGAAGCTGTCGCTGCCCGCGAAGCTTTGCAGTTCGCGTCCGCTGGCAACGTCCCATAGCTTGACCGTCTTATCGTAGCTGCCGGAGGCGAGCGTCTGCCCGTCGGCGCTAAACGCGACGGCTGCGACGGCCGCGCCGTGCCCCGTGAGCGTGCGCAGTTCGCTGCCGCTGGTCGCGTCCCACAGTTTGATCGTCTTATCCACGCTGGCGGAGGCCAGCACGCGCCCGTCGGGGCTGAAGGCGACCGCCTCCACCTCGCCCGCGTGCCCCGTGAACGTGCGGATTTCTTTGCCGGTGTCCACGTCCCACAGCTTGATCGTCTTATCGTTGCTGCCCGAAGCGAGTTGACCAACCGGATTGAAGGCGACCGAGTTGACGATCCCTGTGTGCCCGTCAAGGCGGCGCAGTTCGCGCGCGTTGCCTACGTCCCAGAGTTTGATCTGACCGGAGAAGCCGCCCGACGCCAGTACGTGCGAATCAGGACTGAAGGCGAGCGACGTGATCGAGCCGATCTGCGCGTCCGTGCTTTGCACTTCGCGCCCGGTCGCCGTCTCCCACAGATGTACGCTGTTGTCGCGGCTGCCGGACGCGAACCATTTCTTGTCGTCGCTAAACGCCGTCGTATAGACGCCGCTCGAATGCGTCTCAAGCGTGCGCGCATGCTCGGCCGACCGCCGTCCGATGTCGCGCAGAAGCACGGTCTTGTCGCCGTTGCTGGATGCGACGGTGCGCCCGTCGGCGCTGAAGACAACCGCTTCCTGCGTGTCGATGTTGTCGGCTTCGGCAATCGTCTGTGTCTCGCGCCCCGATTCCGCGTCCCACAATTTCACCGTGCGATGATCCGCGCTCGCCGACAGCACCGTGCGCCCGTCGGCAGTGAACGCGACGGCGAGCACCGCGCCCGTGTGGCCGGCGAGCGTGCGCAGTTCTTTGCCTTTGCCAACGTCCCATAGCTTGATCGTCTTGTCGTTGCCGGCTGAAGCCAGCCGCTTGCCGTCGGGGCTGAAGGCGACGGCGCGCACGCGGTCTGCGTGGCCCGTCAGAATCTTCAACTCGCGCGCCCCGGCCACCACCGCCACGTCCCACAGCCGCACGCCCATGTCGCGCCCCGCCGATGCGAGCAGCTTCCCGTCCGCGCTGAAGTCGAGCGCAAGCACAGCGCCCGTGTGCCCCGTCAACTTCTGGCTCACCTGCGCCGTCGCCACATCAATCAAGAGCACCGCGCCGTCGGCGGTGCCGGCCGCCACGAGCCGCTTGTCGGGGCTGAACGTGATGGCGTTGATGCTGCCGCCGCCGGTTACGTTCTTCAGTTCACGACCCGAACTGACCTCCCAGAACTTAATCGTGCCGTCAATGGCCGCGGATGCGAGCAGGTTGCCGTCGGGGCTGAAGGCGACGGCTTTGACCCAAGCCGTGTGCCCCATGAGTTTGCGCAACTCGCGCCCGCTCGCCGTCTCCCACAGGCGCACCGTGTTGTCCTTACTGCCGGAGGCGAACAGCCGCCCATCGGGGCTAAACGCCAACCCGTCAACGCGCAGGGCGTGCCCGGTCTGCATGACGAGTTCGGGGCGCGCTTCGGTTGCGCCCGCGCCGCTCGCACCGCCGTCGGGCGTCGGCGTCGGCGTCCCACCTAGTTTGAGACCGCGCGTGCCTTGATCTTTCTGTGCGTGTGTCGAGAAGTTGAACGAGAGCGCGCCGAGCGCGCACGCTAATAGCGCGAGCAGCAACATGGTGCGGGCCGGGCTGAAGCCGGCCGGGCGCGGCGAATTAGTGCGGGGGGCGGACTTGACTTGTTTGCTCATGGCTTTAGTTAAATACGTGCGGCCGTCGGGCAGCGGCTTGGTTAAAGCGGCGTGAATTGAAGAGAGCGGATGTTCGCGCTCGGACGACGCGCGGCGCGCGCGAGGCGTAGCAGGAAGCTAGGGCAAAACTGGCGAGGTGTCAAGATGTGCCGCCCTGAGCGCGGCGCGTGCGTGCACGCCGAACGTGGGCCGGCAGTTCTGTTATTCCGTCTCGGCCTTGTGCGCGCCGTCTTCGTCCTTGATCCACACGGTCTTGACGTTGACGAACTCGCGTATGCCGAATGCGCTCAACTCACGCCCGTAGCCGGAATGTTTGACGCCGCCGAAGGGCAGGCGCGGGTCAGAGGCGACCATGCCGTTGATAAAGACCGAGCCAGCTTCCAGTTCGTCCACGAAGCGCGCACGCTCACCCACATCCCTAGTCCACGCGCTCGCGCCTAGCCCGAACGTCGTATCGTTGGCGAGTTGAATCGCTTCGTCCACGTCGCGCACGCGAAAGAGCAGCGCGACGGGCCCGAACAACTCTTCGCGGTAGGCGGGCGCAGCCGGCGGAATGTCTGCCAGCACGGTCGGCGGATAGAAATTGCCGGGTCGTTCAAGCCGCGCGCCGCCCGTGAGTATGCGCGCGCCGGCCGCGACCGAGCGGCGCACCTGTTCATCCAGATCGGCCAGCAGTTGCGGCGTGGCCAGCGGGCCGATCTCCACCGTCGCATCAAACGGGTCGCCCACCTTGAGCGCCGCCATCTGCGCGACGAACCGTTGCGTAAACTCGTCGTAAACGTCGGCGGCGACAATGAACCGCTTCGCCGCGATGCACGACTGGCCGTTATTGATCGTGCGCGCTTTGACGGCTGTGCTGACGGCGGCGGCGAGGTCTGCGCTCGGCATGACGATGAAAGGATCGCTGCCGCCCAGTTCGAGCACGCTCTTTTTGATCTGCTGGCCGGCGCGGCTCGCCACGTCGCGCCCGGCCGGTTCGCTCCCCGTGAGCGTGACGGCCGCCACGCGTTCATCAGCTATGACGCGCGCAACCTGTGCCGTCGTGATCAGGAGAGTTTGAAACGCGCCAGCAGGAAAGCCCGCGCGCCGGAAGATGTCTTCGATGGCCAGCGCGCACTGCGGGACGTTTGAAGCGTGTTTGAGCAGCCCCACGTTGCCCGCCATGAGCGCGGGCGCGGCAAAGCGAAAGACTTGCCAGAACGGAAAGTTCCAAGGCATCACTGCAAGCACAGGCCCCATCGGCTGGTAGCGTATGAAGCTGCGCGTCGCGTTCGTCGCCACCTCTTCGTCCGCCAACTGCCCGGCCGCCGTCTCCGCATAATAGCGACAGACCCACGCACACTTTGCGACCTCGTCGCCCGCCGCCTTCAAGGGCTTGCCCATCTCGGTCGTCATCAGCCGCGCAAGCTCGGCCTGCTCGCCTGTCAGAATCTCGGCCGCGCGCACCAGCCAGCCGGCGCGTTCGGCAAACCCTGTGCGCCGGTATGTGCGAAACGTCTCGGCGGCGCGCGCCAGCCGCGCCTCTAGCTCGTCTGCGGTCAACGCCGCGAACTCTTTCAGCGTCTCGCCCGTCGCCGGATTCGTCGTCGCAATCGCCATCGCTTTTTCAACCTCACGCCGCTGCGGTCAACAGCACGATCTTGCCGTAAGCGCCCGGCGCTAAAACCAACTCGTGCGCGCGCGGCGCATCCGCCATTGGCAACTCGTCCCGAACGACGGGCCGCAGCGTGCCGTTCTCAAGCCCCGCGCCGAGCGCCGCGTGGACTCTCAGCAAAGCCGCTTCACTGGCGTTAAAGAGCGTCATGCCATGTATGCTCGCTTCGCGCGTCATGGCTTGGCGCGGATCGATCTCGATTGTGCCCCGGTTGCCGACCACTACCACGCGCCCGCCGCGCGCCACGACGGCAAGGTCTTTATTCAGGTTCACATTCGCCAGCATCTCTATGATCACGTCCACGCCGCGCCCGCCCGTCAACGTCGTCAGCTCCTGCAAGTAGCCTTCGGCGCGATGGTCTAGGACGTGGTGCGCGCCTTCGGCGGCGACAAGCCTGCGCCCCTCGTCCGTCCCACCCGTGCCGATCACGTTCAGACCGGCGGCGCGCGCCAACTGCACGGCGGCAATGCCGACGCCGCCGCTCGCGCCATGCACCAGAACTGTCTCGCCCGCCTGCGCCTTTGCATGCTCGAACAGCGCGCGATAAGCGGTCGCGTAGGGCACGCCGACGGCTGCGCCCGCCGTAAAGCTGAGCGCGTCCGGCAGCTTGTGTACCTGCGACTCAAGGCACAAAGTCTGTTCGGCGTAAGTGCCGCTCAACGAACCGGCGACATAGACGCGTGCGCCCACGCTGACACGCTGCACGTCTGCGCCCACCGCCACAACGACGCCCGCGCCGTCGAGACCCGGCGTGTATGGCAACTCGGGCCTGCGCGCATGCAGCCCCGCGCGTATGTACGTGTCCACCGGATTCACGCCCACCGCCGCCAGCCGCACCAAGACCTGTCGCGCGTCCACCTGTGGCTCGGCCACCTCTTCAAGCCGCATCACGTGGGGTTCGCCAAACTCGTGTACACGGATCGCTCTCATCGTTCGTCTCTATTGTCGCCACAAGATAGTTTGCTCAATCGTTTGCGTACATCATAGGCCAGATGCGGCGCGCATGTCAGCCACGCATGAATTTGCGCGCTGAGATGAGACTCGCGGATTGACTTTGCCTGCCCGCGCCGCTTATTTGTTGCGTGCGACACTTTGATGCAAGCGCAACTCCTACACGGTCTCGTCCTCTGCGCGGCGGCCTTTGCGGCCGGCATGATCAACTCGATTGCCGGCGGCGGGACGCTGATGACCTTCCCCGCGCTCATCTCCGTCGGCCTTGATCCGAAGATGGCTAATGCGACCAGCACGGTCGCGCTCTGGCCCGGGCTGCTCGGTGGGCTGTACGGCTTCCGCCGCGAGATGGCGGAGAACCGGCCGCTGCTGCTGCGGCTGGGTCTGACGAGTGTGGCCGGCGGCGCGGTCGGCGCGGCGCTCTTGATCATGACGCCTTCGCCTACGTTTGCCCGCCTCGTGCCCTTTTTGATCCTGTTCGCCACCATCCTCTTCATGGCACAGGAGCCGATCACGCGGCTGCTGCATTTGAGTCCCGTCCCGACGGAAGCCAAGCGCGGCTGGTGGACGGGCGCGATCATCTTCCAGTTCTGCTCGGCCGTCTACGGCGGCTACTTCGGCGCGGGCAACGGCATCTTGATGCTCGCCGCGATGGGCCTGCTCGGCATCAACGACATACACCGCGCGAATGGTTTGAAGAACTATCTCGGCTTATGCCTCAACAGCATCGCCGTGCTGAGTTTCGCTTTGACGGGGCTGGTCGCGTGGCGGGTGGCGCTGGTGATGGCGTTGGCTTCGATTGCCGGCGGCTACTACGGCGCAAGCGCCGCGCGGCGCGTCGGGCGCGCGACCATGCGCCGCGTCGTCGTCCTCATCGGCTTCACGCTCGGCTGCATCATGCTCTGGCGCGTCTGGCACTAAAGGATATGATGAGGGCGGAACGGTAAACGATGAAAGAGCGGGCTGTTACTTCATCTGCATCATCATTCGTCGTTTCCTTCGCCGTTTCCTTCACTCGGTCGGATGCTGATGACGACGGACTTGGAGGCGGGCGTGTTGCTCTTGTCGGCGACATGGCGGACGGGGACGAGCACGTTGGTTTCGGGAAAGTAGGTGGCGGCACAACCGCGCGGAATCTGGTAGGGCACAACGCGGAAGCGGCGCGCAATGCGTTCCTCGCCGTCGAAATGGCTGACGAGATCAACGATCTGTTCACTACGCAAACCCGTCGCTGCAATGTCGGCGTGATTGAGCAGCACGACGCGGCGCTCGTTGAAGACGCCGCGATAACGGTCGTCGAGGCTGTAGATCGTGGTGTTGAACTGATCGTGGCTACGCATGGTCAGCATCAGAAACTGGCCGGGCGCAAGCTCGTGCTGCGGCAGCGGGTGGACGGTAAACTGCGCCTTGCCTGACGCGGTCTTGAACTCGCGCACGCGCGCCGCGTTCGGCAGATAGAAGCCGCCCGGTTCACGCACGCGCCGGTTGTAATCGGCAAAGCCGGGCACGACGCGCTCGATGTGCGCGCGTATGCGGTCGTAATCGGCGGCGAGCGCAAGCCAGTCAACGCGGCTGCGTGGGCCGAGCGTCGCGGCGGCGAGGCGCGCCACTAGCGCCGGCTCGCTCAACAGGTGTTCAGAGGCCGGCGCAAGCCGCCCGCGCGAAGCCTGCACCACACCCATCGAGTTCTCACAACTGACAAACTGCTCGCCCGCCGCCTGAACGTCGCGCTCCGTGCGACCGAGACAGGGCAGGATCAAAGCCTGCTCGCCCGTGATGAGATGCGCGCGGTTGAGTTTGGTCGAGACGTGCGCGGTCAAACGACAACGGTTGAGCGCGGCGGCGGTGTACTCCGTGTCGGGCGTGGCGGAGAGGAAGTTGCCGCCGAGCGCGAAGAAGACTTTAGCCTTGCCTTCGTGCATGGCCTTGATCGCGTTGACGGTGTCGTAGCCGTGTGCGCGGGGCGGGGCGAAGTCGAACTCGCGCGCGAGACTGTCGAGGAACGTCTCCGCCGGTCGTTCCCAGATGCCCATTGTGCGGTCGCCCTGCACGTTGCTGTGCCCGCGCACGGGGCACGCGCCCGCGCCCGCGCGCCCAAGATTGCCGCGCAGCAACAGCAGGTTGACGATCTCCTGTATGTTGGCGACCGCGTTTTTGTGCTGCGTCAGCCCCATCGCCCAGCAGACGATGACGCGCTCCGCTTCGACGTAGAGCCGGGCCGCAGCACTCATCTCTGCGCGCGACACACCGCTCGCCGCGACCAGTTCAGCCCAGTCAACCGCGTCGAGCGCGGCGGCAAACTCTGTGAAGCCGGTCGTGTGCGCCGCGATAAACTCGTGGTCGAGCACTGCGCCGGGCCGGGCACGCTCGGCCGCCAGCACCTCTTTCATGATCCCTTTGAGGAGCGCCACGTCGCCGTTGACGCGCACTTGCAGAAAGAGGTCGGCGAGGCGCGTGCCTGTGCCGAGCAGGTGAAGCACGTCCTGCGGATGTTTGAAGGCGTGGAGGCCGGTTTCGGGTAGCGGGTTGATGTGGACTATGCGGCAGCCGCGTCGCTTCGCCTGTTGCAGCGTCGAGAGCATGCGCGGATGGTTCGTGCCGGGATTTTGCCCGATGATGAAGATGGCGTCCGCGTGCGCAAAATCTTCGAGTGTGACCGTGCCCTTACCGACGCCGATGGTTTCCGTCAGCGCCGTGCCCGAAGATTCGTGGCACATGTTCGAGCAGTCGGGCAGGTTGTTTGTGCCGAACTGGCGGACGAAGAGTTGATAGAGAAACGCGGCCTCGTTGCTCGTCCGCCCTGACGTGTAGAAGATGGCCTCGTCCGGCGTTGCCAGCGCATTTAACTCGGCCGCGATTAGTTGGAAGGCCTCGTCCCAACTGACGGGTTCATAATGCTGCCGGCCGCGCCGGAGCAGCATCGGCTCGGTCAGTCGCCCCTGCTGGTTGAGCCACAGGTCTGTCTGCGCGGCGAGCGCCGGGACGCTCCACTGCTGGAAGAAGGCAGGCGTGATGCGTTTGGTCGTCGCTTCGTCCGCGACGTGCTTTGCGCCGTTCTCGCAGAACTCGATGTGCGGGCGCGCTTGATCGGGTTCGGGCCAAGCGCAGCCGGGACAGTCGAAGCCGTCCGGCTGGTTCAGGCGCGCCAGCGTCCGCAGACTCCGCCCCACGCCCATCTCGCCAAACGCATACTTCATCGTCGAGACGATGGCGGGCACGCCGCCCGCGACCTCGTCCACGTCTGAGAGGTGCAAGCCTGCGAACTCCGTCGGCGGTTGCGCGCCGGGCACAGGTTGAACGCCCTGCGGCGCGACGGGCGTGCCGCCATCCGTCTCACGGTGCGCTCCGTCCGGGTCGTAGTGGCTCGGCTGCCCGGCGGTGGCCTGCTCGAAGGCCGCCGTGTGCCCCGCCTCGTCCGCCTGCGCCGCCGTCTGCTCTCGTCGCTTCGTCGCCATTGCGTGTTAATGCTACTGCAAACCGGCGGCCCGGCCCAAAAAGGCGCAAATATATTTCTGTTGCATGCCTGAAACGGTATTCCATTCCTGCACGAAACGTGCTATAGTCCCGCTCCAGCTAGCCGGACACCAGACGGTGTGGGGCGATTCAAGGGCGCGGCAGCCAGTCTGCGTTTGCGCCTAACTCCCGATAGAATCTGCGAAGGAGAGGATGATGAGTACGAATACGACGAGACCGAGAGTTAATCCGCTGAGCAGGCGGCCCCGCCAGCAGCGACTGGTGATGGCGGTGCGCGGCGGCGCGGGCGTGGGCAAAAGTTATTTCGTGCGTTCGATGGCCGAGGCCGGCATCGGTCGCCTCTGCATCTTCGACGTGGAGCGCAAGTCGCGCCTGTTGAAGGGCAACGGCACGATCTTCGACGGTTTGGAGATCGAGCACCCGGACGAACTGCCGGAGTTTATTGACTGGGCCTTAAACGGCGAAGGACGCGAGCAGAACTATGGCTGCTATGCGCTCGATTCGTGGGCCAGCTACTTCAGCGCCAAGCACGCGGACATGCTCGCGGCGGTGCGCGCCCGCACGAATGATCCGCTCGCCCAACCTTCAGCGGAAGAACTCGCCGCCGACCAGATGATTCTGCAAGGCGTTTTGCGCCGATTGTGCATCGAGAGCGGCAAGTCGGTTGTGATCGTCGATCAGATTCCGGCGAAGGGTAAAGAGGCGAAGGAAGACAACGAAGTGGGCCGCGTGCTGCCGATGACGGCGTCGGGGCTGGAATACTTCGTGGACATAATGGTCGAGGTCTCTTTGCAGGAGCGCGCGGGCGAGATCGTGCGCGTTTTTCAGGTCGTCAAATCGAATAGCGAGGCGTTTGAAGTCGGCTACGAATTGACGGGCGACGTGAGCTTCAAAGATTTTATCGAACACATGACGCGCGTCTCTGGGAGCGAACTGCCGTTGGCCGCGCCGCGCCCGTCGGCCGTGCCGGAAGTGCTTGAAGAGAAGCCTTCGCCGCTTCAGCTTGTGCCGCCGCCGATGACGATTCAGGAGTTGATCGCAAAGGCCGAGCGGCACGGCTTCAAGGTTGCGGACATCGTCACGGGCGCAAAGCTCTACCACAACCAGCCGAACATACACCGGCTCACACCCGACCAGATCGCAGACCTCGACCGCCGCATCACCGCCCGCATCGAGCGGACGAACGCGGCGCAAGGCGCTGCGGCGGCCGAGCCGACCGCCAGCGAGACCACGACGCCAGCGCGCGCTCAGGCGCAGCGCAACGTCAAACGAGCTTAACGCGCCGACCGAATCCAACCACCCAAACCCAAAGACGCACCCCAAGCGTGCGCCGTTCGGTCAGTACGTTAACGAAAGAGCGGGCCAACCGTCGTCAAGACAGTTGGCCCGCTCTTTCGTCTCAGCGGGGCTGGTGGCTGTGCGCGTGCCTCAAGCCGGGAACAGGAACTTGAGCATGGGAGCTACGCGCGCAGCCCATGCGTTTTCGTCGTGCGTTGCGCCGACGGCCTCGAAATAGTTTAGCTCCGCATCGAGCGTCCAGCCTTTATGGACGAGCGCGTCGCGCAGGCTGCGTGCGTGCTCGGTCGCGTAGCGCCCCTCGCTTGTACCCGTGTCGAGCCAGATGCGCAGAGGGAGTTTGGCGTGCAGCGCGGCGACGCGGCGGACGATGAGCCGTTCGTCCCAGAAGACCGAAGGCGAGAGCGCGGCCAATTTGCCGAAGGTCGCGGGATAGCGCAAGCCTGTAAAGAGCGACACCAGACCGCCGAGCGACGAGCCGCCCAAGCCTGTGTCCTCTGCGCCCGCGCGCGTGCGATAGTGCGCGTCTACGTAGGGCTTCAACTCCTCGACGAGCATGCGCCCGTAGAGTTGGGCCTGCCCGCCCTGCCCTATGCGCTCATCGCGCGACGGCGTGTACTCCGCCACGCGCCCTGCGCCCATGTGGTAGATGCCGACGATGATGAGCGGCTCAATCGCCTGTGCCGCGATGAGCGCCTGCGCCGTCTCACCCACGCGCCAGTATTGCCCGTGTACGTAAGCGGTCGCGCCGTCGAAGAGATTCTGCCCGTCGTGCAGGTAGAGGACGGGATAGCGGCGCAAAGGGTCGGCGTCGTAGCCGGGCGGCAGCAGGACGAGCAGCGTGCGCCGGTTGTCGAGCAGACGGGAATGAAAGTCCGCGTGCGTGTGTATGACGACGGACGAGTGGAGCGGTGCGCCGGGCGCAAGCGTTTCGGTGTACAGCAAGGGTCGTCCCTAACGTTCACTAAGCATCAAAATCGGGCTGAGAGCGTGCGCGATGAATTTAACACAGAGAGCGCCGCAAGGCGCAAAACCGCAAGGGGCGCACGAGCGAAAGCACGTACGCCACCTCCGGTTTTGCGCCCTGCGGCTCAGCGTTAGGCAGACGCCTGCGCCAGCTTCAGGCCGCGCGTTTTACGGCAATGCTTCGACGTTGACGAAGAAGCGATAACGCCCGTTCGCCTGCACGCCGAGCACGAACTGCACGTCAATCGAACTGCCCGACGCGATGCCGCCGGGGAAATCAACGATGCCGGCGGTCGAGTTCAAGCCGCCACCCTGCGTCTGCGCGGGCGGCGTCTCGACGAACGTGCCGTTGACGGTCAGCGGGCCGCGACTCGTCGTGATCGTAAAGGTAGGCGAATCAATCAGCCGCACGTCCGCCTGCTGCCCGCCGGGGTTGGGCGTGTTCAAGGTCGTTACGTCCACGATGCGGAAGCGCAGCCGCGTGACGAGATGCCCGGTCGTGTTGTTGAAGCGCCGCCGGATCGCGAGCGTGCCGGACTGCCCGTTGGGCACTTGCGTCAGATCGCGCACGCGGTTCGGGGAGTCGGTTGAAAGAGCGTTCGGCTCAATCAGGCTCGCCTTGATGAGCGCGTTCTGCTGGCGTGGGGCGCTCGTGTCTTCCGGCCCCGGTGCGCCGAGTTGCGCCGTGCCGCTTGTGACGAGCGCCGGGTCGGGTGCGACGAGCGCGAAGTCCTCCGCGTTGTCGCCCGAATCCTGCGGCGTGCCGGTCGTGAGTTTGCGGACGAAGCTAAACTCCGCGTTGTTCGTGATGCCGGCGGCCGGTTGTAGCCCCAAGCCTTCGCGGAAACGCGGGTCGGCCACCGGCGTGAAGCCGACCGAATCGAGCGGCGCGGCATTGTTGTAGGTTGTGGGGTCGGCGCTGGCGAAGACTGCGACGCCGGCATCGTCGGCCACGTTGGCCGTGTAGGGCGTGCCGCCGGGTGCGGCTGTGGTCAGACTGAAGCCGTTCGAGTTGACGCCGAGGAAGTGGCCGCGCGCGGGGATGACCGTGCCGTTGGGGATGACGAACAGCGCCCCGCCGGTTGTGCCCGTGCCGGGCGCAGCGACGACCGCCCAGCCGTTCGAGCCGTCGCTCGTGGCGACCGTCAGCGAGTTGCTCGTGTTGTTGTACAACTCAACGAACTCGTCGTTCGCCCCGGCGCTCCCCCGGAAGCGGAACTCGCTGATGAGCAACTGCCCGGCCTGCACCGCCTCTGTGATCGTGCCCCGCCCTTGCCCGTCGGCAATCGTCGCATTGCTCGACGCGTTGCTTAGATTGACGAAGAAGGTCTCGGTGTTCTCGCTAAGGCCGTCGCTCTTGACTGTGACGCTGACCGTCTTTGTCGTCTGACCGGGAGTGAAGGTCAGGATTGTGTCACCGATGGCGTCGTAGTCGGCGGGCGCTGTGGCCGTGCCGTCCGCCGTCTGGTAGTGGACGCTCACGTTGTCTTGCGCCGCACCCGACAGCGTGACGGTGAAGGTCGCGTTCGTCGTGCCGCTCGCAGGCTCGGCCGCGAACACGTCGTTGATGCTGATCGCGGGCGCGGTCTCGTCGTCCGTGATGGTCAGGACGGCGCTCGGCTGGCTGATCGTGATTTTTGGCCCGCCGTCGCGTTGCGGCCGGTTGACGGTCGTAGTGCTGAGCGAGAGGTTCACCGTCTCGTCGCCCTCGTACACGGCGTCGTTGCCGATGGACACGTTGACAGTCTTCTGCCCCGTCTCGCCGTCCGCGTAAGTCACCGTCTGATTGCTGACGGCCGTGTAATCCTCGCCGGCCGTGGCCGTGCCGTCGCTCGTGCTGAAAGTGGCGCTGATCGAACCGTCGCTCCCACCCGTGCGCGTGACGGTGATCTGCGCCGTGCCGGACGCTTCGCCGACCGTGTAGGTGCTGGCCGTGAACTCAATCGTGCCCGCGCTGCCGCCGCCAACCGTCGTGCAGGTTGAGAACTCGGACGTGCTGCCGGCCGCGTCGGTCGCGGTCGCGGTGATGATTTGACCGGTTGTGAGCGCCGTCGGGTGGAAGGCGAACGACACGTCGCCCTGCGCGTCGGTCATGTCGGTGGTAAGTGAGCCGAGATAGGTCTGACCTTCGCCGTTGCCGGCCGAGCTACAAGCGGTGTTGGCGTAGAAGTCTATGATAAACGTCGCGCCCGGCGTCGAATTGAGCGTGCCGTTGATGCTGTTCGTGCTGCCGGTCACGGTCGCCGCGTTGAGGACGGGGAAGTTCTGCAAGTTGTTCGCGCCGGTGTCGGCGTCCTGCGCGTCGTTCGCCGTGACGCCGACGGGGGCGAGGTCTATGCCGAGACCCGCGTTGTCGTGGATCGAGTTGCCGCGCAAGCTATTCGCCGCGCCGCCCTGCACGAAGATGCCCGCGCCGCCGTTTCCGGCGATGAGGTTGCCGTCGGTTGCGCCCGCGCCGCCGATCTGGTTGCCGCCAGAATCGTTCAGGAAGATGCCGCGCGCGCCGTTCGAGATGGCGGTCGTGCCGTCCGCGCCGACGCCGATGTAGTTGCCCGTGACGACGTTGTTGTTGCTGGTGCTGCCGTCAATCTGGATACCGGCGTTGCCGTTGCCCGAGATGATGTTGCGCTCGTCGGCGGTCTCGCAGCCGATGGTGTTCGCGTGCGCGCCGCCCTGCACGTTTACGCCGTAGTTCAGGTTGTCGAGCCGGGCCGTCCCGGCGGCGTTTGTGCCGATGTAGTTGTTAAAGAGCGAATTGGCGGTCGCCTGCGCGCCGGAGATGTCCACGCCCGTCCCGAACGCGGCAATAACGTTGCGGTCGGCAGCGGCTGCGCCGCCGATGGTGTTGTTGGGTTGATTGGCGATGACGATGCCGACGCCTGAGTTGTCGGTCTGACCCGCAGCAGTGCCGTCGGCGTTTGTGCCGAGGAAGTTGCCGGCGATGGTGTTGCTGCCGGCCGACTGAAGCCAGATGCCGGCCTGCGCGAAGTTGTTGATGACGAGACCGCGCACGCTTGTGCCGCCGCCGCCGATGTCTAAGCCGCGCGCATTGACGGCGATTTGGCTGCCGTCCAATTCGATCTTCAAGACGGCATCGTTGCCGCTGGCGAGCGTGTTGGCGGAAGCGCCCGCCTGCGTGTAGCCGTCAATGATGACGGCGGCCGTGATGAGCGGCAGATTCGTGGCGGGCGTGATGCGGCAGACGCCTGTGCTATTGCAGCCTGTGTCGGTCGCGGCCGGGATTTGGAAGTTGATGGTGTTTGCGTCGCTGCTCGCGTTGGCGGCGTTGATGGCTTCGCGCAGTGAGCAATGATCGGCGAGACAGAAGCCGTCGTCTATGTCGTTCGTCGTGTTGACGACGAGCGTGGCGGGCGGTGCGTCGTCGTTCTGGATCGTGCCGACGCCTTGCAGCGCCTGCGCGCTCCCGCCGAAGACGGGGCTACTGAGCACGACGCGGAACGTCTCGTCTGCCTCGTAGGTCGTGTCGCCGTTCACGGTCACGGTGATCTGTTTGCTCATCTCGTTCGGCGCGAAGGTGAGCGTGCCCGTCTGCGCCTCGTAGTCGCTGCCCGCGCTCGCCGTCTCATCCTGTGTCGTGTAGCCCACGTCCGCCGAAAGGCCCGTTGCGCCGCTGCGCGTGACGGTGAAGACGAAGCTGGTCGGGCCTGCGTCGCCTTCCGCGTGCGTCACGTTATCAATGGTGAAGGTGGGTGCGCCGTCGTCGTTCTGGATCGTGCCCGCGCCGTCTGCATCGGCGATGGTCGCGCCGCCGCCGCCCGTCGCGTTTGCCAGTTGGACGCTGAAAGTCTCGTCGGTCTCGAACAGTAGATCGCCGTTGACCGAGACTGTGATCGGCTTCGATGTTTCACCGGGGGCGAAGGTGAGCGTGCCGCTCGCGGCTTGATAGTCGCCGTCGGCCACGGTCGCCGTGCCGTCCTGCGTGGTGTAGTCCACGCTGACGGGCACGCTGCTCTGACCAGAGAGCGTGACGTTGAAGGTGAAAGCGGTCGGGCCCGTATCGCCTTCGGCTTGCGCCACGTCGTCAATCGAGATCGCGGGCGGCGCAAGCTCGAAGTCGTTTATGGTCGCGGCGTTGTTTGTGCCGAACTCAATGCCGTCAACTGCGCCGACGAAACCGGCCCAGCCACCGCCCGTGTCCTGCCCGACGCTCGCGCCGAAGCCGTAGCCGTCCGCGCGCGGGAACCACTGCACGATGGTCGTGTCGGGGAAGGCGTTGATGAACGTGTCGAGCGTGAAGTAGGTGTCGGGCACGATGGAGCCGACCGTGCGCGTCGAGCGCCAACGCCCTGTGCGCGCGTTCCATGTCTGCCAGGTGCCTTTGGCGACGCTGCCCTGCTCCGGCGTGTAGACCGGCTCGAAGACGAGCGTGGTGTCGCGCGTGCCGTTGCTATCCACGTCCAGATACATCTCAAGGACGGGCGCGAGATTGTCGGTGGCGGCCGAGGTCGGATCAACGTAGGTGCGATAGCTGATCTGCGAGATGGCGTCGAGGCGCGTGCCGTTGTAGGCGTTGGTCTTGAACCAGTGCTTGCCGCCTTGCCCGGCTGCGCCCGTGCCCGCGCCGGTCGTCATCTGATAACTGCCCGAACCGTAAGGCGGCGTGCCGGGGCCGTTGCCGAACGCGCCGGTGGCGGTCGCCTGATTGAACGAGTCCCAGCCCTGCAAGTTGGTCGGCAGGACGACGATGATGTTGCTCGTTGCCGCGCCGTCGTTATCTATGATGGTGAGCGTGGCCGTGCTTTGCGTGCCGAGCGTTGCGCCCGCCGATGGATTCGAGAGCGTAAGCTGCACGGTCTCGTTCGGTTCGGCTTCGGTGTCGTTGCTGATGGCGACGGTGAAGGTCTTGCTGGCCTCGCCGCTGGCGAAGTTGAGCGTGCCGGCGGTCGCCGTGTAGTCGCTGCCGGCGGTGGCCGTGCCGTCCGAGGTCGCGTAGGCGAGCGACGCCGCGCCGGTAGTTGTGCCGGTGCGTGTGACGGTGATGGTGGCGCTGGTGCGGCTTTCGTTGACGGTGTAGTTGGCGGCGCTGAACTGGAACGTGCCGGTTGATTGCGCGCCGTCGTCGTTGGTGATCGTGCCTGTGCCGTCGGCGCTCGTGATGGTTGCGCCGACTGCGTTCGACAGGTGGACGGTGAACGATTCGTCCGGCTCGGCGGTCGGGTCGCCGTTGACGAGCACGGTGATCTGCATCTGCGTGTCGGTCGAACTGAAGTTGAGCGTGCCGCTTGTGCCTTGATAGTCGTTATCGTTGACGGACGCCGTGCCCTCAACGGTGGTGAAGTTGACGGAGGAGCTAAGCGCGGTGCTGCCCGTCTTCGTCACCATGAAGACGAACTCGGTCGTGCCCGTGTCGCCTTCCGGGTGCGTCACGCTGTTAATGGCGAACGAGGGCGGCGTGACGGTGACGTTGGTGTTGACCGTCTGATTATCGGCGGTCGCGGAGACGCTGCCGGAGGCCGCGCTGGTCGAGGTGAAGGTCGTCGTGGCGACGCCATTCGCGGTGGTCGCTGTTGGCGGCGTGACCGTGCCGTTGGTAGCGCCGAAGCTGATGGGTGTGGGCGGCAGGAAAGTTGTGTTCGACGGCGCGACGCCGTCGGAGTTGTGCGTCAGATCGGCCGTTGCGGTGGACGTGCCGCCGGGCGTGATTGTGTCGGGCGCAGCCGAGATGCCGAGGACGAGCCATGGCGCGTAGTCAACGCCCGTGCCGGTGACTGTGCCGCAGCCGGTATGCCCGGGGCCGGCGTTGCAGCCCCACCAGTTGTTCTCCATGTCGGAGCCGACGCTTTGCGGGTTGTCTATGGCCGTTGCGGCGACGATGCGGTTGAAGTGCGCGGTGATGCGCGGGAAGAAGTTGTCGGCCGGATTGTTCGGATCGTCGAGCAGTTGGAGCGCCGTGGTTGCGCCGGTGATGGTGTTGCCCGTGAGCGTGATGGCACTGTCCGCAGCGGTCTGGTTGGCCGGGTCGTTGACCGAGGCGGCGACGACGGCCACGTTGCTTGCGCCCGTAAAGGTGTTGCCCGTGATGGTCGCGTTGCCTTCGCTGACGTTGACGCCGAAGTAGCGGTTCGCGTCTAACGCATTGCCGCTGATGACCGGCGTCACGTTGGGCGCGGTGAAGATGTTGATGCCGTAGTCGTTGTGCGAGATGGTGTTGTTAGTGACCTGCGTGCCACTGGCGGGCGTGGTCAGCGAGATGCCGACGGCGGCGGCCTGAGTGAACGTGTCTGGGCCGCAGTTGACGGCGTCGCTGCACTCCGCGCCGCCGATCTGGTTGCCGCTAATGGTCGCGCTCGCGCCGAGGGCGACGAGGATCACGCTCTGACTTACGTTCGCCGAGGTCGAGCCGGTCAGAGTGTTGTTCGTGATGGTGGCTGCGGAGCCGGCGTTGTCCACGATGACGCCGCGCGCTTGGAAGCCCGTAACGGTGGTGTTCGTGAGCGTGAGCGTGCCGGTCTGATTAAGCCCTGCGACGGTTGTGCCGGCGTCTATTGCCGTGCCGAGTTGGCAGTTGGTGTTCGCCGCCGGGTTATTCTCGCGGATGTCGAGGACGGACGCGTCGTGCAAATTCAGCGTCGCGCCGCCGCGCACGTAGATGCCGTAGTAGCGCCGGAAAGTTGATGCCGGGATGGCTTGATGGCAACCGTTCAAATTCATCGGCCCTTGCACGGTGAGGCCGGAAGCTTCGACGCTCGCGCCGCCGTTCACCTCGAAGAGGATGAAGAAGTTGTTGAAGCGCGTGGCGAGCGTCGCGGGGGCGGTGATGTTGGTCGCGCCCGCGCCTGCGCCGTGCAGCGTGAGGCTCTTGCCGACGACCGGCTGCTCGGCGTATGTGCCCGCCGCGACGTTGACCGTGCCGCCCGCTGCGACGCCGTCCACGCCGCCTTGAATCGTCGGGAAGGCGTCGTAGCCGATCTCGGTCGCGGGGCCATCCGGGTCGCTGCCGACGGGGCCGTTGAAATCGTCGTCCACGTAGACGACGCTCGCGGGCGGACGCGTGTCGTCGTTCTGGATGGTGATGGTTGCGGTCGCGGGTGTGCCGAGCGTTGCGCCGCCGGTCGGGGCGGAGAGCGTCAGGTTGATTGTCTCGTTCGGCTCAACCGTCGTGTCGCCGTGTACCGTGACGTTGAAGGGCTTGTCGGCGCTGTCGCCGTCGGCCCAGTTGAGATCGCCGCTCGTCGCGTCGTAGTCGCTCCCGGCCGTGGTCGCCGTGCCGTCAGAGGTGGCGTAATGGACGGAGACTGCGCCGCTGCTCGCGCCGGTGCGCTGGACGTTGACGGTGACGGTGTGCGTGCCGGTGTTGCCTTCGGTGTCGTTGTAGTTCGTGGCGCTGAATTGCAGTTGCCCGAAGACCGAGGCGGCTTCGGCGAGCGTCCAGTCGGAGAAACTGTTGACGCCGGTGACGGTGGCGGTGTGCGCGGTGGTGTTGACCGTTTGATTGGGCGGCGTGCTGAAGCTACCGTTGTATTTTATGACCTCGTAATTACTCTCTGTGCCGACGACATCGGGGGCATTGTAATGGAAGGTCAGATCAGTGGTGAGGCCTGAGCCTGTGAGCGTCCAATAGCGGGCGAGCGCATTTGGGCCGGTGATGTTCGGTTGCTTGGTCTGCGTGGGCTTGACGGAGAGTGAGCCTGCGCCGGTCGTCGAGTTGGCCTCGACGGGCGAATAGCCGTTGGCCGTGCCTACGTCGAAAGTGAAGCTGCCGTTAGCAGTAAACGTCTTCTGCTCTGTGCCGACGATGTAACCGTTCGTGCGCGTGGCTGCGCCTGCGCCGCCGATGGTTAAGGTATTCGCGCCGGTAGTGATTGTGCCGCTTGTGAGCGTAAGCGCGCCGCCTACGGTGACGGTCGAGCCGAGCGTGACATTGCCCGTCGCGGTGGAGCGATTGACAGTCAGGTTGGTCAGCGTCGGGCTGCTGGCGAAGGGGAGCGTGCCCATGTCGCCGGGCGTGCCGCCGTCGTTGAGAATGAGCGTGTCGCCATTTGTGCCGCCGACGAGGCCGGAGCCGGGGACGCTTGCGAGCGTGCCGCCGAGCGTGAGCGTGCGACCGTTGAGCGTGAGCGTGCTGGCGGCTGTCTGGAACGCAAGCGAGTTGCCGCCCGTGGGGGCGAGTGCCGTCAGGTCTGTGTTGCTCAGGCGGACAGTGCCGGCCGATTTGTTGATGACGACGTAGGGGAGCGTGGTCGGGCCTGTCAGGTTGGAGATGTTCTGCTGCGCCGCGCCACCCTCGAAGAAGACGGCGCGGTTGTTGGCGTTGAACGTGCCGCTAGAGATGGCGAAGTCGCCCTGCGTCTTGAGGTCGCCGCCGGTACTGGTGGAGAGCGTGATTGTGCCGCCGGTTAAGGCGATGCCGCCCTTGAAGGTGACGGGTGCGGTCATCGGCGTGACGGCCAGCGAGAAGGTCGAGAGGTTGGCGACGCTCAACTGCCCGTTGGCGACGAAGCTGGTCGCCGTGCCGCCGTTTGCGCCCATGTTGAGCGTCGTGCCGTTGCCGATGCCGACGTTGTGCGGATAGCCTGCGGCGGGGAAAGTGGCGCTGGTGTCTGAAGTCCACTCGGCGCTGCGCCCGTATGTGCCGCCGGAGAAGTAGAAGAGGCCCGAGCCGTTGGCATAGATGGGCGCGTGGGTGTTGACGGAGCCGTTCGCCTGAATGACGAGCGCGGCGTTGATGGTCGAGACGTTCGCGCCGAAATCCAGCCCCGCGCCGAGCGAGACGTTCACCTTTGTGTCGAAGAGGAGCGTGTCGGTGGGCGCGGTCGGGCTGACGATCTTCGCGCCGCTGACCTGCACGGTGGCGACGCTCGTGTTGGTGTTGCCGATGGTGCGCGCGCCGTTGATTTTGAGATTGCCGCCCACGCCGCTGAGGGTGAGCGTATTGCCGTTG
>DASVQA010000176.1:0-56381 GCA_036389375.1 Pyrinomonadaceae bacterium | reverse complement strand
ACATTTTGAGACAGACGCTCTCCTCCAATATTTGCGAGACGGGAGAGTCGGCAAAGTCGTCAGCCTTTACTGCGTGTCTTTCGGCCCGTCGGCCGGCAGTGATACAGGGATGCTCTGCGCGAAGTGGAACACGCGCCGGACTCTGCCGTTATGGGCGGCCGAAGCGTTTGCGATATTCAATAGAGTTCACAAAGCCATTGACCATAGTGCGGAACTCCGTCGGATGCGCATTCAAGTAGTTGAGCCACGCCGTAAACCCAGCCGCCTCCGGGTCGCGCCGCAAGTACCCAAAGTACTCCATCAGCACAAACGCGTCGTTGTACATCCGCGCCTTGACCTCCGCGCTCTCCACCACGTCGCGCAGCACCTGCGCCCGCGTCTCCGTCCCCGCATTCAGATTAGCTACGAGTTGCGCCTTGTTTGCGAGCGTCACCCCCGCATTCTGCTCCAACTTGTCCACGTACGCCTGATTCGACAGCCCGTCATACATAGCTTTGACATCGGCGCGCGCCACCCACTCGTTGGCAAAGGCCTCGCGATTCGCCACCACTTCGGCGGAGGTCTGCCCCGTCACGCGCTGCGAATCACGCGTAAACTCCCGATAACGCGGATTCGTGGCTAAGGAGACCTTGTAGAAGCGGATGACGAAGTTGCCCTTGAGCATGAACTCTTCGGAGCGGAAGAAACTCGAGGAGGTGGCGACGCGGTCGCAGGTCTGCCCACCGGGCGGACAGGTGTCGAGTTGGTTGACCCAGGCGTTGACGCCGGCCGCTTCGCCCTGCCGGTTGAGGAAATCGATGTAGTGCTGCTGGACGAAAAAGCGGGCGGCGTCAATCGGGTTGGGAGCCGCCGGGTTGGTGTCGTTGTCGCTGATGCTGATGAGGGTGCTGCTGGGCGTGCCGAGGGTCGCGCCGCCGGTCGGGTTCGAGAGGGCGACGGAGAAGACCTCGGTGCCGTCCGGATAGGCGTCGTCGGTGAGGAAGATGTGGAAGGCCTTGGTCTGCTCGCCGGGGGCGAAGCGCAGGGTGCCGAGCGTGGTGGTGAAATCGCAGCGCTCGGAGGCGACGCTGGTCACGATGTCGCAGCCGAGGAAGGTGGTGTCAGGACTGGTGGCGTAGTCGACGGTGACGGCGGTGGGCGCGGGGGCGGAGAGGGTGACTGAGATGTCGAGCCGCCCGGCGTTTTCGGTGACGGGGATGTTGTCGCCGGTAAACTGCACTGTCAGCGGCGCCGTTGGTGTCGGGATTGGTGTGGGCGTGGGTGTGGGCGTCGGCGTGGGGATCGGGGTAGCACATGCGTTCGGCCCGAGTGCGTCGTTGAGTTTGAGTACGAAGGCGTCGCCGAATATGTTGTCACCGCCGAACGTGCTTTGAATGGGGTTGACGACGGGGAAGTTGTCCGAGCGTGTGAAGCCACCGACGTAAGCGTTGCCGGTGCTGTCCAACGCGATGCCGCGCCCTTGTTCGTGGCCGCTGCCGCCGAGATAGGTTGAATAGATGAAGGCTGAGCCGGCCGCGTTGAATTTCGTGACGAAGACATCAACATCGCCGTTGCGCGCGCATTGGATGGCGTTGGCGACGGGGAAAGTGTTGAGCGAGCTAGTAGCCCCGGCGACGTAGGCTTCGCCGGCTGCGTTCACCGCAATGCTAAAGCCGATCTCGCCACCCGAGCCGCCGAGGTAAGTGGAATAGACGAAGGCTGACCCGGCGGCATTGAGTTTCGTGACGTAAGCGTCCTGCAGGACGCTTGTGCCGCCGTTCGTGCCCTGCACGGCGTTGGCGAGGGGAAAGTTGGTGGATTCAGTATCGCCGGTCAGGTATGCGTTGCCGGCCGAGTCCACTACGATCTGTTGACCGTCATCACGCGCACTGCCGCCGAGGTAAGTGGAATAGACGAAGGCCGAGCCGGCCGCGTTCAGTTTTGTGACGAAGGCATCTTGGCCGCCGCCGTTCGTGCCCTGCGCGGGGTTGACGGTGGGGAAGTCATTCGAGTTGGTGAAGCCTATGATATAGGCGTTGCCAGTGCCGTCCACCGTAATGTCTTTGGCCCCCTCGATGTCGCTGCCACCGACGTAGGTAGAATAGACGAAGGCTGAGCCGGCCGCGTTGATTTTCGTGATGTAGGCGTCCTCAGTGCCGCCGCTCGTGCCTTGCGCGGCGTTGACGACGGGGAAGTTATCCGAGAAGGTGATGCCGGTCGTATAAACATTGCCGTCGGCGTCCACCGCGATGCCTTCGCCAAACTCGGCGCTCTCGCTGCCGCCGAGATAAGTTGAATAGACGAGCGCCGACCCGGTCGGGTTCAGCTTTGTCACGAAAGCGTCCTGACTGTTGTTGTCTGTGGCTTGCACGGCGTTGACGATGGGAAAGCTGGTCGAATTGGAGAAGCCGGTAATGTAGGCGTTACCGGCGGCATCCGCGGCGATGCCTCTGGCCTGATCGATGCTATTGCCGCCAAGATAAGTCGAATAGACGATGGCTGAGCCGGCCGCGTTGATTTTCGTGACGAAGACATCCTGCTCGCCGGCGTTCGCGCTTTGCACGGGGTTGGCGGTGGGGAAGTTGGTGGAGTTGGTGAAGCCTGTGATGTAGGCGTTGCCGGCCGGGTCAAGCGCTAGGTCTAAGGCCTGATCGCCGCCGCCGCCGCCGATGTAGGTGGAATAGACTAAAGTCGGATCGATCACGAGCGGCAGACGCTTGTCGTAAGCGCCGACCGCGAAGCCGACCTGCCCGTTAGCGCTGACGGCGTAGCCGCCCTCGACGATGCGGCGCGCGCCCGCGATCTCCTGATACACAACCGGCTTCCGCTGCCGGAGCACGCTCTCGCCCACAGACAGCAACAGGTCGCCATTCGCATCGACGGCCACCTTGTCCGCGCCCGCAAAGGCGAGCCGGACGGCGCGCGGGTCGCGGCCGGGCGCGACGATGAAGTCGTATTCCAACTGCCGCTGGTTGCCGTAATAGGTCAACTCGACGCCGGGATACACGTCTCTGTAGCGCACACGCCTGAAGGTCGGGATGCCCGTGCGCCACTTGGCCGGGTCGTTGCCGATGAAATAGTTGGTCTGGCCCGCCAACTCGTCCGCGGCTTCGACCTGCGCGGTTGTTTGCGCGCCGACGAGTTTCATGCGCAGCACCGCCGAAGTGGCTTTAGCCGGGCCTTGCGGCGCGGCGCTCAGTGCATCTGCGAGTTGTGTCTCGCGTTGATCTGTCTGCACGGGGCGGACTGCCGGCCTCGTGTCCGTGCCGCCCGGTCGGGACATGACGAAGACCGCTTCCGTCGGTCTTAAAAAGAGCGTGTAGCCAGCGCCGCGCGTGAGGAAGTTGACCGCCGGAGCGGTCTGCCCACGATTGGCCTCGAAGCTCATCTCAATCTGCCCGTAAGTCTCGGCCACCTGCGCGCGCGTGGGAGGCGTGGTTGTTGTCGTCGTCGTCCGCACCTGTGTGCTGGCGCTTGGCGACTGCGATGGCGGACTGACGTTGCCGGGCGAGATTTGTCTGACAAGCGCAGGCAGGCTCAACAGGCAGCACAGGAGCAAGGCTAGATGCAGGCGGCGGTTGGCGAATGTGCGAGTAGGGGTCATGGTGTCAGAGTTCCTTTTATGGGCTGTGGGCCGAAGTGCAATTAGCAATAGACAGCGGCTGCAGGGCTGCTGTTTGAGGAGAATTCTATTGCGGTTAAAACGGCGACGGGTTGAACGCGGCGCAAAAAGAGCCGGCCGGCGCTAGTCGTCGCCGCCTACTCTGTGCGCTCGTGTCCAGTTGCGGTCTGAATTTATGTTCGGATCGAAGGTTGGGTTGTTTGAAGAGCGGAAGTTGCCCTGATTGTCCGTCCAGACATACTTCTCATAGCCGTATTGATAATGATAGTTGCCGGCGGCGCTGTTCGGGTCTTCGATGGCTTCGCGCCCCATGAGCGCGTCGCCGAAGGCGTCTTGTGCGGTGTAGTTGCTTTGCGACCCCTGCGCGTTCTGGCGCTGCTGCTGTTCGATACTCCAGGCGACGTTTTGTGAGCGTTGCTCGATTAGCTGATCGTTGTAGGCGATGATCTGCTGGCTGAGTTGCTGTTCACGTTGGAGCTTATCGTAGACCGATTGCGTGTGTTGCTGAAACTGCGCCTGCAACTGCTGCATGATCTGATCGTAAACCTGTCGCCACTGCGGATTGGGCTGCACGGAACATGCGATCTGCCAGAAGGTTTGCCGCGCGGCGTCTAATCGGCCGCGCTCGGCGCGACAACAGAAGAGCCGCGCGAACCCCCAGTTCGTCTGCACGGCCGCGCCGCCCTGCGCCTGATTCCAAGAGAGCACGCCGTAGAACTCTTCCTCGAAAGCGCGCCCCTGTTCTTCGTATTCAATGCGGGCGACCACGCCCTGCGTCGGCCCTTGCTGCAACTCGTGGTCGTTGAGCAGTTGCGCCAGGTTCGGTATCTGCTGCACGCCCACGATACGCAGGTGCTGGCGATTGCCGCGATACCTGGGAATTATCAGGCGTGTCATCGCGTCGGGCGCAGACATCGGCTGCATGCAGGTCATGCCTCTGTTGTTCTGCCCGACGGCGAAGAATCCGTAATTCGGTTCGAGCCAGAAAAAGGCTTCGACCGGCAGAAACTCGAAAGACTCCATGTCTTGCGGATTCCAAGTGGCGGCGTAAACCGCAACCGGCAGCGATGTGTGCTGAAAGTTCCAGATGACCTGACTGCGCGCCTGCCACGCGCGCGGGTGCGCGAACGCATAGACGGCTAACCCTTGATGTTGCTGGTCAGCGACGCGGTGTTGCGCAAACTGTGGCGCGTGCGCCTGATAGGGCAGAGGCGAACCCGGCTCCATGAAGTTTTCTCCTTCATCTTATTAAGGCGTAAGACGGCGGCGAAAAAGGTCATGCGGCCGGGAAAAGTTTTTTGCGGGCTGGACTATAAAAGGGGCTTGCCAATCAGTCGGATGGGTACTTCGCTAGGTGCGATGGCTCATCCACTTTTCGGGCAAAGCTGGTTCAGATAAAGTTACAAACTATGGCTCAGGAATATATGTTTACTGACTCGGAGCTAATGAGCATTCATATCCGCGCGTTGTTCACCCACGATAGCGAAGGGCGGCTTTTATTTGTGAACGAGCCGGACAGCGCAATCATTGCCGCCCCACGTCTGTTTTTAGGGCGGACGCGAGCGGGCAACAGTTGGCGATTTCGCGCCGATCTCCCGGCTAAGCTCCGCAGAGAATTGCACGCGCTGTGCGCGGATGAGCCGCCGGTGAACATTGAGTTCAACGAGCCACCCCGTCAACTAGAGGCACTCGTCCGGCTGCTCGACAAGCACGCGCCTGTGCAGGAAGTGTCCAGCGGGCCGGCATACCAGTTCACTAAATACGAGATGCCGGCAAAACCTCTACTGGCTATTACAGAAAAGAATGCGGAGGCGTTACAAGGCGGCTTTGAGAAGCTGGTGGCAGAACTTCCCGCCTGGCAGCCCTTTATTGCCCTCGTCGAGGCAGGTCACGCCGTCTCAGTCTGTCGCAGTGTTCGCATCACGTCGGAGGCGCACGAAGCCGGTGTCGAGACGTTGCCGGAGTTTCGCGGGAAGGGCTATGCCAAAGATGTCGTGGCTGAATGGGCGCGTCTAGTGCGGGCTGCCGGTGCAATCCCGCTCTACAGCACCGCTTGGGAGAACGACGCCTCGCAGGCGGTCGCACGGAAACTGCATTTGAAATGTTATGGCGTCGATTTTAACATCACTTGATAAATGCTCACGGGCAGATTCTTCAGGCGGCTAAGGAAAAGTCGGACGACTTTCTTGCGCTGCCCGCTCCACAAGTGGCAATGGCGGATATTCAGGCGGTGATTCTGGCCGAGCGCGATGAAGACTAAGCTCACAGTCGGCAGTGCGTTTTGAGATAACACGCCTGCGTCCGATAACGCCTGTTGCCGTAGATAGTCGCGCTGCGCTATTCACTCGCCTGCCGTAGCGTGCGCGAAGACTGAACAGTCTGTATAACTGAAAATATTGTGATGGAAGAATTCATAGGTAGAGTGGCTCTGGTCACGGGCGCGAACCGTGGCATCGGTCTGGAAGTCGCACGACAACTCGCTCTGCGCGGCTGCACGACGATGCTTGGCGCGCGCGATGCGCAGAAGGGTGCGGCGGCAGCGAATGCCTTGCAGCAGAGCGGGTTGAAGGTTATCTCTGTCCAATTGGATGTAACCGACCAGCAGACGATTGATGCCGCGAAGCATCTGATCGCAGAGCGGTTCGGTAAACTGGACGTGCTGGTTAACAACGCCGCCATCCTCTACGACTCTTGGCAGCGCGCGGAGCGTGCGAATCTCGACACGGTGCGCGCGGCGTTCGAGACCAACACGCTCGGCGCTTGGCGCATGTGCCAGACCTTCAGCCCATTGCTGCGCAAGAGTGAGCATGCGCGCATCGTGAACGTGTCGAGCGAGAGCGGTTCATTAACTCTCATGGGTGGCGGCACGCCGGCCTACAGCGTCTCGAAGGCGGCGCTCAACGCGCTCACACGCATGCTCGCGGACGAACTTCGTCCAGCACGCATTCTCGTCAACTCTGTCTGCCCCGGTTGGGTGGCGACTGAGATGGGCGGGGCAGATGCGCCGCGCACGGTCGAAGAGGGCGCAGCGAGTGTCATGTGGGCCGTGACGCTGCCGGACGACGGGCCGACGGGCGGGTTCTTCCGTGACGGCGAGCCGCTCGCGTGGTGAAGCTATGAAGCGCCCAGCCTAAGAGCCGACCGAGGTGCGCCGAATGAAGGTCTACGAGGACTGCGCGCAAGTGCAGGGGTTCAACACAGAGGCTAGATTGGAATTGGAGGACGATGGCCGGTTCCGCTATAGCGAGACGTGGGCGGACTACACCAACGTCTCCCTCGGCTTGACGGTCGAAGGCAGTTGGCGGCGGGAGGGTGACGCTATCATCCTCCACCCGCGCAGCGTGGCAGGAGATATATGCCGTTGGGCGGTCGGGCAGGAGCGTAAGGGCGTCGAGCGGGGCGACATACTAGATTTCGGGCAGGGCTTCACGCTGCGCATCACGCCTGAGCGCAAAGAAGATGTCTTCATAGGCAACACCGGCCGGACGCCGCAGACGGTCGTGCTCGAAGCGTCGGGGCCGCGCCACGTCGTGGAGCCGAAGCTAATTGCACCGCCGCCCCGTATTGCGGCGTCCAGTCCGCCGGTCGCGCCCCGCGCCCCGTTGCCCCTGCCCGTCACTCGTTATCCGCGTTTCAAACTACCTACACCTGCACCCGAACTCGCCGCACTCATTCGGCATTGGCTTGAAGAGTTGCCGGCGCAGGGGCGACCGGGTTGGCTCGTGAGCCTCTGCAAGGAGCACGACGCCATACCGCTGCATAGCACGCAATTCGACCTCTGGGTGCTGCGGCCCGACGGCTACGTTCTGCGCATAGAGCACGACTCGGTCGCCCGTTGGGCGGAGCCGGAGACTGACCCGGTGACCGCCTACGCCGTAGTCGCACAGAGCACACGCACATATCCCGAACTCGGCGCACTGCTCTCGACAGCCCCCGAGGGGTTTCGCCAGTGCGAACTTTGCGGCGGCGTGGGTTGGCAGGAAGCCGCGCCGCCCGCTTTGGGCACAAAGGCCTGCGCCCGTTGCGCGGGCTTCGGCTGATACGTTCCTTAACCGGATGTGCATGTCAGATGAAGCTGAGAACGGAACCCCTGTCGCTTTGTATCCTTTGCGCCTCGCGCTGCGCTGCTCGACGGTTCATTAAGCCGCTTCGTTTCCTATCAGCCCGCCGTACGCGGAGTTCTTGCCGGCTCGTACAAGTAGCCGCGCGTATCCTCTTATCGCCCTGTATGCATGAGCCTCTAGACCCGCACTAAAACAGTAGGACACAGTAAATGGCTACTAATGAAACTAAAAGATAATTGGAGCAGGTTAAAGATTGATGGCGAAAGTTGCCTCGAAGATCGCCGTGCAAGGGGCCCGTTACCCCGAACACTTGGAGCGCAGGGCCGGCCGCTGCGCCGGCCGGATTAAAGAGAAACCAGCTTGTTTTCCATTTAGGAGCATAAATCTATGTACAACGCGAAGGCTTACTCCGCCGCCAGCGAGACATCGCCGCTCGCCGCCACCACCATCGCGCGGCGCGATCCGACAGAACACGACGTGCAGATCGAAATCCTCTTCTGCGGCATCTGCCACTCCGACCTCCATACGGCCCGGGGCGAGTGGCCCGGCATCATCTACCCGATAGTACCGGGCCACGAGATGGTTGGTCGCGTCACCTCGGTCGGCTCAGCAGTTACCAGGTACAAGCCCGGCGACCTCGCCGCCGTCGGCTGCATGGTGGACTCGGACGGGACTTGCGTGCGGTGTCAAGCCGGTCTTGAGCAGTTCTGCCCGAACCTGACCCTTACGTACGGCTCCCCGGATAAGCACCTCGGCGGCATCACACACGGCGGCTACTCCGACAGCATCGTCGTTGACGAACGCTTCGTCCTGCGCGTTCCCTCCAACCTCGATCTCGCCGGGGCCGCGCCGCTCCTCTGCGCCGGCATCACCACGTACTCGCCCATGCGCCACTGGGGCATCACGAAGGGTAAGAAAGTCGGCGTGGTCGGTCTCGGGGGCTTGGGCCACATGGGCGTGAAGTTCGCCCGCGCGTTCGGCGCGCACGTCGTCGCCTTCACCACCTCACCCGGTAAGACGGAGGACGCGCTCCGCCTCGGCGCAGACGAAGTCGTCGTCTCTCGCAACGCCGACGAGATGCAGAAGCACGCCGGCAGCTTCGACTTCATCCTCGACACGGTCTCCGCCGACCACGACATCAACGCCTACCTCAACCTGCTCAGCCTCGACGGCAACATCACCCTTGTCGGCGCACCCCCGCAGCCTCTCGCCGTCTCCGCCTTCGGCCTCATCATGGGCCGCCACAGTCTCTCCGGCTCCAACATCGGCGGCATCCCCGAGACGCAGGAGATGCTCGACTTTTGCGGCGAGCACGACATCACCGCCGATGTCGAAGTCATCCCCATCCAGCAGGTCAACGAAGCCTACGAGCGGCTACTCAGGTCAGACGTGAAGTATCGCTTCTCCATCGACATGGCTTCCCTCAAATCGGATTAACCGGCGTGGCAGGACAGAAAGCAAACGAACCGACGGCAGCGCAGGGCATGCACGAGGTCTGCGTTGAGGCCGAGCGATTCACGTATTACGTCTTTGTCAGAAGGCGTGGCCAACCGGAGGCCGGGCCGCATCGCTGAGTTAGCATTTTCGAGGCAAGCTTGCGCTTCCATAATTTTCATTATCAGACTCCGGCGATCTCAGTTGAAGTCAGCGTAAGAGTGCGCCGCCCCGTCCGGCGCGCAGCTTCGGTGCGGACAACGCCAGCGCGGAGGCGAGGCCGAGGTGGAAGGCGAGCAGGAGCTACTCAGGCCCTTACGATTAAGTTTAGCTGGCGAGGGCGGTAATTCATTCGTTCAGCCGGCAAGACAGCCTTCGAGTGGTGCAGGCTCATTACTCGTCCCGCAACGCGATCAGGGGATCGACACGGGTAGCGCGCCGGGCCGGGATGAAGCAGGCTGTCAAGGCAACCGTGAGCAGGATGAGCGAGACGGCGGTGAAAGTGACCGGGTCGGTCGGATGTACACCATAGAGCAAAGTTGTCATAACACGCGTCAATAGAAGCGCGCCGATAAGCCCGACGGCGACGCCCGCTAAGGCGAGCAACATCCCCTGTCTGATGACTAACCGCAGCACGTCGCGCGGCTGCGCGCCCAACGCCAGCCGGATGCCGAGTTCGTGTGTGCGTTGGACAACCGAATAGCTCATTACGCCGTAGATACCAACCGCAGCAATGATGAGTGCCCCGGCAGCGAAGAGGCTCAGCAGTAGCATTGAGAGGCGTTGCGCCGCCAGCGAGTCGGAGAGAATCTGCGCCATCGTGTTAACGGCGTAGACCGGCTGTGTGTTGTCGATCTCATGCACCGCGCGGCGCACAATGGGCGCAAGCGCCGCCGGGTCGGACGTGGTACGCACCAGCAGGCTGGCGCTCGCGTTGGTGCGCGCTCGGAACTGAGCGGGTATTTGCGTGCGCGGTCGATACAGTTGAGCAGGGATCGGCTCTTTTACGTCGAGGCCGAATTGCTTCACGTGCGTGACGACACCGACGATCTCAACGTGCGACGTGCCCTCGGCCGGATTGGCGGCGAGATATTGGCCGATGGGGTCTGCGCCGGGAAAGTAGAGCCGCGCAAACTCTTCGTCAATGACGGCCACGGGTGGCGTCTGCTGCGTGTCGCGTGCGTCGAAGAAGCGCCCGCGCACGAGGCGTAGGCCGAGCGCACGCAGGTAATCGGGCGAGGTCGAATAGCTCACGGCGTAAGTGCGCTGGTCTGGCGATGCGGGCGGTCGCCCCTCGATCTCAAAGCTGGTGTCATATTCATCGAGGAACGGCGCGCCATTTGCGACCGCGCCCGCCTCGACACCGGGCAGCGTCTTGATCTTCGCCAAGACTTCATCGTAGAAGTTGACGCCTTTCTGTCCGTCTTCATCATCATCAGCGCGATAGGTGAGGTGCATCGTCAGCAGGTTGTGCGGGTCGAAGCCTGTATCAACTTCGCGCAGGCGCACGAAACTACGGATCAGCAGTCCTGAGCCGACGAGCAGCATCAGCGAGAGCGCCACTTCGCCTACGACAAGGAGCGCGCGCACGCGATTGCGCGCCACGCCCGTCGTCCCTGTGCGCCCGCCGTCTTTAAGCGCCTCGCCCGGTTCCTGCCGCGCAGATTGGAAGGCGGGGGCAAGCCCAAACAACACGCCGGTTAGCAGCGTGACGAGCAGCGTGAAGCCGAGCACCGTGCGGTCTAGGCTGACATCGGCCGTCGTCGGGATGATGTCGAGACTCGCGCGCCGCAGCACGTCCACACCCCAGAGCGCCAACAGCAAGCCGCACGCACCGCCTAAGATTGCGAGCAGCACGCTCTCGGTCAGCAACTGCCGCACCACCCGCCAGCGCCCCGCGCCGAGCGCCATGCGAATCGCGATCTCGCGCGTGCGCGCCGCCGCGCGTGCGAGCATCAGGTTGGCGACGTTGGCACAGGCGATCAGCAGCACGAAACCGACTGCGCCGAGCAGGATGAGGAGCGAGGGTCGTATGTCACCGACGAAATACTCGCGCATGGACATCAGGCTCACGCTGTGCCCGGCGTTCTCCTTTGGATAAGCCTGCGCCAGACGCGCCGCGATGCCCTTCATCTCTGCTTCAGCCTGCGTGAGACTGATCTCTGGTTTTAAGCGCGCAATGGCATAGATACCCGGATGATTATCACGCAGGCTGAATAGCTCGTCGGTCTCTCTCAGCCCAATCGGCGTGAACACGTCCGTCGGTGTGCCGTAACGATAGCCTTGCGGCAAGACACCGATCACCGTGTAGCTCTCGCTATTAAGTGTGACCTGACGGCCGACCAGTTGCGGGTCAGCCCCGAAGCGGCGCTGCCACAGCCCATAGCTGATGACGCAGACGCGCTCTCCGCCCGCGCTGTCTTCTTCGGGGCGGAAGCTGCGCCCCAGGGCGGGCTGGACGCCGAGTACGTCAAAGAAGTTCCAGGAGACGTTGCGCCCCTGCAGCCGCTCTGGCTCATCCAGGCCGGTCAGGTTGAAGTTATCAAAACGTGAGGCCGCGAGGCCCGCAAAGACGGTGTTCTCGCTGCGCCAGTCTTTGAAGTTCGGATACGCGATAGACATCCCCGGCCCCTGCTGACTCTGCTCGCTCAGGCGCACAAGCCGCTCAGGGTCTTTGAAAGGCAGCGGGCGCAAGAGCACCGCGTTGACCACAGAGAAGATAGCTGTATTTGCGCCGACACCTAAGGCAATCGTGAGTACAGCTACGACCGCGAATCCGGGATGCTTGGCCAATAGGCGAATGCTGTAGCGGATGTCCTTCAAGATAGTTTCTAACATTGCCCCAACTCTCACTTCTCTCACCTGCTCTTTGACCTGCTCCATGCCACCAACTTCAAGCAGCGCCGCGCGCCGGGCCGCTGCCGCGCTTATGCCGGCCTTCACCTTCTCTTCAGTCAGGAGTTCCGTATAAGCGCGCAACTCTTCGTCGAGTTCCTGCTCCAGGCCGGCCTTGTGAAACCAGTTTCGCCACAACAAGGAGAGCCAGCGCGGTGGCAACATAGCAGCACCTCTAAGAAGCCTGTAGAGCCTGCGCAATCGCCAGCGCAATCCGATCCCATTCCTGAGTTTCCGTCCTGAGTTGCTTCAGTCCGGCGCGGCTCAACCGGTAATACTTCGCCCGGCGCTTGTTCTCCGACTCGCCCCAGGAGGAAACCAACCATCCGGCCTCCTCCATCCGGTGCAGGGCCGGGAACAGTGAGCCGGGTTTGACCTGGAAAGTACCGTTAGTGATCTGCTCGATACGCCTGGAAATACCCAGCCCATGCAGCTCGCCCAACGAGAGGGTCTTTAAGATCAGGAGATCAAGTGTGCCCTGAAGTAAATTGGCCGGAGTTGGTTCCATCTCACCCTTCCTATAGAAGCTCTGTATGAAGATACACGCGCACGTATAGAATGTCAATACGAGCTATTCAGAGTGCGGATACGCGCAGGAAATGGAGAGCAGAACGGGCAAATATCCGGTGAGGTATTAGATTACAGGCATTGTGGAAACGTAATAACTGTTATTGAACTCCGGCCATCTCTTGCTCGGCGACAGGTTGGCTCGACAGTCATTCATACCGTAGCGCGAGCAGCGGATCGACTTTGGTCGCGCGACGCGCAGGGATCAGGCAAGCGATGAGCGCAACCGTCGTTAGCAGCAACGCGACCCCGAAGAAAGTCAACGGATCGGTGGCCGTCACACCGTAGAGCAAACTGGCCAGCAGGCGCGTCAACCCGAACGCGGCCATCAGCCCAAGCGCTACGCCAATCAACGTGAGCAACATGCCCTGCCCGACGATCAGGCGCAGCACGTCCGCAGGCTGTGCGCCGAGTGCGATGCGCACGCCGATCTCGTGTGTCCGTTGCGTCACCGTGTAAGCCACCACACCGTAGAGACCGAGCGTCGCAAGGCTGAGCGCGACCGATGCGAAGACGCCGAAGATGACGAGGCTGAAGCGCCGCGCGTCGAGCGAAGCGGAATAAACTTCCGTGAGCGTGCGAAACGTCGTCGGCATCTCGGGGTTGAGCGATTGCACCGCTTGTCGCATCGCGGGGATGAGCGTCGCCGGATCGCCTTGCGCGCGTACGACCATCGCCAGCGAGTAAGACTGCGGTCGTTGAAAAGCGTTGGCATAGACGGTCAGCGCGGGTGCGTCGTCAAGCCCGCCTTCGCGCACGTTGCCCACCACGCCGACGATCTCCAACAGGCGTTTGTCGCCGTCCATGTTGCCGAACTGGATGCGTTGGCCGATAGGGTTTGCGCCTGGAAAATATTTCTGCGCGAGCGTCTGGCTGACGACGGCCGCGGGCGGCGCAAGCGGGCCGTCACTTGCATCGAACACGCGACCGCGCAGTAGGGGAATGCCCATCGCGGCGAAGTAGCCGGCACTGGCTCGTCTGTAGTCGGCGTGGCCTGTGTGCGTCGGATCGTTGTCGATCAGGAACGTGCCATCCGCGCCTGTATCAGTCATCGGCAAGGCGTTGCTGCCGCCGACAGCGACGACGCCCGGCAGTTGCGCGAGGCGTTCGAGCAGTTGTTGATAGAAGAGCGCGTTTCGTTGCTGCTGATCCTTATCGTCGGACGCGGGCAGCGCCAGATCCATCACGACGGCGCTCTCAGGACGAAAGCCCGGATCAACGCGCAGCAGTTCGACGAAGCTCTTGCCCAGAAGGCCCGCGCCGACAAGCAGAATCAGCGTCAGCGCGACCTGCGCGATGACGAGCGTCCCGCGCAGGCGTTTCCCTGCACCGTGCGCCGTCTGCCCGCGCGCAGCCTCTTTCAGACCGGCTTGCAAGTCTCTGCCCGTGACGTGCAGCACCGACACGATGCCGAGTACGATGGCGATCAAGGCCGACAGCGCGAGCGTGAAGCCGAGGGCGCGCGCGTTCACGCTGACCTCGTCGGCGCGCGGCAGACTCCCCTGATTCAGTTTGAGAATCAGATCGACGCCCCAGAAAGAGAGCAGCACGCCAAACGCTCCGCCGATGAGCGCGAGCAATAGGTTCTCCGTAAGGAACTGCTGCGCGAGACGCATCCGCCCGGCTCCGAGCGCGGCGCGCACGGCAAACTCTTTCTGGCGCGCGGTCATCTGCGCCAGCAGCAGATTCGCAACGTTCGTGCCCGCGACCAGCAAGAGGAAGCCGACCGCTACGAGTATAACGAGCAGCGCCGGGCGTGCGTTGCCCACGAGATATTCTTGAAGCGGGATGAGAGCGAAGTCAGAGGCGTCCGTTCCAGCGCCGTTCTCCTGCTTGAGTTGTTGCCCGATGGCGCTCAGGTCGGCGCGCGCTGCGTCCAGCGTCACACCGGGGCGCAGTCTTGCGATGACGCTCCAGTTGTGCGCCGTACGCGAAGCGTCAGGTGGAAACATCTCGCGCGGCACCCACACGTCCGCCGCCTTCGGAAAGCTTAGCGTAGACGGCAGCACGCCGACGACCGAGAGGCTCAGATTGTCAATCCGCAAAGTCGTGCCCGCGAGATCGGTCTTGCCGCCGAGTTGTCGCTGCCAGAATCCGTAGCTGACAATCGCTACCGGCGTGCCGGACTTCAGTTCTTCAGGCAGGAACACACGCCCGACGACGGGCGCGATGCCAAGCACACGGAAGAACTCGCCGGAGACCGCATAGGCAGGCGCGCGCACCGGCTCGCTGCCGCCGATGATCGTCGTCATCATCGTTGCCGGAGTGCCACCACTGTATTCGGCAATCGCTTCGAAACTGTGATTGCGCGCGCGCACGTCCGCGTAGTTCGGCTCGGTCACAGGCATCCGGCCGCCCTTCGCGCTGACCTCTCTGAGTTCGACAATGCGCGCTGCATCCGCGTATGGCAGCGGGCGCAAGAGCACTGCATCAACGATGCTGAAGATCGCCGCGCACGCGCCAATGCCGAGCGCCAACGTCATGATAGCCACCAAACTGAAGCCCGGATGCTTGCGCAGCATGCGCGAGCTGTAACGCAAATCTTGCCAAAACGCCGACAGCCAGCCGCCGCCACGCACATCCCAACTCATATCTTTGACCACACCCGCGTTGCCGAAGCGTCGCTCCGCATCACGGCGCGCTTCTTCAGGCGACATGCCGCGCTTGATATTCTCCTCAGTCCGCAGGTCGAGATGAAACTGCAACTCTTCAGCAATCTCTCGTTGAATTATCTCGGCGTGCCAGATGCCGCGCACGCGTGCGTAGCTGCGCTTGAGCCAGTTCATGACCATGCTCCTTAAGTCGCCTGCATAACTTTGCTGATGGCCAGCGATAAGTGCGCCCATTGCGCCTCTTCAGCTTGCAGTTGTTTGCGCCCTGCTCTGGTTAACTTGTAGAAGCGCGCCCGGCGGTTATTATCTGATGTGCCCCACTCGCTCTCGATCCAGCCTCGTTGCTCAATGCGGTAGAGCGCCGGATAGAGCGTCCCTTCTTCCACCTTCAACATCTCTTCTGCCAGCTGCTGGATGCGCTGCCCGACGCCGTAACCATGCATGGGGCCCAGCGACAGTGCTTTCAAGATCAGCATGTCCAACGTACCTTGCGGCAGCTCTGACTTCTGTTTTCTTAGCAACGCGGATTTCTCCTCTCGACTTCTAGGGGAGAAAGGTAACACCAGTTTCCCTAGAAGGTCAAGGGTAGTGTAAATGCTCATGACGACTGACTAAGCGGCAGGCAAGAAGAGAACAGAGAAGAAGCAGGCGCGCGCTCACCCCACAGCGAGGCTAACCGTAAGGGCTAAGCGAGAACACCTTGAGCTTATTAAACGAGGGGTAAGGCTTATGCCACAGTCTTTGCCAATCTTGATCTGCGTGAAGTTGCCGGGTTGGAAATATGCCCCGACTTGGCCCGGCGCGCTCAAGCTCTCTAAAGCAGTCGAGCAGAAAGGCGGCGACCCTAAGCTCACCGCCGCTGTCATCAGGCTAGGAGGACTCGTTTACCGCGTGGCAGTTCGCTTCAGGGCGAGCACCAGCACGTAGGATTCATTGGGTTGGTTAGCTGCCAGCGTGCCGATGATAGTGGGCACACCCTCGCGCACGCTCAGTTCAGTCGTAATCCCCGTGTCCTGATACTGAATGACCGGGTAGCCGGCATTGCTGCCTTCACTCCGGGTAGTGCCGGTCTGGATCGGCACCTTAAGTCCGAATCTGAATCTGCCGACCTGTATGAAGGGTTGATCGTTAGCGCCTCTGACTAAGGTGACGCCGCTCAAGCCGAAAGTGAAGAAGGTCGGGGTGCTAGAGTTAGCCGGGGTCGTCACCAAAGGGAAACCGCCGACGCCCGATACTTCCAGCGTACCGCCATCGCGCACACGATCCATGAAGGTCGAAGCCAAACGGTAATTAGCGAAAGGTAACGTGTCCTTAAGCTGCCGCACCGCGCCATCCAATGACTGCGGGATATTACTTCTTTCACCCGACGCGTCCGAGGCTACAAGCAGGTACAACTGAACTTCATGGTTGATCTGCTCCTGTTGCACATCTTTCGTCGTCGCCACGGCGGCAGAGCTTTGACTCTGCGCGCGCGCGCTGTTAACGCTCGACCCAATGCTACATAAGAGCAGCGTGAGGATCATAGCTACGCCATATCCTGTAAGTTTTCTCATCACAATTCTCCCGCGCAAATTAAGATCAAACTGCTGGTCGCCTGCTTTCAGGTCAGAGTTTTCCACGTCTATAAATGAGCGAAGTTCCAAATCATGCTGGCGGCCGACAAAAGACGACGCACGACTGGTTGAACGTGAAGCGGCGCAGGGGGCAGGGGCCAGCAATGGCCCCTGCCCCCTGCGCCGCTTCGCAGCTAGTCGGGCGCGTATAAGCACCCGGCCGGTCTGCTGTCTACAGCGAGCGGATGCTCGGTACGTTCGAGTAGGCAGACGATCCGGCACCGTTGACCGCCTTGACCCTGTAGAAGTAGGTCGTGCGGCGTGCGACGGTGTTGTCGTTGAAGGTGACGGTGTTGGTCGTCACCGTGCCGATCTGCGTGAAGCCCGACGTGGACGAGAGCGAACGTTCGATGACGAAGCTCGTCTCGTTCGTCGAGTTGTCCTTCCAACTGAGCGTGACGCGGCCCTGAATTGGGGCCGTCAGCGTCAGGTTCGAGGGCGCGGCCGGAGCCGTGCCGCCGATGGTGTAGGTCTGCGACATGACAACCGACTGGTTGCCGGCCACGTCCACCGAGAGCGCCTTCAGCGTGGTGTTCGCCGAGATGCTGATGGCTGCGGTGTAGCGCGTGCTGGCGGTCGTGGGCGTCGTGCCGTTGGTCGTGTAGTAGATGGCCGCGCCCGTCTCCGAAGAGAGCGTGACGCTGACGGCCGAGGCGTAAGTACCGCCGGCCGGGTTGGCCGTGACGCCCGCGTTGGTCGTGTCCACCGTGACGGAGAGCGCGGCCGAAGCTGCGCTGATGTTGCCGGCTGCGTCGGTGGCCGTGGCCGTGACGGAACGCGTGCCGACGGCGACCGAGTTGGCTGTCAGGCTGTATGCGCCGCCGGTCGCCGTGCCGCTTGCGACCTGCACGCCGTCCACGAAGAGTTTGACGGTTGAGCCGGCCTCGGCCGTGCCGTTGAAGGTGAGCGCCGTGTTGCGCGTGATGTTGTCGGTGCTGGACGAGCCGGTGTCGCTGGCGGTGGCGAGGTCGGGGACGGAGGGCGCTGCGGGCGGCGTCCTGTCAACGAACTCGTAGGCTTCCATGAAGGTCTGCGACGTGAGCGCGTTAGCAGTGTCAACGGCCATGAACTTCAGAATCGTCTTGGCCGTCAGCGTGATGGGGCCGACGTAGCGCGTGCTCGTCGTCGTGGGCGTCGTGCCGTTGGTCGTGTAGAAGATCGCCGCGCCGGTCTCGGAGGCCGTGAGCGTGACGGAGAGCGACGTGCCGAGGCTCGTGGCCGTGCTCGCGGGCGTCGCGCTCACGGAGAGGCGCGGCTCCTGCGGCATCGTGCAGGGCGCTTGCGGGCCCGCAAAAATGGCGGGGCCGGTCTCGAAGGTCGTGGACTCGTTACCGGCGACAGGGTCGCGGCCCGTCCAGACGGTGCGCGATTCGGCGTCCATGATGCGCGTGATGTCGGCGGCGGTCAGGCCCGTGTAGGTGACCGTAAAGTTGGTCGAGCCGGGCGCGTCGAAGGCGAGGGTGCCGTTGCCGGGCGCGCGCAGGTCGCGGCGGGCGCTCAGGTCGAACGGGTCGCTGCTGCTGCCGACGAGGCGCGTGTCGAGTTGCGCGATGGGCAGCGGGTTGCCGGCGGCATCAACGGCGCTGCCGTGGAGGACGACGGTGTTGGTGTTTATCTGAATCGGGCCCGAGGAGATGACATTGGCGACCGTCGTCTGGTCTGCGATGCCCGTGGCGGTCGTCGCGCGGACGATGTCGCCGGGGCGGATGTCGGGCGTCTGCCCTTCCCAGCAAGCGCCGCCGATGTGGTTGACCTCGACGATGCCGGAGGAGTTGGCCGGGACGTTCTGCGCCGCGCCGACGGTGACAAAGGAGACCTGCGCGGTCGTCGTCCCGTCAGCGTTGACGACGTTGGTCGTCAGCTTGCGCAGGACGTTGATGGTGACGAGTTGGCCGGGCGTGTAGCCTTCCGCCGAGACGAAGTCGCGCTCGGGGAAAGCACCGACGATGTGCGGCGCGGCCGGCGGATCGTTGAGCGTCGTGTAGGCCGGCGCGGGCGGGACGGTGGTCGCTACGGGCTGCGCGCTCTGGCCGTTCTCCGAAGGAGCGGTGCAAGGGGCCTGCGGGCCGCCGAACACGTCTGCGCCAATCTCGAAGATGGTGGACTCTGTGCCGGCCAGCGGGTCGCGGCCGAGCCAGAGGATGCGCGACTCGGAGTCGAGTGCCTTGGCCATGTCGGCGGCGCTCAGGTTGGTGTAGGTCGCAGTCCAGTTAACGGAGCCGGCCGCGTCGTAGGCGAGCGTGCCGTCGCCCGGCGCACGCAGCGTGCGGCGGCCGTTGTCGAAGCGGTCGGGGTTGAGCAGGCGCTGCTCGATCTGCGCGAGCGGCAGTGGGCTGCCCGCCGCGTCCTGCGCACTGCCATGCACCTGCACGGTCGTGGCATCCACCTGCACGGGCAGGCCGGCAACGACGTTGGCGACCGTCGTCTGGTCGCTCACGCCCGCAGCGGTCGTCACGCGGACGATGTCGCCGGGGCGGATGTCGGGCGTTACGTTCTCCCAGCAGCCGCCGCCGGGGTGGTTGACCTCGACGAGGCCGAACCTGTCAGGCGTGACATGCGCCTGACTGACGAGATTGCCAGCGCGTATGACGCTGATGGTGACGACGCCGGCCGCGGCGTCGTAGCCTTCGGCGGAGACGAAGTCGCGCTCGGGGAATACCGTGATGAGATGCGGCGCGACGGGCGGATCGTTGATGATGCCGGTTTGCGCGAAGGCGCGCGGCGCAGACAGCAGGCCGGCGAAGCTCGCGCACGCACAGATGAGTGCAAGCAGGGGGTTGATACGTGCGCGGCGGCGGTGGTTTACGGCCGCGCGATTGTGGGGCTTGTTGTTTTTCATCGAATCTTTCATTCCTTAAAGTTTAGGGGCTGGGGACGAGGCGTCGGCACACGTTGCACCTAAGTGCGGGGGCGGCCGGCACGCTCACTACCTTTCGCTGATTATTGGGAGGCACTATGAGAGTGCCTGATTACTGAAGGAGGCTACAACTTCGCAGCCTACGACAGAGGTGTTCAATGCAGTTATGGAGCAACGCGCGTGCCAACCCGCGTGAGCGACAAAACCCCAAGTGGCGCATGCACTCGGCTCGCGCCGCGTGTTTCACCATGGCACAAAACTGCGCCGCCAGTGATTTACGGTGAATCACATGGCGCGACGGCGCTCTCGCACGGGTTCTATGCTCGGCTTACCGGCGGGGCTTGGGCGGAAGACGGGGCGCGGAGTGATTTGAGAATCATAATGCTTTCAGCGGGAAGTTCATGCTGGCGCGCTCGCGCGGATAACGCAAGGCATTTTGCACATATCGGACGCCATCAATGACCTGATCACAACTGATATGACTGTGCCCGAAGACATGCACACGCGATTTGAGTCGCCTGATCTGTGCATCAAGACCCAGACAACCGGCGACCATCGGTAGCTCCTTGAACTTCAAGTTAGCCACCGCCGGCAGCAGTTCGCGCCGGGGCAGAAAGTGTGAGAAAGAGATCACCGGCAGATCGTAATCTTTGATGTGGGCTTCATTCAGACCAAGAAAGAAGTCGTGGATCGGCTCTATGCCGGGCGGCCATTTACAGAAGTAGAAATCAGCCCAGCCCTCCAACGCACTCACATCGTCGTAGGCTTCGGTCGCAAAATCAGCCTGATACCAAGAAAAGAGCGGCACAAGCCAATGCTCAGCCAGCCGCACGGGTCTGGTCAGCACACCTAAGCCAGCACACAGTTCAAGCACCAGCTGCAACTTTTGCAGGGAATTGATCTTTTCACTGCGTACCCATAGCTCATGATTTCCGGGCGTATAACAGACGTGCTTAAATTTAGTCTGTAAGAGCGCCAGCGTGGCTTCAATAACGTGCAACTGGTCAGCAATGTCACCGGCCACAATCAGAGTATCCTGTTTGTAGGCCACGTCAGACAGTTGTTCAAGCACGAGCCAGTTCTGCTTAAAGTCTGTGTGCAAATCTGAGATGGCATAAATGCGCATATGGCTTTAATACAGGCACTGCTACATAAATCGGTGGCTCAGCCTCCGATGGGATTATTCGGTGCGCAAGGCGATGAGCGGGTCAACCTTTGTCGCGCGCCGCGCCGGCAGATAGCAGGCTAAGAGCGCCACGAAGATGAGCACAAAGGCGATCAACATAAACGTCAGCGGGTCGGTCGCGCTCACGCCGTATAGCAGACCGGCCATCAATCTCGTCAGCGCCAGCGCCAGCGCCAACCCGACCCCGACGCCGATCAGCGCCAACGTCATCCCATGTTTGATGATCAGCCGGAGGACATCGCTCGCCTGCGCGCCCAGCGCCATCCGCACACCTATTTCGCGCGTGCGCTGCGTCACCAGATAAGACAACACGCCGTAGAGGCCGACTGCGCCGAGCAACAGTGCGACGAAGGCAAAGGCGCACAGCAAGAGCAGGTTGAAACGGCGCGGCGCGACCGACCGTGCCACCAACGCTTCGAGCGTGCGCACGTTCCCGAGCGGCTGATCCTTATCCACCGCCTGCACTTCGCGTCTGATCGGTTCGATGAGCCGGGTCGGGTCGTCCTTCGTCTTCACCACCAAGTCCATCGCGCGCGTGAACTCCGCCAGCCACTTAGGATTGATCTGCATCCACGGCCGGTAAATCTGCGCGCGCCCCGCTTCCTCAAGTCCGTCCTGCCGGACGTGTCGCACCACGCCGACCACCTCGCGCCAGGGTTCGTCGTCGCCACCAAAGCGTATGCGTTTGCCGAGCGCGGCGTTCATTGAAGCTGGCGGAAAATGTCTGCGGACGAAATCGTCGTCAACGATGACGACGGGCGGCGCGGCAGACGTGTCGCGTTCGGTGAAGTAGCGACCGGCCAGCAGCGTGATGCCGAGCGTTTGATGATAGCCCTCGCTCACCGCTTGCGTGCTGGCGACGGGCCGATCCTCCGTCCTTTGCGGTTCGGGCGCTCCTTCGATCCAGTAGCCGTTATCGCTGGCGCGGCCGAACGGGAACCCGGTCGCCAAACTTACTTGCCGCACGTCCGGCAACGCCTCGACGCGCCGCTTGACCTCTTTCAGGAACGCCGTCGTCTGCGCGGCCTCACGATATTTCGCATCCGGCAGGCGCAGCCGCAGCGTCAGCACGTTGCGCGCATCAAAGCCCGGATCGACCTGCATCAAGCGCCAAAAACTTTTGCCGAGCAGCCCCGCGCCGACAAGCAGCATCAGCGAGAGCGCAACCTCCATAATGACGAGCGCATCGCGCAACCGACGCCCGCGCCCGCCACCCGCAAACTGCAAGCTGCCGCCCTTGAGCATCTCGTTAAGCTCCACGTTTGCAGTCTGCAAAGCGGGCGCGAGGCCGAAGGCGACGCCGGTTGCGAGCGATACGAGCATGGTGAAGCAGAGCGCACGCCAATCGAGCGCGATGCTCTCAAGGCGCGGGAGGTCTGCGGGATCGAGTTTGACGAGCAGTTCAACGCTCCACTTTGCGAGCAGCAGACCGAACGCGCCACTCAGCGTCGCCAGCAGCAAACTTTCAGTCAACAGTTGGCGCACGATGCGTCGTCGCCCCGCGCCGAGCGCCATGCGCAGCGCGATCTCTTTGCGCCGCGTCGTCGCACGCGCCAGCAGCAGGTTGGCGACGTTGGCACAGCCAACCAGCAAGACCAGCAGCACCGCCGTCGTCAGCAGCAGCAGCGCGGGGCGCACCTCGCCCACGTAATCGTCGAGCATTGAGCGCAGCCTGACGCCGTTGCCGCTATTCGATTCAGGAAACTGCGCGCCGAGCCGCGCCGTCAGCGCATGCATCTCCGTTTGCGCCTGCGCCAGCGGCACGCCGCGTTTCAGTCGCCCTGTGACGAAAACTATGTGCGAGTTGCGATCCCGCATGTAGGTCTGGTCGCTCAGGCGACCAAGCGGGATGAGAAAATCGTTGTTGAGTTGGCTGGGGCCGTAAAAGTCGAAGCCGGCCGGCAGCACACCGACGACCGTCCAGCTTTCACCGTTGAATTGGACACTCTGCCCGACAATCTGCGCGCGCCCACCGTAATGGCGCTGCCAAAGTTCGTAGCTCAAGACGATCACGCGCTCGGCTCCGGGCCGGTCTTCCGCGTCTGTGAAGAAACGACCGAGGCGCGGTTGTATGCCGAGCGTAGGAAAGAAACTCGCCGTCACCAAGCGCCCGATCACACGTTCAGGTTCGCTGCCGCCGCCCGTCAGCACCCCGCCCGCAGGCATCCGCGCCGCCAGATTTTCAAAGACTGTCTGTTGCGCCCGCCAATCGAGATAGTCAGGATAAGCAACCGCCTTGACCGCCACCTCTTTAGAAGTTTCAGCCAGCGCGACCAACCGCTCAGGCTCAGGGTAAGGCAGGGCTTTCAACAGCACGCCGTTGACGACAGAGAAGATGGTCGTGTTCGCGCCGATGGCGAGCGCCAGCGTCAGCACAGCCATCAAGGTGAAGCCGGGTTGTTTCCATAACGTTCGCACCGCGTAGGACAGGTCTTGCCGCAAATCTTCTATCAACCACACGCCGCGCGCTTCCCTGCATTGCTCCTTCGCCTGCTCCACCCCGCCGAAGTATTTGCGCGCCGTCGCACGGGCTGCCGGCTCGGTCATGCCGCTTGCGACCAGTTGCTCTATCTCGCGCGTAAGATGATATTGCAACTCGTCGTCGAGTTCGCGTTCCAGTTCACCGCGCCGTAAGACCGCGCGCAGTCGCCGCTTCAGCCGACTGAACATGACCAGAATCCTTTCGCTCAGGCGTTCCGCAAGATCGCTTCGACCGCGCCCGCGAAGCGCGTCCATGTATCACGCTCCGCTTCAAGTTGTTTCCGGCCCGCGCCGGTGAGCTTGTAGAATTTCGCCCGCCGGTTATTCTCCGACGTGCCCCACGCCGCCGCGATCTGGCCTCGCTCCTCCAACCGATGCAGCGCCGGGTAGAGCGCTCCCGGCGTGACGCTCAAGACCTCTCCGGAGATGAGTTGAATGCGCTGCATGATGTCCCAGCCGTTCAGCTCGCCGGAGCGGAGCAAGCGCAGAACAAGTAGTTCAAGCGTGCCCTGCAACAGGTCTGCCTTTTGTGTCTTCATATTACTCCTCTAGTCAGACGATAGGAGTGGAGCATACAGACAGACCTATCGTGCGTCAATAGGAGACTGGCCGGGTTTTAATCCGTGAACACGAATGATAAGAGGCGCGGGCGAGAAATTCTTTAAGCAGGTGCGCCGATGCAGCCCGACGGACGCGCTCCACTTAATGCGTTAGTCGGCAGATGTGTACAGCAATAATCAGTTGAATTTAATTGACAGCGGTCTTTTTTTTGACTAGAGTCCCGCCCGCATCGCAAGCTCATTACCTTCTTGCCCTGTAATTCGTCCACGTCGAGTTGCCCTTCATCGGTAAACTTCGACCAGTCTTACGTGACCCTCATTGTAAGGAGCCAACTCATGCCGAATAAAAGGGCAGCAGCGCAGCGCGGCACCGCTAAACGTGGCGGTAAGTCTAACGCTAAAAAAGCGGGCCGGGCGGCGCGCGCAGCAGCAGCACCCGCTGCTGCCGGAGCGAAGCAGGAACGCGCCGCACAGACGCAACGAAAGAAGAAACCGACGGCCACGCCCAAGCCCTTCACCGCCGAATACTTCCCGCTCCCGTTAGGGCATGCTTACTCGCACGAACATAATCTGCAAGCGAGAACGAGCGCCGCAAATTTTGTCGGCGTCTGTTTCTCCGGCGGTGGCTCACGCGCCCTCTCCGCCGCGATGGGCCAGATGCGCGGCCTCAAATATCTGAACTTGCTCGACGAAGTGTTCTTTATTTCCTCAGTCTCAGGCGGGACTTGGGCGAGCGCCACCTATACCTATCTGCCGCTTCAGTATGACGACGATGATTTTCTGGGGCTGACAGTCCCTGATCCCGGCGACCTGACCTACTGGAACTGGAATGCGCAGCATCCTGAGTATGCGCTCGACTATTTGTCGCCCAACAATCTCGGTCAAGTGCCGCCCACGCTCGGCATCTTCAACGACCTCGACGCCATCCTCACGCTCAAAGATACCTACGGCTATCAGAATAGCGAGTTGTGGCAAGGGCTGGTCGGTAGTTTGATCCTCGGGCGCTGGAACTTGTGGAACCCGGACGATAACGGTTTCCCGACGCAATACTACAGCCTGACGCCCGCCTATCTTGGCTGGCAAGGGGGCATCCTCGACCGCAATAAACAACTCTCGGCCAGCCAGTTCTATTGCGTCCAGCGCAAGCGCCCTTTTTACGTGATGAACGGCTGCATCGTCAGTAATCCGACCGTGTCAGGCTCGCAACTGCTCTATTTTGAATCTACCCCGGTCGGTCTCGGCGTGCGCAACTATTTTCCCGGTATCGGGCCCGGTGGCAGAGACATCGGCGGCGGGTTGCTGCAACCTTTTGCGATGGGTTCGCAGTGGTTGAAAGACATCTCCGCTACGCAATACGCTTCGGTCAGCGTGCCGGCGCGCCCCTTCTCGCTGGCAGACATGGTGTCAATCAGCAGCGCCGCTTTTGCCGAAACTATTGAGGCCTCGTATCCCGTGCTGGACGGTCTGATTCCGACGTATCCTTACTGGCCGGTTCAAGGACACAGCCTGCCGAAAAATTCGGTTTACACCTATGAGTTTGCCGATGGCGGCAGCTTGGAGGATACGGGCATCACGTCTTTGCTCAATCGCAATCTGCCCAACATCATCGCCTTCGTGAACGGCCAGACGCCGCTGACAACGGACGATTACGGCGACATCGTCATCGATGCGCAGATTCAACTGCTCTTTGGCATACAGCCCAGCGCCGCCGCGCTCAAATACAAGGAGGCCAAGCGCCGCGACGTGCCCAACGACGACCTGACTTTCACACAGGTCTTTGCCTCCTCCTACTACGACCAACTGGCCAAAGGCTTGTGGGCGGCCAACTCAGCCCCTTACAACGGGACGGCCATGTATATGCAGACGCTCCCGGTGCTGCCCAATGCCAATTTTGGTATTCAGGGGAACTACAACGTGCGTGTGCTCTGGGTCTATAACACGTGGGTCGGTGCTTGGTATGACCTGTTGGCGGACGACATGGTCGCGGCGTTCGCCGAGACCGAAGCCGCGCTCAACTTCCCCAATTACGACACGGTCTTACAGTTGAACTTATCCGCCCGTCAGGTCAACCTGCTTGCCCAACTCTCCTGTTGGAATGTCATGTCCGATACCAACGTCGGCCCGCAGGGAAAGACCAACGCGCAGATGATCAGAGCGATGTTCTATGGTTGACGCTCAACCGCAAACCGCTAGCTGAACAGTAGCGGCAATAGCCAAAGAGTTCGACGCTATGGTGCGGCGCTATTCGTAGCGCAAGGCGATCAACGGATCGACTCTGGTTGCGCGCCGGGCCGGGACGTAGCACGCCAGCAACGCCACCGCGCTCAGCAACAGCGCGATGCCGGCGAACGTCAAAGGATCGGTCGCGCCCACGCTAAATAACAGACTCGCCATCACGCGCGTCACCGCGGCTGCGCCGGCTAAGCCGAGACAGACGCCGACCACGACGAGCGTCATGCCCTGCCCGATGATAAGCCGCAGCACGTCGCCCGTCTGCGCACCCAACGCCACGCGGATACCGATCTCGCGCGTGCGCTGCGCCACGGAGTAAGCCATCACGCCGTAGATACCGACCGCGGCCAACAGCATCGCCACCAACGCGAACAGGCCTAGCGCGAGCATGGCGAAACGCCGCCGCGCTAAGGATTCAGAGAGCCGCTGCTCCATCGTCTTGATCTCGAAGATCGGCACGTTCGCGTCGAGCGCGTGTGCCTCTCTGGTTAGCGCTGCAGCCATGTCCGTCGGCGCAGTTGTGCGTACCACCACGTACATCGTGCCCGCCGGTCTTTGTTGATGCGGCATGTAGAGGGCGACGCGCGAATCCGTATCGAGCGCATACTGCTTGACGTTCCCGACCACGCCGACGACCGTCATCCACGGATTATCGCTGCTGGCGCTGCCGAGTTTCAGGCGCTTGCCAATCGGGTCGGCGTTGGGCCAGTAGGTGCGCGCCATGTGTTCGTCAATGATGACGACTCTGGGCGCGTCCTTCGTGTCGTGTTCGTCGAAGAAGCGCCCGCTGACGAGCGGTATTTTCATCGTCTCGAAATAGCCCGGGCTGGCCATGCGCTGGTCAGCCTGAATCAAACTCTGCCCCGCCGTCGGCACATAACCTTCAAGCGTGATGCCGCCCCAACTGATGCCGCCGCCGAGCGGCAGGATCGAAGCCGCGCCGGCCGCCTCGACGCCGGGCAGGTGTCGGATGCGTTCCAGCAGTTGCTGGTAAAAGAGCATGCTGCGCTCGCCCGCATAGCTCGTGCCCGCAACCGAAAGCCGCAGCGAAAGAACGTTGCGCGCGGCGAACCCCGGTTCCACCTGCTGCACACGAATGAAACTGCGCAGCAACAGCCCCGCGCCGACGAGCAGGACGAGCGACAGCGCAATCTCCACGACGACCAACACGCTTCGCAGCCGGTGTTGACTGCTGCCGACCAGACTGCGCCCGCCCTCTTTGAGCGCCGCGCTTAAGTTTACTTGGGCAGCGCGGAAGGCCGGCGCAAGGCCGAATAAGATGCCCGTCAGTAGCGCGACCGTGAAGGTGAACGCAAGCACCGGCATGTCTATCGCGACGTTTTGCAGGCGCGGGATGTTGCCCGGATTGAGCGCGCGCAAGGCGGCGAGGCTCCAGATGGCGATAAGCAGGCCGAGCGCGCCGCCGACGCAGGCCAAGAGCACACTCTCGGTCAGCAGTTGGCGCACTACGCGCCAGCGCCCCGCGCCGATGGCCGTGCGAATTGCGATCTCCTTCTCGCGGATCGCCGCGCGCGCCAGCAATAGATTCGCCACGTTCGCGCACGCGATCAGCAGGACGCAACTGACCGCACCGAGCAGCACAAGCAAGGCCCGCCGAATATCCCCGACCGCCTGTTCGAGCAGCGGCTTGACGCTGAAGCTGAAGCGCCGGCTCGCCGGATAATAATCCGGGTATGCTTGCGCGAGTCGTTGCCCGACGACATCCAACTCGGACTGCGCTTGCTGAATGGTCACGCCCGGCTTGAGCCGCGCCAGCAGGTTGTAGTTTTCATTACCCTGACTGTTCAAATCCTCTGCGCTGAACGGCAGCGGCAACAATAGATCGGGTTGCGTAACTGCGCCCACCGTCGGCATCACTTCAGCGCTGAGCGAGAAGTCGGCGGGCATCACGCCCACGATTGCGTAACTATCACTACCGATCCTGAGCGTCTGCCCGATTGCGCTCGCCGCGCCGCCGAACCTTTTTTGCCACAGCCCGTAGCTGATGAGCGCAGTCTTTGGTTTGCCCGGCGTATCTTCTTCCGGCAGGAAGCCGCGCCCCAGCATCGGTTGCACACCGAGGAGCGCGAACATATTAGAAGAACTCCACACCGCGCCGAGCCGCTCCGGCGTCGTCTGCCCCATCACGTTGACATCACTGCCGACGGCGATGGCTACATCTTCAAAGACATCAGTCTGCGTCTTGATGGCGGAATATTGGCCCGGCGAAGGCCAGTCCTGCACGACGTTAGCGCCGGGCGAATGCGTCCAGATGATCGCCAGCCGCGCGGGGTCGCGGTAAGGCAGCGGGCGCAGCAAGAGACCATTGATGACGCTGAAGATCGCGCTATTTGCCCCGATGCCGAACGCCAAAGTCAGGATGGCGACCAGCGTGAAGCCGGGGTTCTTACGCAGCATGCGCAAGCCGAATTTAATGTCCTGTATTAAAGTTTCCATCAAGCCACCTCCTTTGACATCACGACATGCTTCCTTAATCCGCGCCCACTGACCGAAGCTGCGGAGCGCCGCGCGTTCCGCCTCCGTCGGCGGCAGCCCGCGCCGCAGGTTCTCCGCGATGCGCATCCTGACGTGGAAGCGCAACTCTTCGTCCACTTCCTGCTCGACGCTGCCTTTACGCAGCAACCCGCGCAGGCGCGCACGCACGAGCCTGAACCAATACATCGCCCGCCGCCCTCTCAACTCGTCTGCATGACTTTGAACACGGCCGCCGCCAGCCGTTCCCAGTTATCCTCTTCAACTTGAAGTTGCTTGCGCCCGGCGCGCGTCAGCCGGTAGAACTTCGCGCGCTGATTGTTCTCGGACACGCCCCACTCCGAAGTGATCCAACCCTGCTGCTCGATGCGATAGAGCGCCGGATAGAGCGAACCCTCCTCGACGCGCAACGCTTCCTCGGACATCTGCATGATGCGTTGGCCTACACCAAAGCCGTGCAGCGCGCCGAGCGAGAGCGCCTTGAGGATGAGCATGTCGAGCGTGCCCTGAAGAAGTTTCGCGTCCTGCTTGGGCATGAGAACCTCCTAGATTATCTAGGAGAGGTTGGCGCATAAAGTCCTAGATTGTCAAGGGGGTTGAGGTAGGCCGGAATGATCGTTCAGCACGCAGCGCAGACGGCGACGCGTGCCGTGGCAGGCAAAGCGGGAGCGGCCGGAGTTTGTGACCTATTGGTTACTGGGCAGCGCCATCGGTGATCGTGAATTTAATGTCGCGGCTGCTTTCCGCCAGCTTTTGATCCTTGCTGTTGTAAGCGGTCACTTGCCAGCGGTACGTGCCCTTCTGAAGCGGCTTATCGAGACCGAGGGAGGTCGCCTCGATGCGCTCGTTGATGTACGGTGAGATTGTGGTCGCGTCTTCAGAGTAAATGCTAAATTTGTAATAAGCCGCCTCCGGGTACGGCTCCCATTTGAGTTCCAGATTCTGCGTGCTCACCTTAGCACCGGCTTTAGGATTGAGCAGTTTCAGATCGTCCTTGAAGAGATTCGTGGGCGAGACGAACAGCGTCTTATCCGCCGTCACATCGTATTTGGTTGAACTAAGACCGCCGATGCCTTCAGCCGCAAAGATGTATGAATCGGTGTCGAACACGCGCGCCAACAGGCCCTCATAAACTTTTGGTGCTACATTAGCAATCACATATTCGCCATTCTTGTCCGTGCGCGCCGTGTAGGTTTGCCCGCTACACCCGCCGATGAATTGGCTGAACTTTTCGCACAACTTAACTTCAATGTTCTCGGCCGGCTGGCTGTTAAATAAGACTTTGCCCTGCACGTTACCTGTGCCGGCGGCGGGTTTGGCTTTCTCAGTTTTTGCTTCCGCGCCGTCCGGTTGAGTCGCAGCCGATGGGCTTGTCGTCGGATTAGCAGAGCGCGTGTTGTCGTTACCAGCTTTACAACCCGTCAATGAGATCGTCGTGAATGCGCAGACGCAGACGACCAGCCACTTATTAAGGATCATCACATGAGCCTTTCTTTTGTCTCTTTGTCAGCAGGTCTGACCAAACACACGCCTTACGTCGGCCACCGCTGACTGATTAAGGAATAGACGAGCACTCTACTACTCGACGCTAACCGCGATGCGCTTCGCGCCGCAGGGCGAGCTAAAAGTCACGCTGTAAGTGCCGGGGCGTTGGCTCACCGAGACGATCCGATACAGGGAGACGCCGCCCCGCCGCGCGCCAGCGAAAACCACGACATTGGCCCAGTCGTTGGTCGAGGCAGTGACGGCGGCGGGCCCGTTTGGTTTACCGAGACTAACAGCGACCTCCGCCGCGCCGCCATGACTGTGCAGCGTCAACCTGCTCCTGGATGTCGAGAGCGCGCACGCGCCACCGGCCGGATTGCTAGTCTCCATTGCGGACTGCGAAGTATTAAATTGCCGCACCGCTTGCGCGCGCACGGCAGGGCTCAGAGACTCACTTTTGATCGCACTGGATTGGCGGGCCGCCCTGCCACCGGCCGCCCCGATAGCAGCGCCGCGTGTGCGGGCCTGCGCGCCAGTTGAACGACGCTCGGCCTCGACATCCGTTGGGCGACCAAGCACGGTGGTCTTGAGTCTTGCGGTATTGGTGGCCAAGCTCTCACTCTCAATTACTCCGGCATCGGTTGGCGGCGACGCCGAGAGTTGAGTCGCAAGGTTCGGCTCGGCAACCGCCGCCCGCTGCGCGTCGAGCGGCAGATGAGACGCTGCGACAGACCTGTTAAAGAGTCGTAAGGAGACTAGACCGCCTAAGGTGAAAGCCAGAATTGGAAAGAGAACAATCAGCAGAGTGCGACTGCGCGGCGCGTGTCCGATGTGCTCGACACCTTTGGCGCGCGTGTAGCCGGCGCGCGGCGGCGCAACGGGCGAGCGCCCGACTAACGATGTGAAGGGTGATGCAGGCTGAGTTGCTGACGCGTCGTGCGCGCCCGCAGCAGACGGGGCGCGCGCAGCATTGACGTGCGCTGGTGCTGCCCACAGGAACTCAGTTTCGGTCGCGGGATCGCTTGTGTATTCGTCCACCAGCGCCTCTTTAAGGTGACTCGGTCTCGTGCCGGCAGGATGTTGAACGGAGCAGATGATGCCGCCGGGCCGGCAGCTTGTCAAGAATTTCATTAGCTAATGAAGAGACACCTCCCTTGCGGTCGCAGGCACGGGCCGGGTTCGACCGCTGCTCAACTGCTGAGCGGGAGGTGTCAGTTCATTACATCGCTAGTGTTCGTTCGGCTCCGTCATCAAGGTGCTTTACCGGCGCGATCCCACGTGGCGCGGCCGCCGTAGAGCGCAAAGGCCATACCGCGCAGCGTGACGCCTTGCAGGTTGACGGCGCTCGCCGGTACTTCGAGCCGCACCCAGCGGCCTGCCGGTGGGAGCGACCCGGCGTAGTAACGTGTGGGCGTGCCGCTGACGCCGAAGCCGATCTGATCCGCGCCCCAGTACGCGCGGTGCGCCCAAGACCCCGAACCATCGTCCCATTGCAGCATGACCTCGCTCGGCGGATTCGACGGATCGAGATAGACGTAAGTGAACAGTTTATTGCCGGCGTTGACGACGAGCGTATCGGCCGCGCCGTTGAAGTAGTGCTGGTGTGTGCCGGCGAGGAGCGCCGACTGGTGCGCCGCGCTGCCGGCAAAAGGCGACGGGTTAAAGCCGCTCACCCAATTCCAGCTTTCCGTCTCAGCCACGGGCGTCGCGCCAAACGGCACGCTGTCATCCACCCACACCGTATCGTTTGACACCTTGCCGGCGTAGTCCCACGTGGCCAAGCCCCCGTAGAGCGTAAAGGCCATGCCTTGCAGCGTCACACCTTCGACGCCGACCACGCTGGCCGGCACTTCGAGCCGCACCCAGCGCCCCGTCGGCGGCAGCGGCCCGGCGTAGCGGCGCGTGGTCGTGCCGTCAGTGCCGAAGCCGATTTGATTGCTGCCCCAGTAGGCGCGGTGATTCCAAGATGCATTGTCGGCCCACTGCAACATGATCTCGCTCGGCGGGTTCATCGGGTCTAAGTAGATGTAGGCGAACATCTGATCGCCGACGGCGGGTGTCAGCGCACTACTGCCCGTCGCGCCGGTGAAGTAGTGCTGGTGCATGACCGTGCCGTAGCTCGACTGGTGAGCGGCAGTGCCGGAGAGTGGCTGCGGGTTGAAGCCGACCCAGTTCCACGTCTCGCCCTCGCCCGTGCCTGTTGTGCCCGGCGGCAGTCCGTCCTCGACCCAGACCACTTCGCCCGCAGGCGGCGGGGCCGAATCGTCGTTGATGATGGTCGCTTGCCCCTGCGCGTCCGCGATGGTCGCGTTCGTGGGGCTTGAGAGGTTGACGAAGAAGGTCTCGTTACTCTCGACCGAAGCATCGCCGATGACGGGCACGCTCAGCGTCTTGCTCGTCTGACCGGGACTGAAGGTCAGCGTGCCGCTGACGGGCGTGTAGTCGCTGTTAGCGATGGCTGTGCCGTTGGCCGTCGCGTAGTTGACCAGCACCGTGTTGGCGCTCGTCGCTGACAGGCTGACGGTGAAGACCGCGTTGGTAGAACCGGCGTTGCCCTCTGTGCCGGATGTGTCGTTGATCGTGATGGTGGGCGGCGGCGCGGGCGCGGTCGTCGTGGCAGCCGGTTTGCCGAAGACCTCGACCTCGGCGAGTGAAAGGTAGTTTGCGCCCGACAGTTGCACGCGCACGTAACGGCCCGAACGGCCCACGTCTACGAAAGACGGCGAGCCTGCTTGGCCGGCGACGAAATAGGTGGAGACGCCCGGCTGCTCCTGCGTGTCGTTCGCGTCCGTCGAACCGAACGGCTCGTCCGAGACGAAGACGTAGAAGTCGCTCAGGCGGTCGGGGCAACAGTCTGTGCGATTCCAGACCCTGACCTGATCGAGCCAGTTTTTAGCGCCGAGGTCAACCTGCCACCACGCCTGCGTGTCCAGATTGGTGCTCGACACGGAGTTGCCGAAATAATTACCGTTGGTGTTGCCGTCCACGGCCAAGGAGGCCGGCCCGCCCGGCGGCGCGGCCGTGTAGGTGCTCGACTGCGTGGCCGCTTTGCCGACAGCCAGATTTCTGGCCACGACGCCTTGGCCCGTTTTACCGGCGTCGTCCCACGTCGCCTGCCCGCCGTAGAGCGTGAAGGCCATGCTGTTGATCGTCAAGCCTTCGAGGCCGACGAGGTAGGCGGGCACTTCCAAACGCACCCATTGACCTGTGGGCGGGAGCGCACCCATGTTGCGGCGACTGTTCGTCCCGTTCGTGCCCCAGTTGGGCAGATTGTCCGCGCCCCAGTAGGCGCGGTGCGCCCATGTACTTGAACCGTCGTCCCACTGAAGCATGACTTCGCTCGGCGGGTTCAAGGGGTCGAGATAGACGTAGGCGAACAGCTTGTCGCCGGGGTTGACGGTTAGCTTCTCGGTTGCGCCGGTGAAGTAGTGCTGATGCACGTCGCCGGAGACGAACGCCGATTGGTGCGCGTAGGAATCGGTGATGGGCATCGGGTCTGAGTCGATCCAAGTCCAGAACTCGTTATACCCGGCCGGGCTTGCGCCTGCGGGCAGACTGTCGCCGACCCATGTGATTTCGTACTCGTCCGAGCTACTGGTCAGGCTCTTGAGCGGGTCGGGATAGATGCGAAACACCCAGTCGTCATAGGGCGTGGCGGTAAATTGATAGGTCGTGCGCGCCTTGATGATCTTGGACGCGGGCGCAGACTGCGCGCCGTTGCGCGGGTTGTAGAAAGCGGTCAGGTAGTTGCCCGCGCGCAGATTTCTGACCTTGAACTTACCTTGAGAGGTGGAGTTGGGATTGGTCGGGCCGGTCGGGACGGCATAGATCACGTACGTGCCCCGGTTGGCCGTGGCCGTTGTGCCCGGCAGTTCAAGTGCGTAGGCGCGCATCGTGTTGGTCTGCGCCACCAGATTGTTGTTGCCGCCCATCAGCCACCACTCCGCCGGCAGGACGTTGGTGAAAAACTGCGACATGAGTTTGATCTCATTGTAGGCGGGCCGGGCCGCCCAGTCGGCGGTCAGCGTGGACGTGAAGCCGACCTTGACGCCGTTACAGACGCCGGAGGAATCACCGAACGAGCCGTAACCGCCGCCAACGGCAATGGCCCACATGCCTCTGCGCTGCATCTCATTGGTGATGGGGCCAAAGGGACAGATGGGCGTCGGCGACGGCGAAGGGGCCGGCGTCGCGAATGGATTGTCGGGATCAACCTTCAATCTACTGCCGAGGTAGCCGTATTCGTCGTTGAAGACGGGCAGCTTATTCGGGTTGTGTGGGGAGACGGAGAAGTAGCGGTTGTTAATGATGCTGAAGTTGGCCCACTCGTCCGTGTGCGAACACTTGCTGTTGATCTTGAGCCCGGCGTTCACACAGTCGTCATGCCCGATGCTCCACTGAAGTACGGCGTGCGAGGGCCACGTCTGATCGTAGAACTTGAAGACGGGCGTGTTTTTCGGGTGGATGCTGAGCGCCCGCTCCTGCAATCTGGTGTCGAGTTTCCACGGGTCGTTGTTGCGCACGGTGACGGCTCTATCGTTGAAGTAAGCCGCCTTCAGCCCGAACTTGTCGTCTTTATCGTCGATGTCTGTGCCGGGCACGCGCGCAAACTGATATTCGTTGGCGAGACACCACATGACGTTGGGGAAAGCGCCGTATCTGGCGACCGCATAGCGCACGTATCGGTCGTCGCGCGTCGTGTCCGCGCCGAAGGCGAGCAGGGTGCTGTCGGTGAACAGGATGATCTCGGCGAGCAGCCTGCTGCCTTTGGCGTCTTTCGTCTGGTAGAGCTTATTAACGACGGTGTCGAGGCCCGTCCAGTGGTCTATGTTGACCTGATCGTGCGCTGTGTCGTTGAAGGGCTGACTCGGTTTGTATTTCTGCTCGGCCGGGTCAATCGGGAACGGGAACAGCAGGAGGCGGATTTTGTTCAGCGCGTTCTGCGCGGAATTACCTACCGCCGTCGCCCAACTGCCGTTGCTGGCCACGTCGAGCGCGTTGTTGACGATCTGGTAATAAGTCTGGCCCCAGACGAAGGGATGGTAGCCGCTATCGTAGACGAGCCGGTAGTTCTGGCTCGCATCGCGGCGCAGGAAACCATTCTCCGGCGGCGTGCCGGCCGGCGGATTTTGGACGACAACGTTGCCGCCGCCGTAGTTCATCTGTGTCGCATCGGGGCAACTGCCGTTCGGTTGCGGCGTGCAACTGAGCGTGTACGCCCACGTGTCCGTTGCGCCGGCGGGCGGCACTTCGCTGGCGTTGAAGCGTAGTTTGAAGACGAGGCTGCCGCCCTGTTTATCGTAGAAAGCGTGGACGGTCTTGTCTCTGGTCGTGTTCGTGTAACGGGTGTTATGAAACACGGCCGTGATGTCGGGGTGCGTGTAAGCCAGTTTCTCGCCGGCCGGGGTGTTGGGGTAGGCGCTCTGGTTGAGTGTGATCTCGCAGATGCCGTAGGGATAGATGATGTCGCGCGCACAGTTGGGGAGCATGAGCGGGGTCGGCGCGGGGAGCGCGAGCACGGTCAGTTCGTCTGCATCCTGCGCCACACAGACGTTTGCGCTCAGCAACAACAGGAGCACGAGCGGCGCAAGCCGCGCCAGCCGGGAACGAAGTAGCGGGAACATATTTATGCCTCTTTCAATGGGCGGGCGTTGGATCAGTTGGGCTGGGGAGATAACAGGACGAGCAGCGTTAGGTGACGCAGAGCGCCGCCGGCCGGCGGGGCTGCTTCAGCACATGGTTGCCCGGAGAGAGCCGGCCGGCTATTGCCGCGTCTGCTGCTCATCTTTTAGAATCAGAGGCGAGCCTAAAACGCCGCCGGCATCCCCAGGTCGGGTTTCACTGGCGTTCAACAACAATTGCGCGCAGGCCACCTCGTCCGCACACTAAGCGGGCAGCGCCCTCTGTGTCTTGATAGAGCACTCATAAATTCCTGATAGAAGACTGATAGCCATGTCAAAGGCTGCGATAGATAGGGCCGGGCTGCGCTGCTACGAATTCGGCCCCTTCCGGCTGGACGTGAGCGACCGGCGGTTGCTGCGCGCGGGTGCGACCATACATCTGACCCCGAAGGTCTTTGACACGCTGCTGCTGCTGGTCGAGGGCGGCGGGCGCATCTTGAGCAAAGAGCAGTTGATGCGCGCGCTCTGGCCCAACACCTACGTCGAGGAGAGCAGCCTGACGCAGAACATCTCGCTGCTGCGCAAGGCGCTGGGCGAGGACGCCGCCGCGCATCAATACATCGAGACTGTCCCGAAGTACGGCTATCGGTTCGTCGCCGACGTGCGCGAGGTGTGGGCCGACGGGCCAACGGCCGGCGAAGTCCGCCCCGCAGAGGCAGCTTCAGCGCCGTGGCCGGCCGCACAATTTACTGCTGCAACAGAGCAAAATGCCGACGCGTCTACGCCGGCCGACACGACGGGCAAGCCGCCCACGCTCAAGCCACGCGTAACCCGCCGCCGGGTGCGCGCCGCCTACGTGCTGCTGGCGTGCTTGCTCTTGGGCGCGACCGCGCTCTTTGCTTACCGTCGGCACGGGGCCGGCGCGGAGCCGCCGCCCGGTCTTGCGCCAAAATCGTTGGCCGTTCTGCCCTTCAAAACTCTGGGCGACGAGAGCGAGCAGGAGCTACTTGGGCTAGGGATGGCCGACGCCGTGATCCTGCGGCTCAGTAAGCTGGATCGCCCCGCCGTCCTGCCCATTAGCACCATCGTCAAGTACACGAAACGCGACGAGGATGCATTGAGCATCGGGCGCAGACTCGGCGTCGAGGCCGTGCTTGACGGCACGGTGCAGCACGCAGATCATCGCGTGCGCGTCACAGCGCAACTGATCCGCCTGAGCGACGGCAAGACTTTGTGGGCCGACAAATTCGACGAACAATACAGCGACATCTTCAGCGTGCAGGATTCCATCTCGGCAAAATTGGCGGGCGCGTTGACGCTCCAAATTACGAGCAGCGACCGTGCACGCGCGGCGCGACAGGCGACGCAGAATACGGCCGCCTACGAAGCCTATCTGATAGGTCTTTATTTCTGGAACAGCGGGGGGGACGGGCTTGCTAAGGCCATCCCTTACTTCCAGCGCGCCGTCGAGTTGGACAGCAATTTCACCCTCGCCATCGCCTACCTCGCCGACTGTTATTACTTTAACGCCGCCATCAACGACGGCATCGTGCCCGTCGAAGAATCGCGGCAGAAGGCGCACGCCTACGTCGCCCAAGCCCTCGCCATAGACGAGACCGTGGCGGAAGCGCACATGGCCTTGGCCGGGTTGAAGACCTTAGAAGGAGATTACGCCGGAGCCAAGACCGAGTTTGAGCGCACGCTCACGCTCAACCCCAACATCGCGCTCGCGCACAACCGGTACGGCGTCTTTCTCTTTCACATGTCGGATTTGGACGGGGCGGTGCGCGAGTTGCGGCGCGGCCAGGAACTAGACCCTGTCTCGCGGCTCACTAACGTGGCACTGGCGAACATGCTGCTGTTCGCGCGCAAGTACGACGAGTCCATCGTGTACTCGCGCCGGGCCGTCGAGATCGATCCAAATTTTTCGCGCGGCTGGTTGATCCTCGGCGAAGGTTATCTCTTGCAGGGCAAATATGCGGAAGCGGTCAAGCAGTTTGAAGAACTATTCCGCCGCCAACCAGCGCAGGGCATGGCCGGGCTGGGCAAGATAGACTTGGCCATCGCCTACGCTTCTGCGGGGCGCACGGCGGAAGCGCGCAAGGTGCTGCACGAGCTACAACAGGCGAAGGAACAGCCCCGCCCCTACTGCTACGCGACGGCTTACGGCGCACTCGGCGACACTGATCAGGCATTCGCCGAGCTAAGCAAAGAAGCGCCCACCCATTTTCGGCTCACGACGCTCAAGTATGATCCGTTCCTAGACCCGCTCAGATCAGACCCACGCTTAAACGCCCTGCTCCAACGCGCACCGCAGGGTTATCAGGATTACTGAGCTTCGCCTGATTTACGATCCGGCCGGACTTCGCCCCCGCAATCAGCCCTCCACGTAGCGCTGCACGAGGCTGGCGACGACCGCCACCAACTCCGTTATCTCGACCGGCTTGACGACGTGCATCTGGTAGCCGGCCCGCAGGCTCTGTAGCCGATCCTCCGCCCGCGCGTATGCCGTCAGCGCGATGGCCGGGATGCGCCCGCCAGCCTCAGCAGGCAGAGCGCGTATTTTTCTGATGAGCGCGTAGCCATCCTCGTCCGGCATGCCGATGTCGCTGACGAGAATCTCCGGGCGCAGCGCGGCAAAGGCGGCGAGCGCCTCCTGCATCGAACCGGCGGTCGTCACTTCAGCCCCGCATTGGCCAAGGCCGACTCTTAACAACTCGCGTGCGTCCGCCTCGTCGTCCACCACCAGCACCTTCAACCCGTCCAACCTTTCGGGGCAGCCGAACGTAGGCAGCGATTCGCGGGCTGCGGGCTGACGGCGTTCCACGAGTCCGTCGCGGTTGTAGACGGGGATGACGGGCAGCTTCACCTTAAACGTCGCGCCCTGCCCCGCGCCCTGACTTTCGGCGTGTACCGTCCCGCCGTGCAGTTCGACCAGATGGCGCACGATGGCCAGCCCCAACCCCAAACCGCCATGATGTCTGGTCGTCGTCTGATCGGCCTGACGGAAGCGATCAAAGACGTGCGGCAGAAACTCGGCCGAGATGCCCGCGCCGGTGTCTGTGACGGCGATCTCGATGTGCGAGTTGATGCGCTCCAACCTGACCTGCACGCGCCCGCCTTTAGGCGTGAACTTAATCGCGTTCGAGAGCAGATTCCAGACCACCTGTTGCAGCCGCGCCGCGTCGCCGGCAATCGTGTTCACGCCCGTGTCCATCACCTGCTGGATACGCACGCCCTTGGCCTCGGCCGCCGGTCTGACCGATTCTATCGCGGACTCGATGAAGGAGCCGGGCGCGATCTGTCTCACGTCCAGGCGCAGCTTGCCGGTGATGATGCGCGACACGTCGAGCAGGTCGTCAATCAGTTGCGCCTGTGAACGCGCGTTGCGCTCGATGGTCTCAAGCGCGTCACGCGCCGCTTGCTCGTCGAGTTGGCCTGAGCGCAGGATGTGCGCCCAGCCGAGCACGGCCGTGAGCGGCGTGCGTAGCTCGTGCGAGACGGTGGCGAGAAATTCGTCCTTGAGGCGGTTGGCTTCGCGCAGTTCTTCGGCGGTGCGGCGCTGCTCGTCCACGTCCGTGTTCGTCCCGAACCAGCGCACGATGCGCCCCTCCGCATCACGGAGCGGATTGACGCGCGTTAAGAACCAACGAAACACGCCGTCGGCCCCTCTGAGCGGAAACTCCATCTCAAACATTTCGCCGGTATCGAGCGATGCCTGCCAACGCTCAAGCACGAGCGGGAGCATCTTCGGGTCGTGGACGGACTGCCAGCCCCAGCCGGCCATCTGCTCAGGACTCGTGCCCGTGTAGTCATACCATCTTTGGTTGTACCAGAAGATGTGCCCGTCCGGCTCGGCCATCCAGACGAGTTGCGGCACGGCATCGGCCAGCGTGCGCAACTGTCTTTCGCTTTCGCGCACGGCCGCTTCCGCCCGCTTGCGATCCGTCACGTCTTCGATCACCGAGATGAAGTATTTCAAAGCGCCCGACTCGTCGCGCATCGGCGCGACCATCAGATTGACCCAGACCTCCGAGCCGTCCTTGCGCACGTAACGTTTCTCGGTGACGTAAGACTGCCGCTCGCCGCGCGCCATCTGCCGGACGGCCTCGGCATCGCCCGCCACGTAGTCCGGGTGCGTGATGTCCCTGTAGGTCAGCGCCAGCAACTCGGCGCGTGTGTAGCCCGTGATGTCGCACAGCTTTTGATTGACGCGCAGCCAACGCCCGTCCGGCGCGGTGTGGCCGATGCCGACGGCCGCCCGCTCGAACGTGGCCTGATATTGCTCGGTGCTTTCGCTGAGCGCCTCGGCCGCGCGCTTGCGGTTCGTGATGTTCTGCGTGATGCCGACGAAGCGCGGCTGCTCGTCGTCGAAACCGAGCGCCAGCACGCCCTGACCGACGACCCACACGATCTCACCGCTCGTCGGGTTGACCAGCCGGAACTCTGATTCATACACGCCGCCCGTCTCGATGGCCTCACGGATCAGGCGCGCGGTCGTCGCACGGTCTGCTTCGTGGACGAGCGAGAGCAGCGCCGCGAAATCTGTGGGCAGCGGGAACCCGATGACGCGCTCGACGTTGGCCGACCATTCGAGCCGGCGCGTCGAGAGATTCATCTCCCACGAGTAGATATTGGCCACGTCCATCGCCATCCGCAGCCGGGCCTGACTCTCACGCAGCGCCGTCTCCGCGCGCTTGCGCTCGGTGATATCGAGCGACATGTAGAGCACCGCTGCGGCGCGACCGGTCGCACCGGGCAGCGCCGTCCACGTGACCAGCAGATGCCGCCGCCCCTTCGGTAGCTCGACTTCAATCTCTTCGGTTTCCCCGACGCCGCTCGCATAAACCCGATCCAGTATTGCCCCCACCACCTTGTCGGCTGCGGGCAGAACGTCCGCGTGCGCCCGCCCGATGAACTCGGCTGCCGACAGACCCGTAAGCGCGCACGTCTGGCTGTTGACCAACACGAAACGATGCTCCGGCCCTTCCAGCACGCCGATGGCGATGGGCGCATGGTCGAGCACGCGGCGGCTGAAGTCGCGTTGCCGCTCGGCCTCTGCGCGGGCGGCTTGTGCGCGCTCAAGCAGTTCCTCGCGTTCCTGCGCCGCTTGCCGCTCGCGCCGAATATCGCGCACCTCGATGATCGTGCCGACAATCGTTTCACCCTCGCGGATGGGGCTGGCGGTGAAGGCGACGGGATAGAACGAGCCGTCTTTATGGACGAAGACCTCTTCGCCCTGCGCCTGATTGTTCCGCGGGAAGGCGCGGTCTATCGGGCACTCTTCGAGCGGGTAGGGGCGGCCGTCCGGTCGCGTGTGGTGGACGAAGTAATGCAAGGGCCGGCCCTGCACTTCGCTGAGCAAGTAGCCGGTCAGCTTTTCCGCCGCCCGGTTCATGTAAGTGCAGTGCTGGCGTTCGTCCATGATGAAGAGGGCGACGGTGGCATTGTTGAAGACGGTCTCCAACTGTCGTCTGGACTTGTGCAACTCCTCTGCGAAGTCGGATAGCTCGCGCTCGCGCCTGCGTAACTCGGCCGCCGCGCCCGCCTCGTCAACAGACCCTTCTATCATCGTGTCGCCATCAGCCATCAGAGTTAATTAACCTTCTGTGCAAAAAAGTGAAGTCCTGTGGCGGGCATACGGTCACAGGGTTGCTCGTTGTGATGGGGGATGAATTGATTATAGATGGTTAAGCCGAAGATTAACACCTGAAGCGCCTGACAGTAGAGACGGGGCGACCGGCCCGGCCTTGGCCGGGCCGTTAAGGGCCGGACGAGAGATAAGCGGTGGGCTTAGATGTAGATGCTCTGCGGGCGTGCGCCGGTCATTGCGCCGTAGCATTCACAGGCGACGCTCTGTAGCGCCGGCCGGTTGACGACGCGCAGACTCCCGCGCGTCTGGCTGATGACCCCTTGATGCTGCAACTCGCCGGCCACGACCGTGACGCCTGCGCGGCGCACGCCGAGGTGATGCGCGATGCGCTCCTGCGTGATCTCGACCGTGTCGGTGTCGAGCCGGTCGGTCAGCAGCAGCAACCAGACCGCAATGCGCTGCTCCATCCGGTGGAGGATGGCGCAAGCGGCGCGTTGCGAAACCTGCGCGAGATATTCGCCGAGGTAGGCGAGCAGCGAGCGCCGCAGACCATCACCGCGCTGAAATTCGCGCGCGAGGTCGGCCTGCCGCACCCTGAGGGCGCTGCCGGCGACGGCGACATCAAGCGAATGTGCGGCGGGGCGCGTGCCCAGCAGCGCCGACAGACCGGCCGCGCCGTCTTTACCGACCATGCCGACCTCTACGGACTTTCCGTCCTGCATGCTGGCATGGCAGGAGATGACGGAGTTTTCGGGGAAGTAGATGAACGGCGGTATTTCGCCAAAGCCGGCGAGTTGCTCGTCGGTGGAGAGCGAGACGGGTTCGAGCAAAGGCATCAGGCGCGCAAACTCCGCGTCGGTCAGCCCCGTCAGTATTTTGTTGGTCAGCATCTCTTTCATCATTCGTACCTCGGCAATCCAGACCCCCCCGGAGAGCTTAGGCGCGCCCTTACGTAACCTGTACGGGCCTGAGCGGCCGGGCGGGCGCTATGTGCCGGATGGCGAAGGTTAGCGACTTATGCGACGAAGCTGCCACGATTTGTGAGACGCCGACAAGGATCGAAGGGGGGTTTAATCCTGTACTGCGTAACATGAGGAGCTAATGCGGAAGCAAAAACAGGGAACGGGCCGAATCAACCCTCCTATTTACGTCTCGCGTATCGCCCTGATTAGAGCCAATCCTTCAGAACGCATTAGTTATATCATAGGGGCATAGGGCGGACTATCGGGAAGGTGTGAGCAGCGAGTAGGGATTTTCCCTAGTCGGTTAAAAATCTGGTTCGCCTGTCGCGCGCCGTGCGGGCGCGCGGCTTGTGCGGCGGTGATGGGCGGATAGGTGCGGCGCGCGGGTCGGGGCAGTCAGCCAGAGATTATTTTGGCGAGGGTGCAAAACTGTACTGACAGGTCGCCGGTTAGTATTTATACTGCGGCTCGCGTTCTCGCGTTCTCGCGTTCTCGCATGTGAAGCGGGTCAGGGTAACTAACCCGACCTCCCGGTGGCTAACCGGGAGGACAGGTTGAAACCGGCCCGCTTTTGCATTTCTGCGCGGGCGCGCCAGAGCCGCACGCTCGCAGTCCCGACCGCTTTGGCTTTAGTTGTTCTCCAGCCACCCTTGCAGGATCGCGTAGCGCACGATGTCTATGCGGCTCGTCATGCCGAGTTTACGCATGGCGTTGGCCTTGTGGACTTCGACCGTTTTAACGCTCAGTTCAAGGCGCGCGGCGATCTCCTTGTTGCTGTAGCCCCGCGCGATCAGGCGCAGGACTTCGCGCTCGCGCTCGCTCGGCTCAGTCTGCGCGCCCAAGCCTTTGCCCGCCGACTTGGCGACGTAGCTGCCCACGACCTTGCTCGTAATGGCCGGGTCGAGGAAGGTCTGCCCCGAGGCGATGGCCCGGATGGCCGAGAGCAGCACGTTTGAGGTGCTCTGCTTGAGCACGTAGCCGTTGACGCCCGCCTTCAGCAGTTGTTGCAGATAGCCGTCGTCGGTGTGGCGCGTCAGGGTCAGGATTTTCGCTTCGGGGCAGCACTCCTTGATGCGCGTGGTCGCCTGCAAGCCGTTCAAGTGCGGCATGGACACGTCCAGCACGGCCACGTCGGGCAGCAGCGCGCGCACACATTCGACCGCCGCGCGCCCGTCCGCCGCTTCGCCGATACACTCCATGTCGGCCTGCGCGTTGACGAGCATCTTCAGCCCCTCGCGCAGCACGGCATGATCGTCGGCGATAAAGATACGCAGCTTGTTCATCTTTTCGAGTTGCCGGTGGTGAGCAGCCCCTTGGTTTCGAGTTTGTAAGGCACGCGCACGAAGACGGTCGTGCCTTGGCCGGGCGCGCTCTCGATCTCGACTGAGCCGCCGACCAGCGCCGCGCGCTCGCGCATGCCGATGAGGCCCATACCGCGCATCGGTTCGGCTTCGACCCGGAACGGGTCGAAGCCGCGCCCGTTGTCCTCGATAATGAGGACGGCCTGAGCGTCGCGGCGTTCGAGCAGCATGTCAACGCTCGTGGCTGCGGCGTGCTTCGCGACGTTGTTCAAAGCCTCCTGCGCGATGCGGTAGAGGCTCGTCTCGACGAGCGACGGCAGGCGCGCGTCGCCCAAGCCGGTAGAGTGGAAATTGACGGTCACGCCAAAGTGCTTTGCCCATTCCTGCGCGTAGTTGCTCAGGGCGACGATGAGGCCGAGGTCGTCCAGAGCCAAGGGGCGCAACTCCCATGCGAGGAAATCAATGTCCGAGTCGAGCCGGCGCGCGATCTCTGACAGTTCGGTGATCTTGTCCCTGAGCTTCGACCGCCGGCCCGTCTCTGCGCTCAAGCCTTCAAGTTTGAGCCGGAGCACCGTGAGCGACTGGCCCAACTGATCGTGCAACTCGCGCGAGATGCGGCGGCGCTCGTCCTCCTGCGTCGAGACGACGCGGTGCAGCAAGTCCATGCGCTCCTGCTCGACCTGACGGCGCATACTGATCTCTTTGCGCAAGGCCGAGTTAGCTAAAGCTAACTCGGCCACCCGCTGCTGCACGCGCTCCTCATGCTCCTCCCACGACCGTTGCAACTTGTCCTGCGACTGCTTCTGCGCCGTCAGGTCGCGCGCGATCTTGGCGTAGCCGTGCCCAAGCTTAAGCGGCACCATCACGCCGCTCACGTATAAGCGCGTGCCGTCCTTACGCATGTGCCAACGCTCGTCGGCCGCGCGCCCCAACTCGCCCACCGCCTGCAACTCCCGTGTGGGGATGCCGGCGGCGCGGTCTTCGGGCGTAAAGATGATGTCGGCGGGCTGGCCTAAGACTTCCTCTTCGGTGTAGCCGAATATCTCCTCCGCGCCCTTGTTCCAACTCGTGAACCGCCCCGCCTCGTCGAGCAGCATGATGGCGTAGTCGCGCGCCGTGTCCACCACGAGGCGCAGCCGTTCTTCCGAAGCGCGCAACTCCGCTTCCGCGTGCTTGCGCTCGTGAATGTCCGTGAAGGTCAGCACGACGCCGTTAATCTTGTCGTCGGTCGTGCGGTAGGGCATCATGCGCGCGGTCAGCCAGCGCCCGTCGGTCGTGGCGATCTCGCGCTCGACCGTCTCAAGGTCGTGCAGCACGCGCTCGGCATCTGCGACCAGCCCGTCGTAGTCGAGATGGTGCGTGACGTGCGCGAGCGGGCGGCCCACGTCGCCGGGGATGACGTTGAATAGCTCCTCGGCGCTCGGCGTGTAGCGCCGGACGCGCAACGAGCGGTCGAGGAACAGGGTGGCAATGCGGGTCGCACTCAGCAGGTTATGAAGGTCGCTGTTGACGTGCGTGATCTCGTCGATCTTCTCGCGCAGTTCGACGTTGAGCATCGTCAACTCTTCGTTGATCGTCTGCGCCTCTTCCTTGCTCGTCTCCAACTCTTCCGACGCCGAGCGCAACTCCTCGTTCATCGCCTGCAACTCTTCATTGGAGGCTTTCAGTTCCTCAAGCGAAGTCTCGTACTCTTCGACCGTGCCGCGCAACTGGGCGCGCGTGTGCTGCAACTCGTCCTCCAACTGCCGGACGACGGGCGCAAGCCCGCTCGCCTCGGCCTCGGCGGCGCGGGCCTGCTCCGCCTCGCCATCGCCGGGCGCGGACTTCTGCTCATCGAAGACCACCAGCATGAAGTTGGGCGTCGCCGGCCCCGCGCCGAAGGGGCGCACGGTGAGGTGGACGTGGCACATTTCGCCGTCGAGATTGACGAGCACCTTGCGCGTCCCGCCGCTTTCGTGCGCCGCCGTGATGAGGAGCGAGCGCAGTTCGGCGCGCAGGGCCGGGTGCGCGACCTTCAACAGATTGCGCGACGGGTCGCCGCCCGCGAAACGCAGATAGCGCCCCGCCTGCTCCGAGAGATGCACGATGTCGTAGTCGGCATTGACGAGCACGCTCGGCGGCGCAAAGGCTTCGAGCATGCGGTAGTGCATCTCGCCGAAGCTGAACTGCTCGTCCGGCGCACCCGGCGGCGGTGCGGGCGCGAGCGCCGGCGAGCGCACCTGCCAACTGCCGGGTTCGGGCAAGGCCGGCGCGCCCCTGAAGGTCGCGTCGCCGTCAGGCCGCCGGAAGATGCGCTGCTTTTTCTCGACCGGCACAAAGAGATCGGTCAGCCCGTCGGCGGATTCGGATGTGCCGAGGAACAGGAAGCCGCCGGGCTTGAGCGCGAAGTGGAAGATTTCGAGGATGCGCTGCTGCATCTGCCGGTTGATGTAGATGAGCAGGTTGCGGCAACTGATGAGGTTCAGCCTTGAGAAGGGCGGGTCGCGCAGGATGTTGTGCGGCGCAAACAGCACCATCTCGCGCAGTTCGCGCTTGACGCGGTAATACGCCCCCTCCATCAAAAAGAAACGCTTTAAGCGTTCCTGCGACACGTCGGCCGCAATCGTGTTCGGATAGAGACCGTTGCGCCCATGCGCGAGCGCGTCCTCGTCTATGTCGGTGGCGAAGATCTGAATCACGGGCGGGCGCGGGAGCGTGTCCGCGTACTCGGCGAGCAGCATGGCAATCGAGTAAGCCTCTTCGCCCGTCGCGCAGCCCGACACCCAGACGCGCAACTGATCGCCCGCAGCTTTGTCAGCGAAGAGGCGCGGCACGACCTCGGTTTCGAAGCGACGGAAGGCTTTGGGGTCGCGGAAGAAGCTGGTGACGCTGATCAGCAGGTCGCGCAGCAAGCCATGCACCTCTTCCGGGTGCGTGCGGGTGTATTCGAGATAGGCGGCTATGTCTTTGGATTCCGTGACCTGCATGCGGCGCTCAAGCCGGCGCAGCAGCGTCGCGCGTTTGTAGTTGGAGAAATCGTGGCGCGTGCGTGCGCGCAGCAGCGCAAGCACTTCGCCGAGTTGGTGCTCCTCGAAATTGCGCGGGGGCGGTTCGACGGGCGGCAGTTGGATGCGCTCGGCGTTCTGCCTGAGCGAGACGAGCTTTTCGGGGATGGCGGCGACGGGCAGGATGAAGTCCACCGAGCCGCTCTCAATCGCGTTGCGCGGCATGTCCGCGTGCTCGGCTTCCGCCGGGGTTTGCGCGATGGAGACGCCGCCCTCTTCCCTGATGCGCCCCAAGCCGAGCGCCCCGTCCGCGCCCGTGCCTGAGAGCACGACGGCGATGGCTTTTTCCTTGTAAGCCTCCGCCAGTGCGCGGAAGAACAGGTCAATCGGCGCGTTGTGTCCGTTGGTCTGCTCGCGCTCGGCGACGCCTATGTGCCCGTCCGACAAAAAGACGCGCTTGCCCGGCGGCAGGCAATAGACGCAGTTGCGCTCGACGCGAACGATCTCCGCCACCGGCATGACCGGCATCACCGTCTGCTTCTGTAGCACTTCGGCGAGGTGGCTCTCGTGCCCCGGCGAGGTGTGCAGGACGACGGCGAATGCCAGCCCGCTATCGGCCGGCGTGTGTTCAAGGAAGCGCACCACAACGTCACGGACGCCGAAGCCTTCTTCCAGAAGGCGCAGGAATCGCAGCAGCGCGCGAAGCTGGTACGCCAGGCCGTGATGAACCACGAGCACCTGAGCAAAGGCAAACTACAGCCCGCCGCCGAAGAGACGGTAAACAAGGAGACGTAGAAAGCTGGTGCGCGCACGCCATCGGGTCAGGATAAGTTTGGGCCGTCACGGTCGCAAACTGAGTTGGCCGCCGCGTCAGTAGTGTCCTAGTTTGAATTAGCAAGTAGAAAAGGAAAGCCCGCGCACAGCGTTTATGTGCGCGGGCTTTCCTTTCATGGTGCGTAACCGTTACCGCCGACCAAGCGGGTGAACTCATTCTTCAGCATCGGGTAACATTCGCAAGACGCCGCTTCCAGCAGGGCGCGGTCAATGATCGTGACGCGCCCCCGATTGTAGCTAATCGTTCGCGCATCCCTGAGTTGAGCCGCAGCTTCGGTGACACCCGCCCGCCGCGTGCCTAACATCGTGGCGATGAACTCGTGCGTCAGTTGCAAGTCCGTCGAGTGCGCCCTGTCCTGACACATGAGCAGCCATTTCGCCAGCCGCATATCAATGGAGTGCGCGCGGTTGCACGCAGCAGTCAACGCGATCTGGGTGATGAAGGCTTGCGTGTACCGTAGTAGCAAGTCGTGCAGCATCCCGCCCTTGTTGAACTCCCTCTTGAACGCCTCCGCTCGCATGCGGAAGCCGTCGCCGGCCAGTTGCACTTGGGCTAGAAGAGGCGTGCTGAGGCTGCCGAGAAAGACGGACACGCCAAACATGCCTTCGTTGCCGACCATCCCGACCTCGACGCTACTGCCGTCCTCAAAAATGGACACGATGGACACCGTGCCGCGATTCGGGAAATAGACGTGCGTGACGGGTTCGTTGGCGTGATAGAGGACTTCACCGAGCGAGAGTTCGACGGGTTCTAACTCGACGGCGAGGCGTTCATATTCTGTGCGTGATAATGCGTTGAGGATGCGGTTGGGCGTCGTCGGTATTGATGGTGCGAGCGTGGACATAGGTAGCCTTTCTGTGTGCGGTGGCGTCGTCGTGGAAGACAGCACGCGGCAGAAGGGGAGGTAGTTAGGCTTCCCCAATGTCGAATGGAGCTGGTCGAAAGAACTGTTATAAGTACGAAAAGAAGTCTACCACGCTTTGTCCGAAATGGACAGTTGATTTGTCCATTTCGGACAGAGCACGATGGTCTCGTTCTGAACCAGACAGACGAATAATTTTGAATGTGGCATAGTCACCGCTTCGAGAGAGGGAGTATCATAAGGGGATGAACACCGAACAGGAGCAAGCGACAATCTTTCTGGTCGAGGAAGACGACGAGACGCGCCCCTTCCTCAAGCAGAATCTACAACGCGACGGCTACCGTATCGCCATCGCGCTGGATGAAGAAGACGCGCTGGAACGGATAAGCGGCGGGCACGTTCGAGCCGACTTAGTTCTCATCAACCTCGTCGGCAAGTCGCCGGAAGACATGTTGAGCGTCGGGAGGCGCATCCGCGAACACGCGAAATATGACGGGCACACACCGCTTGTCGTGCTGGCCGAAAAGTATGGCGCGGACGTGGAAGGCACGGACGTTAACGTCGGCGGGAATGATTGGATCACCTACCTTGCAGACCACGATCAGTTAAAGAACCTGCTCGCACGCCTGCTCAGTAAATAATCAAATTAGGACACTACCGCCGCGTCTTTATCGTAGCAATTAAGCTGCGGACTCAGTATAATCCGCCCATCCCCTGAAGCTTCCCCAGTCACACTCCCCTTCTATTTACGCCCGGCTCAAGTACATCTATGTCTATTAAATCCCTGCATGCGGAGTCGTCCGCCAACCAAGCCAACGAAGACCTGAACACTGATCTGCAAAGCCCTGAGTTGGCTCCCTTCTGGCTCTCGGCCATCATCGAGTCGGCGGACGACGCTATCATCACCAAGACGCTCAACGGCGTCATCACGAGTTGGAACAAAGGGGCCGAGCGCATCTTCGGCTACACGGCGGCGGAAACAATCGGGCAGCCGGTGACGATCCTGATCCCGGAGGATCATCTGGACGAGGAGCCGGCCATTCTGGCGCGGCTGCGCGCGGGCGAGCGCATCGAACACTACGAGACGGTGCGGATGCGCAAGGACGGCACGCTCCTGAACATCTCGCTCACGGTTTCGCCCATCCGGGGCCCCGGAGGCAAGATCATCGGAGCCTCTAAGATCGCGCGCGACATCACGGAGCGCAAACGCGCCGAAGAAGCCCTGCGCAAGAGTGAACAGGAGTTGTCCGACTTCTTTGAGAACGCCGTGATCGGGCTGCACTGGGTTGGGGCTGACGGCACGATCCTGCGCGCCAACCGCGCCGAGTTGGAGATGCTCGGTTACGCGCCCGAAGAATATCTCGGCCACCACATCGCGGAGTTCCATGCAGACGGCGACGCCATCTCGGACATTCTCTGTCGCTTGCAGTCGGGTGAACTACTGCACGAGTATGAGGCGCGGCTCAAGTGCAAGGACGGCTCGATCAAATCTGTGCTGATAGATTCCAGCGTGCTGTGGAAGAACGATAAGTTCGTGCATACGCGCTGCTTCACACGCGACATCAGCGAGCGTAAACAGGCGGAAAAGGCGTTGCTGGAACGGGCCCGCCTGTCAGACTTAGGCGCGGACATAGGGATCGCGCTGACGCAGAGCGTGGCCCTGCCGGAGATGCTGCACGCCTGCGCCGAGGCACTGGTGCGCCACCTCGACGCAGCCTTCGCCCGCATCTGGACGCTCAACGAAGAGACACAGGTGTTGGAACTGCGCGCCAGCGCGGGCCTCTACACGCACCTCGACGGCCCGCACAGCCGCGTGCCCGTCGGGCAGTATAAGATCGGGTTGATCGCCACTGAACGCGCGCCCCACATGACCAACGATGTGCTGCACGACCCGCGCGTCAGCGACCAAGAATGGGCCGCGCGCGAGGGCATCGTCTCCTTCGCCGGCTATCCATTGATCGTGGCGGATCGCCTCGTCGGCGTGATGGCGCTCTTTGCCCGCAAGCCCCTGAATGAGGCCACGCTGCAAGCGATGTCCTCGGTTGCCAACGGCATCGCCATCGGCATCGAGCGCAAGCGCGCCGAAGCCGAGTTGCGCGAGCAGGCCGAGATCATCGAGACGGTGAACCGCGTCGGGCAGACGCTGGCGGCGGAACTAGACCAGCACAAACTGGTGCAGTACGTGACGGATGCGGCGACCGAGATCACGGGCGCGCACTTCGGCTCCTTCTTCTACAACGTGCTGGACGAGCGCGGCGCTTCTTACATGCTCTATACCCTATCGGGTGTGCCGCGCTCTGCGTTCGCGCATTTCCCGATGCCGCGCGCGACTGATCTCTTCGGCCCGACCTTTCGCGGCGAGGGCACAATCCTCATCAATGATGTGAAGCAGGATGCACGCTACGGGAAGAACTCGCCTTACTACGGCATGCCGGAAGGGCATCTGCCGGTCGTCAGTTATTTGGCCGTGCCCGTCGTCTCGCGCACGGGTGAAGTCTATGGCGGGCTGTTCTTTGGTGACCCCAGAGAGGGCGTCTTCGACGAGCGTGCGGCGCGCATCGTCGAAGGCCTGGCGGCGCAGGCGGCAATCGCGCTGGACAACGCCCGGCTCTACGATGCCGCGCAGCGCGCCCGCGCCGAAGCCGAGCAAGTCGCGGCGGAAAAGGAGCGGCTCTACCACGAGGCGCAGGAGTCGAGCCGGCTCAAGGACGAGTTTCTCGCCACCGTTTCGCACGAGCTACGCACGCCGCTCACGGCCATTCTCGGCTGGGCGCACATGCTCCGCACCGGACAGTTCGACGAGCACTCCACCGCCAAAGCTTTCGAGACGATTGAGCGCAACGCGCGCGCGCAGTCGCAACTGATTGACGACCTGCTCGACGTGTCGCGCATCATCACGGGCAAACTCCGCATAGACGTGCGCCCCGTTGATCCGAACAGCTTCATCGAAGCCGCCGTCGAAGCCGTGCGCCCCGCTGCGGAAGCAAAGGGTGTCCGCGTGCAGCGGATCATGGATACGGGCGTGGCGACGGTCTCCGGCGATCCCGTCCGGCTGCAACAGGTGATCTGGAATCTGCTCTCGAACGCGATTAAGTTCACGCCCAAAGGCGGGTGCGTGCAGGTCAGGTTGGAGCGCGTCAACTCGCACATCGAGATCGCCGTCAGCGATAGCGGGTCGGGCATCCAGCCGGAGTTTCTGCCCTATGTCTTCGACCGCTTCCGTCAGGCCGACCAGCGCACCACACGGCAGCACGGCGGCCTCGGTCTCGGTCTCGCCATCGTGCGCCATCTGGTCGAACTGCACGGCGGGACTGTGCGCGCGGAGAGCCTCGGCGCGGGCCAAGGCTCGGTCTTCACGGTGATACTGCCCGTCGCGCCCGTCTATCAGAGTGTGGCCAGAGAGGAGCGCGTGCATCCGGCGGCGCGCGACACGCTGCCCACTTACGAGTGCCCCGACCGGCTCGACGGGCTGGAGGTGCTTGTCGTGGACGACGAGCCGGACACGCGCGAGTTGCTCAAGGCGGGGCTTGAACAGTGCGGCGCGAAAGTAACAATCGTCGGCTCGGTCGTAGAGGCGCTGGAGGCTATTGAGACGACCGTGCCCGACTTGATGATCAGCGACATAGGCATGCCGGGCGAGGACGGCTACGGACTGATCCGGCGCTTGCGCGGACTGCCCCCAGAGCAAGGCGGCAAAGTACCCGCCATTGCGTTGACCGCCTACGCGCGCGTCGAGGATCGGATGCAGGCCTTGAGGGCCGGCTACCAGATGCACGTGCCCAAACCGGTCGAGCTGGCCGAGTTGGTGGCGGTCGCCGCCAGTCTCGTACAGCGCGACCGGTAAAGCCCGCGCACGAACTTATCAGTTACCCTTTGCCGCCGCTTTCTGCTCCGGCGTGGGCGCAGTCAGAAACACCTGCACGCTGGCCGCGCGCCGCAGTTGCTCGGCGTAAGCGACCATCGCTTTCTGCTCGTCGAGATTCTTCAGATACTCCACAAGCTGCGGTTTGACCTGCGCGAACTCGCCGCTGATTCGTTCCTTGTTTTCGTCATAGAACTTTTGCGCCTGCGCGTCGCTGACCGGCGGCAGCTTCGCGTTGATCTCGGTGTCGAGCAATGCGCGCGGCGTGAGGCCGCGCTTCTGCGCGGCCTGTTGCAGCAGCATATCGTTGATCTGCACGTCAATTTCCCGCTTACGCAGATCATAGACGCGCTGTTGCACTTCGAGGATCAAGGGCTGAAGACTGGCTTCGATGTCGGCGGACGTAATGTCGCGCCCGTTGACGTTGGCGAACACGCGCGCGCGGTCGGCCGTATTCGCCGGGGGCGTCACGGTCTGCGTCAGGATTTTCACCTGCGCGGCGGCGCGCAACTTCTCCGCGAGTTTACCTGCCAACTCCCCCTGCCGTTCTTCGCGCAGGAAGGCGACGATGTCGGTTTTCACGTCCTTGAACTCGCCCTTGATGCGCTGCTTGTTCTGATCGTAGAACGCCTGCGCGTCCGCCTCGGTCGGCTCGGTGGTCTTGGCCACCACTTCGTCCTGCAAGAGTTTCGTCGTGCTGATGCCGCGCTGCTTCGCTTCGGCTTCCAACAGCAGCGAATTGATCTTCAGATCCAATTCGTGCGTGCGCGCTGCGACCACCTGCTGTTGCAGTTGCGCGACCGCGCGCTGCGTCTCCGCGCTCAGGTCTTGCGCGTTCAGTTTGACGCCGTTAACAACCGCCAGCACGGTCGGGAGTGGCTGCGCCTCGCAGCCGCAGTCAACGGCAGCGACCGGCTGCGCCGGCGCACTCTTCGTCTGCGGTGCGGCCGGCGCGGGTTGTTTGGCAGTTGTCGGCGTCTGCGCGCCCGCCGTCGCAGCCCCAACGGCCAGCGTGAATAAGAGAGTCGTAACAAAATTCTTCATGGTTCCTCCGCTCATGTATGTCGGTTTGCGTTAGTTAATAATTTAGTTCGCCTTGACCCATCCACCGATCAGAACAAACTCTTTCTTCACCGGATCAATCGTCGCCACGCTCGCCCCGGCCGCGCCGACGCGGCGATTCGGCCCAAAGGTGAGACGCGGCATAACGCCGGTGTCGTAATCGTAGAGACCTTCAAGCGCCGTTACGAGTTTTTCGCGGCTCAAGTCCTGCCCCGCCAGTTTCAAACCTTCGACAAAGACCTTGGCCGCCGCGAAAGCCGCGAGTTGCGACGCGGTGTGACGCGCAGGGAATTTGTACTTCTCATGCAACGCGCGAAACTCCGCCATCCCTTCCGGCGTGATGTCCGAGGGCACGGTCGGGAAGGCGAGAAACACCTTGTCTTTGAAACTCGCGGGCACGGAACTACCGAGGTCGCGCCCCGTCATCGCGCCGAGCAGCAGCACGTAGGGCGTCCAGTTGGCGGCGGCCGCGGCCTTGATAAAGACGGTCTCCTCGCCGTTCGTGCCGAGAAAGAAGACGGCTTCCGCGCCGCTCTGGCGCGCGCGCTCCGCGACCTGCGCCGCGTTGAAACTGCCGCGCGCGTAGGGCTGCTTCAAGATGGGCGACAGCCCGGCCAGTTTGGCCTGATCTTCGATGGCCGCCGCAGCCGCCGCCGTCAGATCACCTTCGGGATAGACGAGGCTCAGCCGCGCCTTCTTCAACTCCGGCCGCTCGGCCGCGAAGTTGACGAGCGCGCGGGCCTGTTCGGCCAGCCCGGGCAACAGGTAAAAGACGTAACGGTTCAAGGGCGTGCCCGTCTGCGGCAGCAGCGTCGAAGGGCCGATAAAGGGCGTCTCTGTCTCGGCGGCGAGCGCCGCCAGTTCTTTGTCCGCGCCCGCGCTGATGCCGCCCACGAGCGTGAAGACCTGCTCGCTGGCGAGCAAGCGGCGCACGTTGGCGGCGCTTGTCGCGGCGTCCGTGCCTGAATCGGCGACGCGCAGTTCGAGCCGCCGGTTGTAGATGCCGCCGCGACTGTTCACGTCGTCGAAGTATGCGGTCAACACGTCGCGCATGGCCGCGCCCGTGTCGGCGAGTGCGCCCGTCGCGGGCAGGAGCGCGCCCACCTTGATGCTCGTTTCGGTCAGACCGGGATCGCGATCCGTCTCGATGCGTTTGAGGTACGCGATCAAATCGGCCATGTCTGCGGGCGAGATCTTGAAGCGCGGCATCGCCGTCGCCAACTCGTTCCCCGCCGGGTCTACGCCGTTGACGACGGAACGAATAAAGTCGGCTTCCCGATAAGGCCCGTGCTTGCGCCCGGTCGGGTGCGTGTGCCCGTAAGGCTTGGTGAGATTGGCCCACGTCAGATCGCCTGCGGTCACGCCGCCTTCGGTCTTCCCTTCAGCGCGCAGCCCATGACAACCGGCGCACGTCATGGTCGTCGCCGGCACGTCCACTTCACCTATGATCGCCGTGATCGGATTGCCCGATGGACTCTCGCCGCGCAGATAGATGGCCTTGCCGCGTCGTTCCTGCGGCGTTAGCGGCTGCACGGCGGCGACGGGCACGCGCGCGGCTGGCTGCTGCGGCGCGGCGGCGTGCGCCACATGACCGTGCGCGCCGAACATGACGGTAGCGCAGAGCAAGAGGGCGAGCGCCGTCACAGTGAGCTTAAGGTGTTTGATCATCTGATGTGTTTCAGGCCGCAGTCAGCCGTGCGCGGCGGCGCTTACTTCGTGCTCTCGCCTTTATCGTTGACCACCTCTTCGACCAGCCGGAGCAACTCGTCGGCCTTCGCCAGCCCGAAGGCTTTCTTCCACAGCCCCGTGGCCTCGTTGCCGATGATGAAGATGGTCGTGTGGTCTTGTTTGTCTTCGACGTATTGCCCGACCTTGTAGAGCGCCCAATCAACGTTCTCTTTCTTGCCGGTCAGGAACATCCAACCGGGCCCGGCGTGGAACTGCTGCGCGTAGGCCTTCAGGCGCGCGGGCGTGTCCGTCACCGGATCGACCGAGATCGAGACGATGAAGACATCCTTGCCGACGCGGTCGCCGAGCGCCGTCTGAAGTTTTTCCAGATTGCGATTCATCGGCGGGCACACACTCGTGCAGGTCGTGAAGAAGGCGTTGAGAATGATCGTCTTGCCCTTCAACACGTCGCTATAAAAGCGCAGCTTCTGTCCGTCCTGATTGACCAGTTCGACATCGCTGAAATATTTCTGCGCGGGCGAAACTTCTTTCGCTGCGGGTTGCTGGGCCGCCGGTGCGGGTGGCATGTGATGACCGGCGTGCGGGTCTTGCGCGGCGGCCGCGCCGGCTAGGACGAGCGCGAGCGCGGCGGCGATAAATAGCTTGCTCACTTTATTGACTCCTTTGTGCTGCCCGCGAGGCGACCCTCGGCGGCGTCGTTAATGATCTGCACAAGTTGACTCGGCTTGGCTAAACCGTAGGTGCGCGTCCACTGGCCGCGCGCATCGTTGCCGATGAGGACGACGGGCGAGTGATCCTCGCGCCGCGCCACCGCGCCGCCGAGCGCGCGCAGCAGTTCGTCAATCTGCGGTTTTGCGCCGGTCACAAACGTCCAGCCCGGGCCGGCGTGAAACTTCGCGCCCCACGCCTTCAGCCGCTCCGGCGTGTCCGTGACCGGATCGACCGAGATCGAGATGAGGCGCACCTCGCGCCCCGCGCGCTCGCCCAACTCCTTCTGCACACGCGCGAAGGTTGCGCCGAGCGGCGGACAGATGGTCGTGCAGGTGGTAAAGATGAAGTTGACCGCCACAACCTTGCCCTGCACGAGGTCGCGGTAGAAATGGATCGTGTGCCCGTCCTGATCGAGCAACTCAAGATCGGGAATAGCTACAACCGGCGCAGACGCGGCATCGTTGGCCGGCGCAGTCGTCGTCGGCGCGGCATGTTCGTGCGCGGGCGCGGCGCTGTCCGTATCAGACGTGTGCTCGTCGTCGTCGTGCGTCAGGCGCAAGTCCATGCCGCAGATGGGGCAGCGGCCGGCTTTGCGCGCCTTAACCGTCGGGTGCATCGGGCAGGAATAGTAATCGCTCTGCTGCTTATTAACCGCAGCGGGGCGGGGCTGCTTGCGCTTCTGCTGGGCCGCCGCGTCCGGCGCGCTCACAAGCAACATTGCGAGGGCGAGGACAGGCAAAATAGCGGCGCGCGTCAGGAGCGTGAGCAGTTTGTTCGCGTTCATGCTGGCTAACCTTTCGTCGGGTGGCTGAAGACTTT
>DASVQA010000175.1:0-30943 GCA_036389375.1 Pyrinomonadaceae bacterium | reverse complement strand
AATTGATGAAACTGGCAGAGCGGGCAACGAAAAAATAGCGACTTGTTTGGAGGCTCGATGAGCTTTTTGAGCGGGCTGTTCAATGATCCCGATTATCAGAAGGAAGACCCGCGCCCGGCCGATGCGCTCGACGGCGACGATGTGATCATCAGCCCGGACACGCGTAAGCAAAACCGCGTCCCGCCCGGCCAGACGCGCACCCGCAAGTGGCCCGTCTTGGACGCGCACGGCACGCCTGAGATCGATCTGGCCACGTGGCGCTTCGAGATCGATGGTCTCGTCGAGCAACCGCAGGGCTGGACGCTCGATGAATTTCTGCAACTGCCGTCAGTGAAAGTCTACGCGGACTTTCATTGTGTCACGCGCTGGTCGCGGCTCGACAACGTGTGGGGCGGCGTGGCGACCAGAGAATTAGTGCGCCTCGTCGGCGTCCGCCCCGAAGCCAAGTACGTCGTTGCACATGCTTACGATTACGGCTGGACGACGAACCTGCCCATCGAATATTTTCTCGCGGAAGATTCGCTCGTCGCGTGGTCGCACGACGGCCAGCCCATCTCGCCCGAACACGGCGGCCCCGTCCGCCTCGTCGTCCCGCAACTCTACGCCTGGAAGTCCGCGAAGTGGATCAAGGGTCTCAGTTTCCTCGCCGAAGACCGCGCCGGTTTCTGGGAAGAGGGCGGCTACCACATGCGCGGCATCCCCTGGCATGGGCCGGACGGCGAACGCTTCCGCTGGCAGGAATAAAGCAGAGGTCAGAGGTTAGAGGTTGGAGGTCAGTAGCAGCAAAAGTTTTGCCTGATCTCTAACCTCTAGCCTCTAGCCTCTGACCTCTGACCTCTGTTGTTATGCTGCAAGAGTCGCAAGGTGGGCCGCAGTCGTTGGGCGAGGTGTTCGCGCGGATGCGCGAGCAGTTGCTCGCGGCGCTGCCACATTTGATAACGGGCGCGGTGGTGTTTGCCGTCTTCTGGCTGGTCGCGCGCATCGGGCAGAGTCTCATCGCGTATGCCGCGCCGCGCGTGCGGGCGGATACGGGCGTGGTGCTGCTGCTCTCGCGCGTCTATTACTACAGCATACTCATCTTCGGTCTGGTGACGGCGCTCGGCGCGGCGGGCTTGAACGTGAGCGCGCTCGTGGCGGGTTTAGGGCTGACGGGTTTCGCGCTCGGCTTTGCCCTGAAGGACGTACTGTCGAACCTGCTCTCCGGCATCATGCTGCTGCTTTATCGGCCCTTCAACATCGGCGACCGCATCCGCATGGGCGAGTTTGAAGGCATCATCCAGACGATCCGCATGCGCGACACGCTCGTGCGCGCCGACGACAAGCGCCTCATCATCATTCCCAACACGAAACTTATTACGGAAGTGGTCGTCAACTACAACGGCGTGCCGCCGTCGGCGCTCCACGTGTTCACGCAGGCCCGTCAGACAGAGGTTGCGCCGGTGGCAGAGGAGACTTGGCCCACCCCTGTACAGGACGAAGACGCGGCCCGTCTGACTTGAAGATGTGCTAACCCGCCAAGGCCCACCCTGAGCCGGAGGAAGAGGCAATGATTATCACCAGTGAGTATGTTGACGTGCCCGTCGCGGGCACTCCCTTCGCGCGCACGTTCGTCGCGCAGCCGCGCGCCGCGGGCAAGTACCCCGGCGTGCTCTGCTACTCGGACATTTTCCAGTTGACAGGGCCGATGTTGCGCGCGTGCGTGCGGCTGGCGGGTTACGGTTTCGTCGTCGCCGCGCCGGAGATTTACCACCGGATCGAGCCGCCCGGCATGGTCATTCCGTTTGACGACGACGGGCGCACGAGGGGCCTCTCCGACGCATCAAAAACAACAGTCGCACAGTTCGACGCAACGGCCCGCGCCGTGCTCGATTATCTGGCCGGGCACGCGCGCGTCGCCGCCGGGCAGTTGGGTGTCGCCGGTTTCTGCATCGGCGGGCATCTCGCCTTCCGCGCCGCCTGCAACCGCGACGTGCAAGCGACCGTCTGCTTCTACGCCACAGGTTTGCACGACGGCAAACTCGGTCAAGACGCGGACGCCCGCTCGCTTGCGCGCGCCGCCGACATACGCGGCGAGTTGCTGCTCGTCTGGGGCACGCGCGACCCGCACGTGCCGGAGGCGGCCCGGGCGCAGATCGAAACCCAGTTGCAACGCGCGGGCACGAAGTTTGCAGTCCGACTGTACGACGCAGAGCACGCTTTCATGCGCGACGAGGGGGCGCGCTACGACCCCTCTGCGACCGATGAAGCGTGGGGCGAAATGGTCAATCTCTACCGGCGGGTGTGGCAGTAAAGTAATTTTACAATCTTAACCTCCCGCCCGTGCGTATGAGATAAAAACAGTATTAATTGAACAGAGGTGGGACAGATGAATTACGAATTTTGGCTCAACGATTCGCTCCGCGCGGCGCGGGGCAAACAGGCGCGGCTCGCCCTGGCGCTGGTCGCGGTGTTGGTGGTCATGGGGTGCAGCCACGTCAATTCCAGCGCGAACAACGTGGCGAACACGACCTCCGTGCTGCCGCCGGTCAACGCGACGAGCCTGCCGGCCGGCGCGACGCAGAACTCTTACGCCGACGTGGTGGCGCGGGTTGCGCCTGCGGTCGTGACCGTGCGCTCCGAGCGGCGCGCCCGCGCCCCGCAGCAGCACCCCTTCATGGATGACCCGTTCTTCCGCGAGTTCTTCGGCGACCGCATACCGCAGCAACAGCAACAGCCGCGCGTCGAACGCGGGCTTGGCTCCGGCGTCATCGTCACGCCCGACGGCTACATCCTGACGAACCATCACGTCGTTGACGGCGCGGAGAACATCAAGGTCGATCTCTCCGACCGGCGCACGCTCGACGCCAAAGTGGTCGGCTCTGATCCGCCGAGCGATCTGGCCGTGCTGAAGATCAACGCAACCAACCTGCCGGTCTTGACGCTCGGCGATTCCGACCGCGCGCGCGTCGGCGACGTGGTGCTCGCCATCGGCAACCCGCTCGGCCTCGATCAGACCGTCACCGCCGGCATCGTTAGCGCGAAGGGGCGCGCGACGGGCCTCGGCGACGGCAACTTCGAGGACTTCATCCAGACCGACGCGCCGATCAATCAAGGCAACTCCGGCGGCGCGCTCATCAACACGAACGGCGAACTCGTCGGCATCAACTCGCAAATCCTCAGCCCGTCGGGCGGCTCCATCGGCATTGGCTTCGCCATCCCCTCGAACATGGCGCGCGGCGTAATGGAGCAGTTGATCAAATCGGGCAAGGTGCGGCGCGGGCAGTTGGGCGTCATCGTGCAGACCGTCACGTCCGACATCGCGCAGAGCCTCGACATGAAGGACGTGCGCGGCGTCATCGTCGGCTCAGTGCAGCCGGGCAGCGCGGGCGAGCGCGCAGGATTGAAGCAGGGCGATGTGATCGTCGCGCTCAATGGGCAGCCCGTGAACGACAGCAACGCGCTACGCAACCGCGTCGCCAGCACGCCGCCCGACTCGGACGTGACCTTGACGGTCGTGCGCGACGGACGCGAGCAGCAGGTCAAGGCCACGCTCGGCGAGTTCAAAGCGCCCACCGAGCGCGCCGACGACAGCACAGGCGACGGCAACAGTGGCGGCGGTGCAAGCACCAGCAAACTCGGCATCACCGTCGAACCGCTCACGCCTGACATCACGCGCCAGCTAAACCTGCCCGCCGGCAAGCAAGGCGTGGTCGTCTCTGAACTCGACCCGGCCGGCCCGGCCGCCGACGCCGGCCTGCAACGCGGCGACGTGATCGAACAGGTCAACCGCCAGCCCGTGCGCTCCGCCGCCGACGTAACATCGGCGCTCGCACGCTCCGGCGCGCGCCCCGTGCTGCTGCTCGTCACACGCGTCACACGCGGTCAAGCCGCGACCATCTTCGTCACCGTCCGCCCACGCCAGTAACACGCGGCATAATGTGAAATAAAGATGAGGAGACAAATTGCCCTGTCTCCTCATCTTTATCTTTAGAACTATTTCTATCGGACAGGCGGCCTCTTATATGTCTCCACTCATTGCGAGGCCCGTAGCAAAGCGCGTTCTACCTCGCTTGGAAAATCAAAGAAAATAAAATAGTGGGCTGGGTAGAGATAATCTTCGCCTTCATTATCTATTACTCGAATGTAATTCGATTTTGCTGCGTTTTCATCAGGCAAAACCTGATAAATCATGCGCGGGGTCAATAAATCTGTATCATCTGTCTCGATACAGATCGCAAATTGTGGGGTTGAATCTTTTTGCTCGGCCATTACTATTAATCACCACGTATTTTGTTGTAATTACTTCAGCGCCTTTTCTAACCTCTTAGCGAACTCCTCTAAAGTGATTCCTATGGCTTGGCATATCTCACGAGCCTCTAATACGTCTAGCCGGCGCTGACCACTTTCATATCTTGAAACATAGGCTTGATCTTTTTCGATGTGTGCGGCCAACTCGGTTTGCGTCATGCCAGCTTCGATTCTTATCTCTCGAAGGAGGGTGACAAGGCGGTCGCGCTGAGCAAGGTAAAGCTTCTTCTTCATCCGCCATGTTATATGAACATATTGACGGATATACAAAGTTGACATATTATGTATATGTGAAATCTACATAATAGTCATCATTGTGAAAGATGAAAAACCAGCTTTCAGACCTGCTCGCAGATGATGGAACGTGGGCGGCGATTCTTGAGCCGGCCTTATGCCAAGACGCAGATGCGGTCGAAATCTTGGCGCGGCTTCTGTTCAGGCTCAAGAAAGCGATTGATGATGGGCCGGCGGGGGCAATACAGGCGGGTCAAACGCTACAGCACGGCATCGAGGCGCTATACCTTCACACCAAAGCCCACGAAGCTGCGCTCAAGCTATACGTCCTCTCGCTGGACGGCAATCTAAAGCCACAAGACGAACCGCTCCAACTTATCAATGCCGCCATCGAGCGCAGCGAACCCCGCCCACACTAGCTGTCACCCAACGCCCTATTTCTTTATAAATTCATCTTCATCAATCGAAACTGAATGCAACTCGCCACCCAAAACCGGTTTGAGAATAATCGTTTGGCGGGGAATCCTACTGAAATCCAAATACTCGGCAATTTTAGTGAAAGACTGATCTTGTAAAAACTTTTGACTGTTAGAGTCCCAATTTAGTCCTTTGCTGATAAACAGGTAGCAGACTTCAGGGCCAATATTTTTAACGGTCGCTTCACTACTCGCTTGCACATAAAAGAAGCGCCGAGTCTGCATGGAACCAGTCTCAACGAGTTTCACCGCTATGTCGTAAGCGCTAGGGTTCACTACTCGCAGTTGGCCGCGTCCTTTAGGCCCTTGCGGTGCGCTAATGTAGCTGCCACTAGCCGGGCGTATATGTGGCTGGCTGATCTGCGCAACCGCTGTCGTCTCGTTTGAAGCCTCTCTGGTTATCGAAGAAACAGTGGTCGGCATTGAGGGCGCTGCCGTGTTTGCGGGGCTGCTATTTGCTTTAGCCTGTTGGGTGGTCAGTTTACTACGCAAGGTGCGAAGGGTAAGCGCGCCGAGCAGGACTAGGGCAAAACCTACTAAAGTTAGAATAAGGAATACATTGGCGCGGGTCGCTTTAGGTAGGGGCAACCCACATCGTCCGCACACAGGTTGACGTTGTCGAGCCGCTTCTCTATTAATGCGATTCTGCGCGCCGCACTGCAAACAAGTTTTTATTGGCATACCTAAAAACTATGCTTTGAGACAGAAGTGCAACCGAACTACTTTCATAACTGTGGGGCACAGTATATCACCGCTCTTATAGGCTCGTTAGACTGTAGGCTGCACTATCTGTTCGCTATTAGCAGAAGCGGTCGCCCGCCCGTGTCGGGCCAGCGGCGCGGCGTTAGTGTTATACTGCCCGCACTCCCGAACGAGCACAGAACTTTGATGCGTCCGCGACATTTTCGCGCCTTCGCAAGCTGAACATTCGGCGCAATAGGCGCATGTGGAATAGATGATTGTGAACGAGGCCAACGCACAGACGAAACCAGCACCGGCGCGGGCCGCCGATGCTGTGCCGAAGGATGCGGCGGCGATTATTCTGGTGCGCGGCGATGATGAACCACACGCGCCGCAGGTCTACTGGGCGCAGCGTAGCGAGCGCATGGCGTTTCTGGGTGGGTTCTATGCTTTCCCCGGCGGGCAGCGCGATGCGGAGGACGCTGAGGTGCGGGTCGCGCATTGTGCGGATGCGGATACGGGCGCAATGATCAGTTGCGCCGCGCGCGAGTTGTTTGAGGAGACGGGCGTGCTCGTCGCACGCGAGGCGGACTCGTTGACCAAGGGGCAGATCGAATCGCTGCTCGATGATCTGACCTCCGGACGGATGACGTTCCCCGTGCTGCTTGAGCATTACGGGCTGCATCTGGATGCGCGCGATTTCACGTTCGCCGGCCGTTGGGTCACGCCGCCGTTTAGCCCGCGCCGCTTCGACACTTGGTTCTTCCTCGTTAATTGTCCGCGCCGGCAAGAGCCGCGCATACGCACCACAGAGTTCGCGCACGGCGAATGGATGGCCGCCGCAGAGGCTTACGCGCGCTGGGCGCGCAGCGAAGTGCTCGTCGCGCCGCCCGTGCTGCATGCAGTACAGACGCTCGCGGGCGGGCTGACAGATGATCTGGTCGAGCGTTTGCTTAGCATCCCGCAGGCGCACCGCGAGGCCGTGCGCCGCATAGAGTTTCTGCCCGGCTTCATCTGCTTTCCCCTGCGCACGCCGACGAAGCCGCCCGCGACGCACACCAACGCCTACATCGTCGGGCAGCGTGAACTCGTCGTCGTCGATCCCGGCTCGCCCTACGAAGAGGAACAGGCGGCGCTGGCGGCGTGCGTTGACGATTTGCGTGGTGCAGGTGGCCGCGTGCGCGAGATCGTGTTGACGCACCACCATCCAGATCATGTCGCCGGCACGAACGCATTGCGCGCACATCTGGGGGGGCGCGTGCCGGTCGCGGCGCATCGTCTGACGGCGGAGATGATCGCTGACACGATTGAAGTTGATCGCTTCATCGAAGACGGCGACGTGCTTGCATTGGCCGGCGAACCTTCATTCGCGCTCAACGCCATGCACACGCCGGGGCACACGCGCGGTCATCTCAGCTTTTATGAAGCGCGGACGGGCGCGCTCTTGTGCGGCGATAACATACTCGGTCTCGGCTCGGTCTTGATCGATCCGCCCGAAGGCAACATGCGCGACTACCTGCGCTCGCTGGCGCGTTACAAAGCGCTTGTGCCCGACATCAAAGTTCTGTTTGGCGGGCACGGGCCGGCCGTCGGCAGCGCCGCCGCGAAGATTGACCAGTACATCGCGCACCGGCTGGAACGCGAAGCAAACATTCTGCGCGCCGTGCAGGCGGGCGCGGCGACGGCGGCGGAAATCGTCGCGCAGGTTTACACTGATGTCTCGCCGAAACTGCACGCGCTGGCCGAGCGCGCCGTGTACGCGCACTTGCAGAAGCTGGCGGAAGACCAACTCATCACGCAGGAGGGCGCTGGGCGCTACGTCGCCCGCGCCTTGGCAGACGGCAGCTAGTTGAAGCGCGACATATCACAACAAGGATCGGGTAAACAGGCAATGATACAAGCAAAGACACTGGGCGAACTGAAACAGAGCGGCTACCGCGTGCGTTCGATCAAAGATGAACTGCGCGCAAACTTAATCGAGAAACTGCGCGCCGGTGAACGCATCTTTCCCGGCATCGTCGGCTACGACGAGACGGTCGTGCCGCAGATCGCCAACGCGCTGCTCGCGCGCCACAACTTGATCTTGTTGGGCCTGCGCGGACAGGCCAAGAGCCGCATCATCCGGCAACTGACCGCACTCTTGGACGAAGCGATCCCCGTCATCGCCGGCTCCGAGATTAACGACGATCCCTTCCAGCCGATCAGCGCGACGGGCCGGCAGTTGGTTGAGCAGATGGGCGACGAGACGCCGATCACTTGGGTCGGGCGCGATGCGCGCTTTGTCGAAAAACTGGCTACGCCCGACGTGACCGTAGCCGACATCATCGGCGACGTTGATCCGATCAAGGCGGCGAAGGGCGGGCATCTGTTGAGCGACGAGTTGACGATCCACTACGGGCTGCTGCCGCGCGCCAATCGCGGCATCTTCGCCATCAACGAGCTACCCGATCTGGCGGGCAAAATTCAGGTCGGCCTCTTCAACATCATGCAAGAGGGCGACGTGCAAATTAAAGGTTATCCCGTGCGTCTGCCGCTCGACGTGCTGCTCGTCTTCTCCGCCAACCCCGAAGATTACACGGCGCGCGGGAAGATCATCACGCCTTTGAAAGACCGCATCGGCGCTGAAATCACGACCCACTACCCGGCCGATCTCCAACTTGGCGTCGAGATCACGCAGCAGGAGGCTTGGACGAAGCGCGAGGGCATCAACGGGACGCTACGCGTGCCCGATTTCATACGTGAACTCGTCGAGCAGATCGCCTTCGAGGCGCGCGACGACAGCCGCGTCGACAAGCGTTCCGGCGTTTCGCAGCGGTTGCCGATCACGGTTATGGAATCGCTTGTCTCGAATGCCGAGCGACGTGCGCTCCTGACGGGCGAGGACGACATCGTGCCGCGCATCTCGGACGTGTACGCCGCCGCCCCTTCGATGACCGGCAAGATGGAACTCGAATACGAAGGCGAGCAGGTGGGTGCGTCGAAGATCGCGCGCGACCTGATCAAACGCGCCGCCGGCGAAATATTCGAGGGCTACTTCGTCGGCATAGACTTCACGCGCACCGTCCGCTGGTTCGACGAAGGCAACACGCTCCGGCTCGCCGACACGGCTTCGGCCGCCGAGTGCGTCACGCTGCTCGAAGCCGTGCCGGAGTTGCTCGACACCGTCACCATTCCCTTCGACTTCAAACGCACGGACGATGCGCAAGTCGTCTCGGCCTGCGAGTTCGTCCTCGAAGGTCTCTACGCCCAGAACAAGATCAGCCGCAACGAAGAAGGCGGCTACACCGCCGCGACCAAAGCCAAAAAGGATCGGCGCGGGATGATCTACGATGATCTGACTGAGACAGGAAGATACAGCTAGGAGCGGCCATGGATTTAACTCTAAATGCTGTTTACCTGAAAGTTCCAGAAGGCTATATCGCCTTTGTCGAAGAACTACCTGGAGCTAATTCACAGGGCACAACGTTGGAAGAAGCGCGTGAAAACCTAATAGAGGCTACTGCTCTCGTGTTAGAAGCCAACCGCCATTTAGCTCGCGAGAGAATCAAAGATGGCGAAGTCTTTCGCGAAAAACTTGGCAGTTGATTTCACAGACTTTTCCACAGAACGAAAAAGTTTTCCACAGCGATTTCCCAAGGCTGTGGAAAACAATCCCTGTATTTACAACAATAAAGTGACTTTTACAAATTTCTATCGGCCCTCCTGCTACTATTCATAATATGTTTATGAAGTAAGGTTGGGCTTGATATGAAAAGAGTCGATTTGATCAGGCACTTGGAACAACACGGCTGTGTGTTCTTTCGTGAGGGCAGCAACCACACTGTTTACATCAATCGAGCATCGCGGGTATCATCAACGATTCCAAGACATCGTGAAATAAATGATTTTCTCGCGCGAAAAATCTGCCGAGACCTGCAAGTAACTGAACCAAAGGGAAAGAAGTAATGAAGTTCATACGCTATTCCAGATTCAAAGGCTTCGACGTGTCGGGCGTCAATCTCGGCAACCTGATGGAGGCATTGCAGGATTCGCTCTTGCAGTCGGGTTATGACGACGATTACTACTGGACGCGGCAGCGGCGGCAGCAGGACACATCGCTCGATGCGCTCAGGCAGGCCCTCTTGCAGGCGCTTTTGGAGCAGGGCGAGCTGGACGAGCAGGACGTGCGCGAGATGTTGGCGGAGAACGAGGGGCGCTTCAAGGGGTCGCAGCTTGAAGAGTTGTTGAATCAGTTGATCGAGCGGTTGGTCGAAGAAGGCTATTTGAATCTGCGCGAGGAGCAGCCGACCGAACGGCAGCAGCGCAAAGGGCGACAGGGTGGACAGGGGCGCGCGGAAGAATCGCTGCCGCGTAACGTCAAGTTCGAGGTGACGGAGAAAGGCTTGGACTTTCTCGGCTACAAGACGCTCCGCAATCTGCTCGGCAGTTTCGGCAAAAGCTCGGTCGGGCGACATGACACGCCGCACATGGCGACGGGCGTGGAGGCGGCGCAGGTCTCGAAGCCTTACGAGTTCGGCGACACGATCAATCTGGACGTGAACGCGACGCTCATGTCCGCGATCAAGCGCGAAGGCTTGACCGTGCCGCTTAATCTTGAGTATGGCGATCTGCACGTGCACCAGTGCGATTATCAATCGTCGTGCGCGACCGTTGTTATGCTCGACTGCTCGCACTCGATGATCCTCTACGGCGAAGATCGGTTCACGCCCGCGAAGAAGGTGGCGCTTGCGCTCGCGCACCTGATCCGCACGCAGTATCCCGGCGACTCGTTGAAGGTCGTGCTCTTTCACGACGGCGCGGAAGAGTTGCCACTCGCGCGGCTGGCGACCACGCAGGTGGGGCCTTATCACACCAATACGGCAGAGGGCTTGCGGCTGGCGCGCCGGCTCTTACAGGCGCAGCGCAAAGAGATGAAGCAGATCGTGATGGTGACGGACGGCAAGCCGACCGCGTGCTTCATCGAAGGCACGGGCGCGCAGGGTGCGGCGCGCAGGTCGGCGGCGGCGGGCGCAGGCGCGGCGACGCGTAGGCTCTACAAGAATTCGATGGGTAACGATCCGCTCGTCATGGGCGAGACGTTCAAGGAGGTGCAGGCGTGCCGCAAGGCGGGCGTGATGATTAACACGTTCATGCTGGCCTCGGACTACTACCTCGTTGAGTTCGTCAAACAGATGACCGCGATGACGAGCGGCAAGGCTTACTTTGCCACGCCGGGCAACCTCTCGCAGTTCGTGTTGATTGATTTTCTGAAACGGAAGAAGAGTCGCGTGCGTTAGCCGCCCGGCCGGCCTGGGACTAAGGCACGCGGCGACGCGTGTGGCCGGTCGGCACACACAGACACAGAGCAAACATCGGAGGGCACAGAGATAATCAAGTCTCTGTGCCCTCCGATGTTTGGCGGCGCGGCTTCAGGTCGCTTCGGCGCGGCGGCTGCCGCCGCGCCGAACAAAGCTAAATTCAGTCGGTCGGCGCAGGTCGTTTGCCGTAATGGCGATTGCGGCGTGGCCGGGTGCGGCCGGTTCTCGTGTTCGCGTTGGAGTTCTTCACAGCGGCCGGCGCAGGTGTCGGGGCGGGCTGCGGCGGCGCAGTTTGCACGACATTCTCGGTCGGCTCGGTTGCGCCGCCGTCTGTGACCCAGGCGTTCCAGCCACCTAAGAGCGCGTGCACCTGTGTGTAACCTTTGGCTTGCAGAATCTGCGCCGCACGGGCGCTTGAGTGTTCGTTCGGTCAAGCGCAGTAGGTGACAATAGGGCGGTCGCGCGGGATTTCGCTCAACCGCGCTTCGATGTCGGCCAGCGGGATGACGTGCGCGCCCCTGATCTTGCTGCCGCTGCCGCTGCGCACGTCTATGACAAAGGGCGGGCTGGCGCTGGCCAGCAGCGCCTTGAACTCAGCGAGCGTGATGCGCGCCACGCCATCGTCCTGCGCCGCCCGTACCGGTGCGACCAGCAAAGACGCGAAGGCGATCAAGGTCAGACAAAGCGAAAGATGTTTTTGTTTCATGTGTGCTTACTCCCAAGTCGGCTTGACGTGAGAGTGATGATAGCGCGTCAACGCGCAAAGATGATAGCGCGTTTCAGTCGTCGGGCGAAAGGTGCTTTACGAATTGAGCGGTGCGCCGGGCAGCTACGTTTGGGCGCGCGTGCGTCAGGCCGGTTCTGTCTGCGCGTCGATTTTAGCGGCGAGGATGAAGTCGCTTTCGCTGAGGCCGTCAATGGCGTGCGTGTAGATTTTGATCTCGGCGTAGCCCCAGCCGAACGCGATGTCGGGGTGATGCCCCTCGGCTTCGGCGAGCGTGCCGATACGATTGACGAATGCAAGCGCCTCGTTGAAGTTCTGAAACTTGTAGGCGCGCAATAGATGGTGCTCGTCCACCAACGTCCAGCCCGGCACTTCTTTAGCGTAAATCTCTGATAGCTCCGCGCCGCGCAGACGCGGCACGCCGCCATGACACGGGATACAGGTGCGGCTCGCCAACTTGCTCATCATGTCTCCTCAACGTCGGTTAATAATGCTGCCAACTCGGCGCGCGGCCAGAGCGCGCAGCAGCGTTTCCAGTTCCTGCCGGCGCGCAAACGCTAACGTGAGCCATGATCGTGCGTGTGCGGCTGCGGCGTCGTGTCCGGCGCAGCCTTGTCGTAGCCGCGCAGCGCATCATAGCGTCTGATCTGTGCGGGCGTGAGCAGGCGCTTCATCTCAAGATGCGCGGCGAGGTGTGTAGCGCGCAGGCGTCCTTGCAGCGCGGCGATCTCGGCCGTCAGCGCCTCAAGCGTGGCCGCATCTATGTGTTCGTGCGCGAAGCGGCGGTCGAGTTCCTGCTCCTTGCTGATGACCTGCGCGCCGAGTTCGACCGCACGCGCGTGCATGCGTTCATAGATCGCTTGCGCGGTGCTGCGCTGCACGGGTGTAAGTTCCAGTTGCGTGGCAAGGTCGAGCACGTGCCGCGGCCCCGGATAGTGGTTCAACTCGGCCGCTTTCGCCAGCCCCATGCCGTGCCCGGCGCGCAATTCCGCGACCTCTTCAGGGGCGAGCGCCTTCAATGGACGCTGTTCTTGGCCGGCGTAAGGCGTGGATTTGTCTTGCGCAACGGTCGCAGTTGCACACGCGCACAGCGCGCAGAATGCAAAGATGATGATGAAAGTGTGGCGCATCGGTCTTCCTTTCCGTTCGACTATGAGTCCGGCCCGCATTGTACACGCGCGCCGGGCGTGAGCGCGAGAGCATGCCGCCGGCCGAGACTGTGCGTGCGGGCTGAACGCCTTGACGGTGCAAGGCAACAGACAGATAATTCCGGCCGGTCAAAACCCCCTAACCGATGCCGCCTCTATCTGACGACTCGCAGCTTAAATAGCCTTTGAAGGCCAAGCGGCGCGGCCCGCGCACGCGGCAGAAACGTGAACGTAAGGAGAATAAATATGGGGCTTCGTCTTTCGGTCTGGCGCATGTGCGGCTGCGTTTTGTTGTTCGCGGTTGCGACCGGCGGCGCGCGCCTCGTTCGGGGGGGCAACGTTGCCGCGCCAACTTCAGCCGCCGTGCGTCCGCGCGCGGTGCGCTACCAACTCGACGCGGCGCAGAGCAGTTTCATCGTGCGGACGCATTCAGGCGGGCTGCTATGGTTCAAAGGGCACGACCACTTCATCGCGGCGCGTGACTTCACGGGCGCGGCCGAGCTAACGCCCGACGCCGTCGCGCCCGCTTCGCTCACGTTGACCGTCCGCGCCGATTCGCTCGCCGAGACGCGCGCCGTCTTCACCGAACAACAGAAGCAGATCATCAACCGCGAGATACGCGAACTGGTGTTGGAGACGACGAAATATCCGGAGATCACTTTTCGCAGCACGCAGGTCAGCGTGCGCCCGACGCCAAACGGTTTCGCCGTGCGCCTCACAGGCGATCTGACGCTGCACGGCGTCACGCGCCGCATCAACATCCCCGCACTCGTCACCTTAAACGGCCCAGACCTGCGCGCGCGCGGCGAGTTCACCATCAAGCGCGGCGATTACAACGTGCAGGCCACGGCGGCCGTACACGGCACGATTCGCGTCCGCGACAAGCTGAAACTCAGCTTCGACATCGTGGCGCATCAAATCTGAGCGCGCCGCAAAAGAACCGGCCCAGACCCGAACGATCCGCCCCTCGTGTTGACTGACGTGCAGTTGTGCCGCTAGTCTTATCAGTCCAAAGCTCCGCATTATTATCTACCGTCAGCGAGGTGAACGACCGTGGCCGTCATCTATCCGTTTCGTGCGTTGCGTCCGCCTGTGGCAAAAGTCGAGCAGGTGGCGAGCGTGCCCTATGACGTGGTGAACACAGCAGAGGCGCGTCAGTTGGCCGCCGATAATCCGCTCAGCCTGTTACACGTCACGCGCCCTGAGATCGATCTGCCCGACGGCACGGACATCTACAGCGACGCCGTCTATCAGCGGGCCGGCGAGAATTTCCAACGGCTGATCGAATCGTGCCCGTTAACGGAAGAAGCCGAGCCGAGCCTGTATCTCTACCGGCTCGTCATGGGCGCGCATGAGCAAGTCGGCGTCGCCGCGTGTTGTTCGATAGACGAGTACGACAACGACCTGATCCGCAAGCACGAGCGCACGCGCCCCGACAAAGAGGACGACCGCACGCGCCACATGCTCACCTTGCGCGCACAGACCGGTATCGTCTTTCTCACCTATCAGGCCGACCGGCGCATAGATGCGCTCGTCGCGGGCGAAACGTCTGGCCCGCCGCTCTATGATTTCACCGCGCCCGACGGCATCCGCCACACGCTCTGGCGCGCGCCCGCGCCGCAACAACTCGTGCGTGCTTTTGGCGAAGTGCCCCTGCTCTACATCGCAGACGGGCATCACCGCGCCGCCAGCGCCAGCCGCGCACGCGCGACGCTCCGCGCACAGAACGCGCAGCACACGGGCGACGAAGAGTACAACCGCTTTCTCGCCGTCATCTTCCCCTCGGATCAGGTGCAGATATTGTCGTACAACCGCGTCGTCAAGGACTTGAACGGCTTGCAGCCGGACGCCTTCATGGCGCGCGTCATGGAGCAGTTCGACGTGGACGAGAACGGCACGCCGCAGCCCCCCGCGCCGGGCCATTTCAGCATGTATCTCGGCGGGCGCTGGTACGGTTTGAAGTTCAACGGCGACACAGCGCACGACGCCGCAGCAGACCCGACCGCCACGCTCGACGTGAGCATCTTGCAGGCGCATCTGCTCGATCCCGTTCTGGGTATCAAGGACGTGCGGACAGATAAGCGCATAGATTTCGTCGGCGGCATACGCGGCCCCGCCGAACTAGAACGCCTCGTTGACGCGGGGCGCGCGGCGGTCGCTTTCTCGCTCCCGGCGACGACCATTGATGATCTGCTGCGCGTCTCGGACGCCAACGGCATCATGCCGCCCAAGTCCACTTGGTTCGAGCCGAAGTTGCGCGACGGACTATTGATTCATCGTATTTGAGCGCGGCGCATAGCCGGCGAGGTGGCTTCAAGTTGCACATCGAAACTGACAGATTGTTGATCCGGCCGCTGACGGCTGACGACCTGCCGAGGTTGATCCAGTTGCGCGCGGACGATGAAGTGTCGCGCTACATCGGCGGGGCGGCGATGCAAGCGCCGGAGGCGGTCACGCGGCGCTTACAGTTCTATCTTGATTGCCACGAGCGTTACGGCTTCGGGATGTCGGCGATCAACCGCAAGGTTGATGGCGAGATGATCGGCTGGGGCGGGTTGCAGCCGTTGGAGGAGACGGGCGAGATCGAAGTCGGCTACGGCTTCGCCAAAGAGTTCTGGGGGCAAGGCTACGCGACGGAGGCGGCCGCGGCCTGCCTGCGTTACGGTTTCGAGCAGGCGGGGCTTGCGCGCATCGTCGCCGTCGCCATCCCGGAGAACATAGGCTCGCGGCGCGTGATGGAAAAGGCGGGGATGAAATTCGAGCGCGAGGCTTTGCACTACGGTAGTCGTTGCGTGCTCTACGCGATCTCGCGCGCCGAGTTCGTGCCGCGCCCGGGTCTCTACGTCGCGCATGGGCGGCACGAGGCGAAAGGCTAAAGACAGATGAAGGTGCTCATCGCTGACAAGTTTGAACAATCGGGGCGCGACGGATTGGACGCGGCCGGTTGCGATTTCTCGTATCAGCCGGACGTGAAGGACGAGGCGCTGGTCGAGGCGCTGCGCGGCTACGCGCCGGAAGTGCTCGTCGTGCGCGGGACGAAAGTGACCGAGCCGATGCTCGATGCGGGGCCGCTCAAACTCATCGTGCGCGCGGGCGCAGGTTACAACACGATTGACGTGGCGGCGGCCTCGCGGCGCGGCATCTACGTCTCGAACTGTCCCGGCAAAAATTCCATCGCCGTCGCTGAATTGACCTTCGCGCTCATCCTCGCGCTCGACCGGCGCATCGCCGACAACGTCATCGCCCTGCGCGCGGGGCGTTGGGACAAGAAAGAGTTCTCCAAGGCGCGCGGCCTCTACGGGCGCACGCTCGGCCTCGTCGGCACGGGTCAGATCGGGCAGGAGGTAATCACGCGCGCGCGCGCCTTTGGTATGCCCGTCGTCGCGTGGAGTCGCAGCCTCACGCCGGAGCGCGCGGAAGAACTTGGCGTTGAACGCAGGGATAGCCCCGTCGAGGTTGCGCGCGCCGCCGACATCGTGAGCGTACACGTCGCGCTCAATCCTGCGACGCGCAACTTTCTCGGCGCGGACTTCTTTGGCGCAATGCGTGCAGGCGCGTACTTCATCAACACGGCGCGCGGCGAAGTGGTTGATCAGGCGGCGCTCACGGACGCGTTGCGCGCAGGCCGGATTCGCGCGGGGCTGGACGTGTATGCCAACGAGCCAACCTCGGCCGCGGGCGAGTTCACGGACGAGATCGCACGCGAGCCGAGCCTGTACGGCACGCACCACATCGGCGCTTCGACCGAGCAGGCGCAGGAAGCCATCGCCGCCGAGACCGTCCGCATCGTCCGCACGTTCAAGGAGACGGGCAAAGTCCCGAACGTCGTCAACCTCGCGGCGCGCACGCCCGCCACGCACCTGCTCGTTGTGCGCCACCGCGACCGCCCCGGCGTGCTCGCGGCGGTGCTCGGCGCGATCCGCGCCGCCGAGATCAACGTGCAGGAGATGGAGAACATTATCTTCGAGGGCGCAGAAGCGGCCGTCGCCCGCATTAACCTCGAAGCCGCGCCGGCGCGCGAGACATTAGAACGCCTGCGCGCCGAGAACGCGGACATCATCGAACTCGATCTGTTGGAGCTTAGAGCCTAGATGAAAGCAACGCTCATCACGGGCGCATCGAGCGGCATCGGCGAGGTGTTTGCGCGGCGATGGGCGGCGCGGGGCGAGAACGTCGTGCTGGTGGCGCGCTCAGGCGACAGGTTGAATGCGCTCTGCAACGAACTTGGGCGCGCGCATGGCAACATACAGGCGCAATCCGTCGCGCTGGACTTGAGCGAAGCAGATGCGCCGGAGCGTCTGTTGGCCGAGACGAACGCGCGCGGGTTAGAGATTGAAACGTTAATCAACAACGCGGGCTTTGGTTCGATGGGCGAGTTCGCGGCGCTCGATCTGGCGCGCGAGTTGAACATGATCGATCTGAACATCAAAGCGCTGGTTGCGTTGACGCACCTCTACCTCGCGCCGATGCGTGAACGCAAACGCGGCACCATCATCAACGTCGCCTCGACCGCCGCCTTCCAGCCCGTGCCTTACATGGCGACGTATGCGGCGACGAAAGCGTTTGTGCTGTCGTTCTCCGAGGCGCTGTGGGAAGAGAATCGCGCGCGCGGCATTAAAGTGCTGGCGCTCTGTCCGGGCGTGACGAACACAAACTTCTTCGACGCGGCGCAGATGGGCCAGTCGCCGCCGCTCAGGATCACGCAGACGCCCGAAGCGGTGGTCGAGACGGCCTTGCGCGGGCTTGAGCGCGGGCGCAGCCATATCATTTCGGGTTGGCTCAACTACCTGCAAACTGAAGCCGAACGGTTGCTGCCGCGCTCCGTCGTCACGCGCATCGCCGGCAGCGCCATCCGCACAAGCATGAAACCAGATAGAGAGAGGTCAGAGGTCAGAGATTAGAGGTCAGTTGCAGAAAAAGTTTTGCCTGATCTCTAACCGCTGACCGCTGACCACTACTTATATGAGGGCATAGATATGACTGAGAGAATCTTTAACTTCAGTGCCGGCCCCGCCGTGTTGCCGCTGCCGGTGTTGGAGCAGGCGCAGCGCGAGATGTTGAATCTCGCGGGGGTCGGCATGTCCGTGATGGAGATCAGCCATCGCTCCGAGACGTTCGACAAGATACACCAGAGCGCCAAACAGGGCTTGCGCGACCTGCTGGGTATTCCCGACAACTATCAAATACTCTTTCTGCAAGGCGGCGCGAGCCTTCAGTTCTCGATGATCCCGATCAACCTGCTGCCCGCCGGCGGGAGCGCCGACTACATCATCACGGGCAGTTGGGGCAAGAAGGCGTTGAAGGAGGCGAAGCGGCAGGGCACGGTAAACGTCGCGGCGGATATGGCCGATAGCCGCTACACGCGCGTGCCGGAAGCGCACGAGTTTAAGCTCGACCCGCAGGCGGCTTACGTCCACATCACGACGAACGAGACGATTGAGGGCGTCGAGTGGCAGACGGAGCCAGAGGTCGGCAGCGTGCCGCTCGTCGCGGACGCCTCGTCCGACATCTGCTCGCGCCCCGTTGACGTGGCGAAGTACGCGCTCATCTACGCGGGCGCGCAGAAGAATCTGGGGCCGTCGGGCGTCACGCTCGTCATCATCCGCGACGATCTCTTGCAGCGCATCCCCGACGGGCTGCATACGATGCTCGACTATCGCACGCACGCCGAGAACGATTCGCTCTACAATACGCCGAACACGTGGGGCATATACATCCTCGATCTCGTCTGCCAGTGGATCAAAGAGCAGGGCGGGCTTGAGGGGATGCACCGCGCGAACGAGGCGAAGGCCAAACTCATCTACGACGCGATTGATGCGACCGACTTTTATCGCCCGCACGCCGCCCGCGAAGCGCGCTCGCTGATGAATGTCACGTTCCGCTTGCCATCTGAAGAGTTGGAGAAGCAGTTTGCCAAAGAGGCGAGCGCCGCCGGCCTCGACGGCTTGAAGGGCCACCGCTCGGTCGGCGGCATCCGCGCCTCCGTCTACAACGCTTTTCCGCGCGCCGGTTGTGAGGCGCTCGTCGAGTTCATGCGCGAGTTTGAGCGCAAACACGGCTGAAGCGCGGGCGCATTGGTTCAGGGCGCGCTGCGCGGTCGAGCGCGTCTACATTTTTGCACCGCCGCAAACGGCTGAACGCGCAGCGGCTTCTGCTCAAATCAGAGCGAACGCCGCCTTGCGCGCTTCGGCGGCTGCGCGGCGCATGCGTTACAATACGACCGACCTGACAGACTCCCGGCGGCCCTGACAACCTTAAAGACACGCCGATTCAAACCTGAAGATGATGAACAGAATAATCCTGCTCTGCGGCTGCGCCCTCCTTTGGCTGGCCGTCGCGCTAGCGCAGTCGCCGCCACCGGCCGCACCTGCCGCCGTCGAGTTGCCGGCCGAGCGCCACCTGCGCAACGTCCGCCAGTTGACGTTCGGCGGCGAGAACGCCGAGGCCTATTTTAGCGGCGACGGCCGGCAGTTGATCTTTCAATCGAAGCGCGACCAGTTAGAGTGCGACCAGATTTACACGATGCGCGCCGACGGCTCAAACGTGCGTATGATCTCGACCGGCGCGGGGCGCACCACCTGCTCCTACTTCTTCCCCAACGGGCAGCGCGTGCTCTACGCTTCGACGCACGCCGCTGCGCGGCAATGCCCGCCGCGGCCTGACTACGCGAAAGGCTACGTGTGGCCGATCTATGCGAGCTACGATATTTTCACGGCCAGACCCGACGGTGCTGATTTGAAACAGTTGACCGACGTGGACGGCTACGACGCCGAAGCGACCATCTCGACCAACGGCAAAAAGATCGTCTTCACCTCGATGCGGAGCGGCGACCTCGACATCTATACGATGGATGCCGACGGGCGCAACATCAAGCGGTTGACCACCGAACTTGGTTACGACGGCGGCCCCTTCTTCTCGCGCGACGGCCGGCGGATCGTCTATCGCGCTTATCACCCGCAGACGCCCGAACAGGTGGCGCGCTACAAACAGAAGCTTGCCGAGGGCGTTATCGAGCCGACCGTGTTTGAACTCTGGGTGATGGATGCGGACGGCTCGCACAAACAGCAGGTGACGCACCTGAACGCGGCCAGTTTTGCGCCCTATTTCTTCCCCAACGGCAAACGCATCATCTTCGCCTCGAATCTGAACGATCCGAAGGGGCGCAACTTCGATCTCTTCGCGGTAGATGTGGACGGGACGAACCTCGAACGCATCACCTTCAGCGACACCTTCGACGGCTTCCCGATGTTTTCGCCCGACGGCAGGCGGCTGGTCTTTGCCTCGAACCGCAACGCCCAAGTCAGGGGCGACACCAACGTCTTCATCGCCGACTGGGTCAACTAGCGCACGGCGCGCGGCCGCTTCCGATACCAGCCACGAACCGGGACGGCAACAGAAAACACTAATTGCGCGCCTTGCTTTCGTGCCCATCCTTGCAGCTTGTTTCGTCTGACTTCATGGGACAAAGATTTTTGACCGGCCCGCCGGATTGGAAATAAGTTATGAACTACATCATGCGCCGCACAATTTCGCTCGCCCTGTTTCTCGTTCTGTTTACGTGCGCCGCGCCAGCGCAACAGCAGCAGCGTGCGCCGAGCGATGCGCCGAGCGCGGAACGGTTGCGCGCCGACGTGACCTATCTTGCGTCTGACAAACTCGACGGGCGGCGCACGGGCACGCCGGGCGCAGAGGCGGCGGCGCGCTACGTGGCCGACGAGTTCAAACGGTTGGGCTTGAAACCCGGCGGGCCGGCGGACGCACAGTCCGCCTCGTACCTGCAATCATTCCCTTACGTCGCCGCCGTCGAACTGGGCAAGGGCAACGCGATGACGTTTACGCGAAACACAAGCGAGCGCGCAGGCACTATGGTCTCTACGGGACTCGACCTGCGGGTCGGTGAAGACTGGATGCCGCTCGCCTGGAGCGCGAACGCGCACGTCGAGAACAGCCCCGTCGTCTACGTCGGCTACGGCATCACGGCCAATGATCTGAACCACGACGACTACGCGGGCGTGGACGTGCAGCACAAGATCGCGCTCGCCTTCGTCGGCACGCCCGACGGCGATAATCCACATGGACAGTTTGTGCGTTACAACGACCTGCGCTTCAAGGCGGCGGCAGCGCGCGATCACGGCGCGCGCGCCCTCGTCCTCATCACGCGCAAAGAGAATTTCGCGGACGACCGGCTCGCATGGGCGCGTCTGGATAACGAAGCGGCAGGCGATGCCGGTCTGCCCGTCGTCATCATCTCGCGGCAGGTCGCGCGTCGCGCCATCGAAGCCGCAGCCACGCCCACCGCAGGCTTCGAGGAACTGGAAGGCGCGCTCTTGGGCCAGACGACAAGCATGCAACCGGGCGGTGCGCCACAGATGAGCGCGCCAACTGCTGCGCCGCAGGGCGCGACCTCCGGGCGCAAGCATTTTTCCACCGCGCTCAAGAACATCGCGTTCAGCCTGACGACCGATCTTGTGCGCCGCCAAGCACCGGCCGCAAACGTCGTCGGCGTGCTCGATGGCCGCGACCCGAAATTGAAAGATGAAGTCCTCGTCATCGGCGCACACTACGATCACTTGGGGCGCGGCGGGCAGGGCAGTCTTGCGCCGCGCGCGGGCGAGATTCATCACGGCGCGGACGACAACGCTTCGGGCACGGCCGCCCTGCTCGAACTCGCGCGCCTGTTTACCGCCGCCAGCCCGCGCCCGCGCCGCACGCTTGTCTTCGTCGCGTTCGGCGGCGAAGAGGAGGGCTTGCTCGGCTCGGCTTATTACGTCGAACACCCGGCGCGCCCGCTCGCGCAGACGGTTGCGATGATCAACATGGACATGATCGGGCGGTTGCAGAATGATAAACTGATCGTCGGCGGCGTGGGCACGGCCGCAGAGTGGCGCGACCTGTTGGCGCACGCCAACAGTCAACTCAACGTGCGCGTCGCGGCGGCCGGCATCCCCGTCTCAAGCGACACGGCCGCGCATGGCGAAGTGCCGCTTGTAACGGCCGCCAACGGGCAGGTCGTCGTGACGGCCGCGCCGCGCCCGCGCTTTACGCTCACGCTCAATGAAGATGGCTACGGGCCGAGCGATCACTCGTCGTTCTACGCCAAACAGATTCCCGTCCTCTTCTTCTGGACGGGCACGCACGAGGATTATCACAAGCCTTCGGACACGGCCGAGAAACTCAATTACGCGGGCGCAGCCGGCATCGTCGCCGTCGTCCGCGATCTCGTCAACGCCGTTGACGCAAACGATAAGCGCCTGACCTACACGCAGGCCAAGAGCGACAACGCGCAGGGGCGCAGCATCGGCTTCCGCGTCTATCTCGGCACGATCCCGAATTACGCCGACAGCAGCGACGGCTTGAAACTCGACGGCGTGCGCGATGATTCGCCGGCCGCCAAAGCGGGTCTGCGCGCGGGCGACCGCGTCGTGAGACTTGCCGGGCGCGACATACACAACGTCTACGACTACACCTACGCGCTCGGCGAGATGAAAGCGGGCCAAGAGTACGAGGTCGAAGTCATACGCGGCACGGAGCGTCTGACGCTGAAGATCACACCGGCGGCGCGCAACTAGCGCTCGCGCCTCTGCGCGCCACAAAGGGCAAGTCGGCCGCGGCCGACTTGCCCTTTGTGGCGCATCTTTTATGCTGCAACGGCCGCGCCGGCCATTACAGTGATTCCAAAAAGATGACGATCTTGCGCTGCTCGCTGGCGGGGCGCGCGAAGAAGTTGTCGGCGGCGAATTGCGCTTCGCCGTGATGCCGCTTGATCGCGCTCGCAAAGGGCAGCGTGTTGGCCTCGAAGGTAAGCGATAGTCCGTCGTGCATCAGTCGCGTGTGCGTACGAAGGCCCCAGAGCGGCGCAGTTCGCACAAACATACGCGTCTTCGGCCCGCCGTTCTGCACGATGCCGTCGCCCGTGCCGATGTCGTGCAGCAGGAAATCGCCGTAAGGGTGAATGATCTTGCTGCCCAGCGCGGGCGGCACGGTGAACGTGCCGAGATTAATGGGCGTGCCCGCCGTGGCCGTGATGATGGTGTCGCGGTGGCAGATGGCGCAGCCGTCCTTTTTGAACAACTCCTCGCCGTCTTTGGCGTCCTGCGTCGCGGCGATCACCTTATCGCGGGGCGGCGCTTTCGTGGCGCGCATGAAGATGGTGAACACGTCTATGTCGCGTTCTTTATCTTCGCCGCAGAAGGTGCGCTGGCCCGGCGGCGTCACGGTGTCGGCGCAGGGAATGGTCGAGTCGTTCGGGACGAAGTCAAAGTTGGCGACCGAGCGGCCAAGCGAGGTGTTCTCCATCAGGAAGAAACGGTTGGTGATGCCCATCTCGTTGAGATACGCGTCGCCGGAGAAGGAGAGCAGGCTGGCGTGCTGTGTTTTGTGGCCGAAACGACCGATGCGGCAGCGCCCGTTGCGATTCTCCTCCAACGGCACTCTGATGGCCAGCCCATGTACGTTCGGGTTCTCGTTCGTCTCCTTGGCCTGAATGTCGAGCAGCGTCTGATTGGCGATGGCTTCGACGAACCCATCGCCCAACAGGTTGAGCGAGGTGCGGGTCGTGGCCACGTCGGCCGGGCGGTCTAGGCCGGCCGAATGAAGCGGCAGCACGCGCTCCTGTATGTTCGCCACCGGCAGGCTTGGGTCAACTCGCTTATCCACCGCGCGGTCGTTGATGAGCGAACCGCCGGGTGGGTCTGCGAATTGCGGACAGTCGAACCCTTGCGGGTCGCAGGGGTTGTCTATGAAGCCGGCGCGCAACTCCGTGATCTGGCTGACCGCGCCGGAGACCGGATTCTGGTGACATTCGGCGCACGACTGTGCGTTATAGACGGGGCCGAGACCGCCGTCCTGTATATTGTCGGGCAGAATCTGATCCCGAATCTCGAAGGTGGCGCGGTGATCGTCGTGCTTGGCCTGCGGCACGAAGTCCTCATCAATGGTCTGGTCATCAAAGCCGGTCGGGGCTTCGGTGATCGGCGGACAGCGCAGACAGGTGGGCGCTTCGGTGTCAATGGAGCAGAGTCTTTCGACATCGTCGTTGGTGAGCGCGACGTTGGCTTGGCCTGTCGGCGGGTCTGATTTTTGTTGACTGTGGGCGACCCGGTCGTAAACCGTCGGCAGCAGCAATAGGAGCGCAAATATCCCTAGCAGAGAGGTCTTAATGCTTTTCATTGTGAGTACCCTCCTAAGGTACGCAAATCGAGGTGGGCGTTAGGTCGGTTGCGACCACAGGCAGGGGCGTGGGACGAACCCTTGGGTTCTGCGTTACAGAGGAATAACGGGTCGGGCTTGAATATATGCCGGCTGCGCTGGTGCGTCAATAAAATAAATTTTTATGGGGCTTAAGCTTTTCTGCCCGGGCGCTTAAAGCTGCCCTTCGGCTTGAAATGCGCGCGTGCGCCCGCCGCTCCGGTTGGTCGCCCGCACCGGCCCGATTGATAAAGACGTGGCAAGGCGTGCTCTTGCTCTTGAATTGCCCGCGAGTTTGGCGCAGAATACGCGGGTAGTTGTGATGTTTGTTTGATTAAATTTGAACCGGCTTAGCACGCTCAAGCTGTCTTCAAGATGCCTATCCTGCCACCTCAGACCTGAAAAGAGTTCTAGCAAGATGATCGGGCAGACTATCTCCCATTACCGCGTCCTCAGTCAGCTTGGCGAAGGCGGCATGGGCGTCGTGTACGTGGCCGAGGATACGCTCCTCGGTCGGCGCGTCGCCGTCAAGATTCCCGGCTCGGCCGCCGGCACGCACAACTATCACGCACGTTTCCTGCGCGAGGCCCGTTCCGTCTCCACGCTCAGCCACCCGCACATCGCCGCCGTCTTCGATTACGGCGAGACGCCCGACGGTCAGCCCTTCATCGTGATGGAACTGGTCAACGGGCAAGACCTCGGCACGTTGATGCGCGCGGGCACGCTGACGATTACGCGCGCCGTCGAGATCATCGAACACGTCGCCGCCGCGCTGGGCGAGGCGCACCGCAATGGCATCATCCACCGCGACGTGAAACCGTCGAACATCCTCGTCAACGAGCGCGGGCAGGTGAAGGTGCTCGACTTCGGCCTCGCCAAACTGATCGAAGACCATCCCGGCTTTGCCGCCGACCCGGACGCGCGCACGCTGCACGCGCTCAAGACGCGCAGCGACGTGATCGTGGGCACGCCCCTCTATCTTTCGCCCGAACAGGCGACGGGCATGCCGGTAGATGCGCGCAGCGACCTCTTCGCGTTGGGCGCGCTGCTCTACGAAGCGATTGCGGGCCGGCCCGCCTTTAGCGGCGCGAACCTGATCGAGATCGCGGCGCAGGTCTTACACGTCGAACCGCCGCCGCCTTCGACCTTCAACCGGAACGTGCCGCCTGAGTTGGATCGCATTACGCTCAAGGCGCTCGCCAAGAAGCCCGAAGATCGCTACCAGCACGCCGAAGATTTGATCAGCGACCTGCACGCCTTCCGCATGGCCGAGGCGCTCTCTGACAACGCCAACATGGAGCGCGTCTCGCGCGGCAGTTACACGCAGAACCGTAGCGCGCTCGTCACCATCTCCGAAGGCTTGCGCCGGCCGCGCCTGTCCATCGCCACGGTGTGCGCGGGTCTCTTCGTGGTCTTGGCGGCCGGCTGGGGCTTGTGGCTGTGGCTGCGCCCGCACCCGTATCAACCGAAGCCCGAAGCGGAATACGCCTATAGCAAGGGCACGGAATTTCTGCGCGACAACGCTTACTATCAGGCGAGCAAGTGGTTCAAAGAGGCGACGGAGAAGGACAATCGTTACGTCCTCGCGCACGCGCGCTATGCCGAGGCGCTGACGGAACTCGACTACACCGACATTGCAAAGACCGAGATGCTGAGCGCCGGCACGTGGGTGCGTGAGCAGAAGGTGCTGTCGGACGTGGACACGCTCTATTTCGACGCCATTCAGGCGATGGTCACGCACGATTATGCGCGCGCCATCAATGCCTACCAGAAGATCACGCAGTTGCAGCCCAAAGACCCGCAGGCCTGGGTTGACCTCGCGCGCGCCTATGAGAAGAGTGATGATACGGCCAACGCCATCAAGAGCTACACGACGGCGACCAACCTCCGCGAGAAGTATCCGACCGCCTACCTGCACCTCGGCATGATCAACGCGCGCCTGACACATACACAGACCGCCAACGCCTGCTTCGATCAGGCCGAGAAGCTTTACAACGACTTCGGCAGCGCCGAAGGGCGTGCCGAAGTGCTCTATCAGCGCGGCTACTTCCTGCGCAAGTCGGGCAACCTTGCCGAAGCCCGCGATGCGCTGCTACAGGCGCTCAAACTCAACGAGGGCACGCCGAATCTGTTCCAGCGCGTCAATACCTTGCTGCAACTGAGCGCGGTCGCTTACGGCGAGAACAAAAGCACGGACGCCGCGAACTATGCGAACGAGGCGCTGGCGCTCGCGCAAAAAAATGACATGCAGACGCTGACCGCGCGCAGTCTGGTCGAACTCGGCAACATCTTCATCACCACGGCCAAGTATGATCTGGCCGAGCAGTATCTCAACGAAGCGCTGGAACTGGCGCGCCGTTACAATGCGCGACAGGCGCTCGCGCTCGCCCTCATCAATATGGGTAATCTGCGCGCCAAACAGGAACAGTTGGACGAGGCAGTTGCTTACATCAATCAGGCGCTCCCGATCTTTCAGCAGGGCAACTTCACTAAAGAGACGATAGATGGTTTCCTGCAACTCGGTCGCACCGAACGCAAGAAAGGCGACTACGAGGCGGCCTTCCGCACCTTCACCGAGCAATTGCAGTTTGCCGAACAGCATAACGATCAGGGTCAAGTCTCGCAGGCGCACGCCGAGATTGGCTCGCTACTGACCGTGCAGGAACGCTACCCCGAAGCGCTGCCGCACTTCGAGCAACGCATCACCTCGACGCGTGCGCTCCAATTGCAACTCAAGCTTGGCTTCGGCCTCATCCAGCGGGCGCAGGTGCTCTGCGCGCTCGGCCGGGCTGATGAAGCACGCCTCCTGCTCCCGGAGGCTGAAGCAATCGCGCAGCAGCCCGGCGGCGGCAGCAAGGAACTTGAATCGTGGGTGCATATCATCAAGGCCGACATCGCGCTCACCCGGCTGAATCTCACAGAGGCGCAGACCGAGGCCAAGATCGCGCTTGATCTGTCCGGCCAGCAGTACAAGGAGAACATCGTGTGCGCCAAGCGCGTGTTGGGGCTGGCGCAGGCGCTCGCCGGCGCAGGGGCGCAGGGGCAGGCCACCTGTCAGGAGGCGCTCGACGTAGCTCTGGGGATGAAGCAACCGGCGCTCATCGCCGACGTGCAAATTGCGCTCGCGCGCGCGCAGTTTGCGGCCGGCGATGCGCGTTTAGCCTTGACCACAGCCCAACAAGCGGAAGAGAATGTGCATCGCGCAGGCAGACTGGCGTCGGACTGGTGGGCCCTACTCGTGGCCGCACGAGCCGCCGGACACGCCGGTAGGGCCGCCGAAGCGCAGGACTACGCAGCACGCGCGCTCACCACGCTCGACCAGTTGCAAGAGCAGTGGGGTGCAGAGGCCCTGAAAAGCTATCTGACCAGGCCCGACGTGCAGCTCGAACAGACGCAACTCCACGCGCTTTAGTTGCGCCGCCTAAACCTCATCACAGTCCCAAAAAGGAGAAACGACAATGCCTGATGATCCGATTGTCGTGTCGGGCGGTTCCGTCACGATTGACTTCAGCGACAACTTCCAACCGGCGACGGATGCAAAGAAAGGCGGAAAGACGCATAGGCACGCGCACGATGATGTGCGGTTGATCAGTATCCTGGTGAACGACAAGCAGGTGGTTGCTCTCAACCCGAAAGATACTGTCACCATCATCTGCCGCTACTGAGCGTTTCGTAGTAGCTCTCTCCTCAAGCGAACCGACGGCGCGGTGCAGACATAATCAACCCTGCTTGTCTGCACCGCGTTACCTCATCCCAGACACAAAAGGAGAAACGACAATGCCTGATGATCCGATTGTCGTGTCGGGCGGTTCCGTCACGATTGATTTTAACGACTCGCTCCAACGCCAACTTACCGCCCCGCAAGGTAAGCAGGTTTATCACGGGCCGGGCCGCTTACTCTACATCCTGGTCAACGAAGTGCGGGTGGTGGAGTTGGATGAGAAAGACGTGGTCAAAATCTACTACCACACAGACTAGGTAGGGACGGGTTGGTTTAACCGAGCGGCGCGGGCGATTAACTTTGGTCGTCCGCGCCGTGCCCTTTTTTATAGAGCGCCACGTAGCGCGCAAATTTTGCGGCGGGCGCTTCGTCCGGCGCTTGCTCTCGGTGGGGCGCGCTCAGATCGCGCGCGCGGCGTTCGCTGAAAGCGGCTTCGGCGGCAGAGGCGAGCCACCAGAGCGTGCCGCGCGCGCCGAGGTGTTCGCGCACGCGCTGGAAGATACGCGGATAGAGCTTAGCCGTGCGACTCAACAGACTCTTCAAGGCCTGAAACGACAGCCGATCCTGAAACAACTCGCGCCGCACATGCTCGTCCAGTTCTTGCAGCGCCGCCATGATCGCGTTCAGCGTCTCGTTGACCGTCGCCGGTGCAGACTTCGGTGCGGGGCGCAAAAATTCCGCGAGGCTCAAGACGGGCGCGCTCCGCGAGCCTTCGGCGCTCAACTCGGCGAGCGCGCGCGCGTCGAGCATGTCGGCGGCGAGCGCAAGTTCCGTCAGGTGCGTGAGGCTGTGCAGATGGCGCAGGTGCGCGCCGGGGCCGCCGAGCGCGAGCCGGCTGGCTGCGCCGACGAGCAGCACGCGGTCGTCGCTGGTCGTGCGCGCATGCTGCTTGCGCCCGCGCGGCTGTGCGCTGGGCACGTAGCCGTAGAGCGGGCGCACGACGCGCCAGTGCGCGCCCGCGCGTTTGTAGCCGGGCAGCCGCTCGAAATAATGCTCGAAGAGTGCGAGCAGAGATTTGTCGGCGGGCGAGGCGACGGCGTCGTAGAAGAACAGATAGGTCGTGTATTCTTCGCGCGCGCGACTGCCGGCGAAGCCCTCCCAGATCAACTGCCGGTGGTCGCTCGCATCCTCTTTGCTGACGAGAATCTCGCCGGTGGCAAAGTCAACCTTGTCCGGCTCCGCGCCGCTCATGTAGCCACGCGCCGACGTGCCGACCGTCGGGCAGACGTGCGTGAGCGCGCGCCCCTCCTGCAACTGTTGCGCGACGGGCGAGGCCGGCCCAGTCGCGTCCACGAACAGACGCGCCGCATAAAGTGACCTGCGCCCGCGCGCGTCCGCCACTTCGACCGAGACGCGCTGCGGTTCAACATAAGCGCGCACGAAGCGATGGCCGCTGAGCAGCAGCGACCCTTGCGGCCCCAGCTTGGCGAGCTTCGCTGCGGCCAGCGCAAGCAGCTTGTCGGCGTCCACCGCCACGTCGAGCACGTGGCGCAGCCAGAGCGGCGGCGCTTTCACGCGCGAGCCTGTGTCGTGAAACTTGACGAAGCTGGCCGTATAACGATTGACGACCGCTGCTTCGATCTCCGCCGGTGTGAACAGCGCCGCGTCTTCCAGCCCGCGCAACTCGTCGGCGGACACCTGCCAGTTGCGCCCGGCGCGGCCGACAGTATCCGCGTCGAACACCAGCACGCGCCGGTTGTAGCGGCAGGCCGCCACGGCCGCATGCAGCAACCCCAGCCCGCCGCCCGCGTAGATCGTCTCAAACTCACCGGCGACTTCCAGCGTCGCCGGTGGCGCACCGCGCACGACGACCTCGCTTGCGCCGGCCTGTGCCTGTGCCTGCTCCTCCTGCCAACGCTCGCCGGCCGCCCAGATGTTGCGTAGCCACACCTCGCGTTCGCCAAGCGCGGCGAAGTTGGCGACCGTTAGCGGGTAGCGACGACGAAACTCCGCCAGATCGGGCGCACCCGAAAGCGTGGGCACAGGTTTGTGGGCAGCAGTCATAAAACAGAAAACAGGCCGGCGACGGTTAGCGCTGCGCGGGCGACCTTAGCGCCCTCTGATGGCGAAATCGTCACCAAACGGCGCAGAAACTTTTCAGGCCCGACTGCGCGCGATGAAACTGATCACCGCGACGAAGAGGGCCGAGCCGAGGATTGACCAGATAATCGGAAAATTTGTGCCGCCGATGTTAATGCTGAACAACTCCGGCAAGCCCATGTGGCGCGCCACCCATACGCCGATGATCGCGCCAATGAAGCCGAGCGCGATGGACGCCAGACACCCGCCCCGCGTGTAGCCCGCAATCGCCTGCCCGATTGAGCCGCACACGCCCGCGATGAGCAACAGGATCAGGAAATCAACCAAGGTCATTGTCTAAACCTTTCGTCTCGCATGTTGGTCGTCTTCAATGCAGCATGCGCCGCTTCACCAGCCCGCCGCTCACGTCCGCGACCGGGTGGATGATGATAAAAGCCGCGCGGTCTATCTCGGTGGCCGCGTCCTTCACCTTGCCGATCTCCAAACGCGTCACGACGCAGAGCAGAATGGGCTGCGCGGCATCGCTCAAGCCGCCGCGCCCTTGATAGACAGTGACGCCGCGCTGCAAGCCGCCGACTAGCGCCTGCCTGATCTCTTCGCTCCGCTCCGAGATGATGACGACGGCAGTATATTCCTCGATGCCGTGCAGCAGAAAGTCCACCGTCTTCGACGCGGCGACGTAAGTCAGGATCGAATAGAGCGCCGCCTCGATGCCGAGCAAGAAGGCGGCCACCGCGAAGATAAAAACGTTCAGGATCAGAATGACATCCCCGACCTTCAACAGGTGGCTGCTCTTGCTGACGAGGAGCGCCGCCACTTCTGTCCCGTCGAGCACCGCGCCGCCGCGTATTGCCAAACCGATGCCTGCGCCGATGAAGAAGCCGCCAAAGACGGCCGTTAAAAGTTTATCGGGCGTCACGTCCGGGTATTTGATGGTAGCAAGACAGACAGCGAGGCCCGCAATCGCCAGCGCGCTCTTGACGGCGAAGCGCCGCCCGATCTGCCGGTAGCCGAGCGCGATGAACGGCAGGTTGATGACGAGGATCAGGAGCGCGAGCGGCCAGCCCGTCACGTCCGCGAGCAGCATAGAGATGCCGGTCACGCCGCCGTCAATGAAACGGCTCGACAACAGAAACCCTTTAAGCCCA
>DASVQA010000174.1:0-31560 GCA_036389375.1 Pyrinomonadaceae bacterium | reverse complement strand
GTTGGCGACGGGCTGTGTGGGGTCAACTTCGTGGACGGCCTGCCGGACAGCGGGCACGAGGCTCGCCGGTTCGACCGCCGTGCGGATCACCAGATCGCGCGGCGCGTAGAAAGAGAACGGCTGCGGCTGCCGGTAGGGCACGTACATCTCCGCCTTAACCGGTGCGTCCGCGCCCATCTGGCGCACGTCGGCCGCCACGCCCACAATCGTCAGCCAGGGGTTCGGATCATCCAGACTACCGATCTTGAAACGCTTGCCGATGGCCGTCTCGCCCGGCCAATAACTCTTGGCCATCGTCTCGTTGACGATGGCGACCGGCACGGCGCGCGCATCGTCGTGCTCGTTGAAGGCGCGACCCGCGCGCAAGGGGATGCCGATGGCCTGGAAATAGTCGGGGCTGATCTGCCGGTGGATGGCGTTCCAAAAGGTGTTTGCATCCGAGGCGCGTCCTTCGAGCGTCAGCCCGTTTGCGCCGCCCTTCCAAGCGAGCGGCACGGCGGTCGTGTAGCCGGCGGCGACCACGCCCGGCAGGTGCGCGACGCGTTGCAGCACGCCGTCGTAGAAGGCCGCGCGCTGTTCGGTCGTGCGATAACGCTCGCCGAGCAACTGCGTGCGCGCCGTCAGGATGCTTTCGGGCCGCAGGTCTGCATATTGATTGCGGAGTTTGGCGAGCGTCTGAATCAGCAGCCCCGCACCGACCAAGAGGACGAGCGCCAGCGCGACCTCGCCGACGACGAACGCGCCCCGCAGCCAACGCTGCGCCCCGCCCAGCACGCCCCGCCCGCCGCCCTGTTTGAGCGCCTCGTTCAGATCGGTGCGCGCGGCTGCGAGCGCGGGCGCAAGCCCGAAGACCACGCCCGCCATGAGCGAGACGCCGAGCGTGAAGGCGAGCACCGGCAGGTCGAGTTGCAACGTGGCGGACGTGCGCAGACCGGCCGGAATGAGTTGTTGCAGGAAAGAGAAAGTCCAAAGGGCCAAGAGCGCGCCGAGTATGCCGCCCAAGAGGCCGAGCAACACGCTCTCCGTCAACAACTGCCGCACGATGCGCCAGCGCGACGCGCCGAGCGCCGCCCGCACAGCCATCTCGCGCCCACGCGCCGCGCCGCGCGAGAGCAACACGCCCGCGATGTTCGCGCATGCGATCAGCAGCACGAACGCCACCGCCACGAGCAGCATCGTGAACGGCCGGCGCACGTCGCCCGCCAGCGTGTCGTGCAACGAGACGACGGACGCGCCCAAGCCCGACGACGAATCGGGGTAAGCCGCCGCGATGCGTTCGGTGATGGCCTGTATGTCGGCGTTCGCCTGCGCGACGCTGACGCCGGGTTTGAGCCGTGCCACCACGTTGAGATAGTGCGTGTCACGATTGGCGAGTTCTGCCGGAGTGAACGCAAGCGGAACCCACAGGCGCGTGTCCGGCACGGCAAACTGGAAGTCCGCCGGCATCACGCCGACGACCGTGTACTTCTCGCCGTTGAGTTCTATGTCGCGCCCAACGATGCTGCGCTCGCCGCCATAGCGCGTCTGCCAGAGGCCATGGCTTAAGACGACCACCTTGTTTGCGCCCGGCTTGGCCTCTTCGTCGGTGAAGGTGCGCCCGAGCACCGGTTGCACGCCGAGCAGCGGGAAGAAGTTTGCGGTCGCGCCGAAGGCCGTCACCCGCTCCGGTTCGCCGTCGCCGGTGAGGTTGAAGTTTTGCAGGTTGAGCGCCGCCATGTCAGCGAACGACTGACTTTGCGCTTTCCAGTCGGCATAGTTGGCGGGCGCGGGCGTGTCGCCCGTGAGGCCCAGAGCCGCCACCCCCTCCCAGATCATCACCAGCCGCTCCGGCTCTTGGTAATTCAACGGGCGCAGCAGCACGGCGCTGACCAGACTGAAGATGGCCGTGTTCGCGCCGATGCCCAGCGCGAGCGTCAGCACGGTGATCAACGTGAAACTCGGCCGCTTCAGCAGCATGCGTGCGCCGTAGCGCAGATCAAGCCACAGGTTGTTCATCACGAGACCTCCAGGAGCAGTGCTGCGTGCTGCGTCCTGAGTGCTGAGTGGAAGCAAGTTGTCTTTCACTCAGCACCCAGCACGCAGCACTCAGCACTTCATTCATATCTGAGCGCTGTCATCGGATCGACCTTTGTGGCCCGGCGGGCCGGGACGTAGCTGGCGATGAGCGCGACGACGATGAGCGCGGCGGCGACGCCCGCGTAGGTCAACGGGTCGAGCGCGCTGACGCCGTAGAGCAGGCTGGCGAGCAGGCGCGTCACGCCCGCCGCGATAAGCAAACCGACGCCGACGCCGATGAGCGCCAGGCGCAGGCCCTCGCGCAGCACAAGGCGCAGCACGTCGCCCGTCTGCGCGCCGAGCGCGAGGCGCACGCCGATCTCGTGTGTGCGCTGCGTGACCGTATAGGCGAGCAGACCATAGAGACCGATGGCGGCGAGCGCGAGCGCCAGAAGACCAAAGACGGCGACGAGCGTGGCGGCGACGCGCTGCTCTGTGAGCGAACTGTTCAGTTGCTCGCTCAGGGTCTTGACGCCGGCGAGCGGCAGGTTGCGGTCGAGCGCCTGCACTTCGCGGGCGACGGCCGCACGCAGCGCTTCGGGGTCGCCGCTCGTCCGCACATGTAGGCGCATCGCGGCGCTGAAGTTCTGCGCGAAGGGCACGTACATGTATGTGCGCGGGCGCTCAAAGAGCGTCCGGTATTTCGTATCGGCCGCAACGCCTACGACCTCCACAGGCGCGCGCCCGCTCAAGCCCTTCGGCATGCTGAAGCGTTTGCCGATTGCGCTCTCGCCGGGCCAGAGTTTGCGCGCGAGCGTCTCGTTGACGATAACGACACCGGGCGCAGCGGTCGTGTCCTGCGCGTTGAAGTCGCGCCCGAGTTTGAGCGGAATCTCCATCGTGCGCAGGTAATCGGGCGCGACGTTGTTGAAATCCACCGAGATGGGGGGCGCGTCCTCCGGTTGCCCTTCAAGCTTGATGCCCGTGCCGAGCGAGCCGCCGCCGAGCGGCAGCATCTCCGCGAGGCTCGCGGCTTCGACGCCGGGCAGCGCGCGCACGCGCTCCACGAGTTGCGCGTAGAAGAGTTCCGCCTGCGGCTGCTTGTAGTTTTGCCGTCCGAGATCGAGCGTGGCGGTCAGGACGTGGGCGGTGTTGAAGCCGGGACTGATCGCGCGCGAGTTGCTAAGCGTGCGGACGAAGAGACCAGCGCAGACCAAGAGGACAAGCGAGAGCGCGATCTGCGTGACGACGAGCGCGCCGCGCAGCCGCGAACGCACGCGCACGCTGCCCGGCGTGCCCGTCTGTTTCAAGACCGTCATCACGTCCGGGCGCGACGTTTGCAGCGCGGGCACGAGGCCGAAGACGAAGCCGGTCAGGAGCGAGACGAAGCCGGCGAACATGAGCACGCGGCGGTCGGGGCTGAGGTCGAGCGTCGCCGTGCCGCCGAACGCATCGGCCGGGATGAACTGCAACAGCAGGTCGCTCGTCCACAGAGCGACGAAGAGACCCGCGATGCCGCTCAAGAGCGCGAGCAACAGACTCTCCGTCAGCAGTTGGCGCACGAGTCGCCCGCGCCCCGCGCCGAGCGCGAGCCGAATGCCAAGCTCCTTGTGCCGCGTGACGCCGCGCGCGAGCAGCAGGTTGGCCACGTTCGCGCACGCGATCAGCAGCACGAGCGCGACGACGATCATCAGCATCGTCGTCATCTGCCGCACGTCGCGGCGCTGGCCCGGATTGAAGCCGAGACCGGGACTGAGCGCCGCGCCTTTGCGCTTGTTCGATGCGGGATAGGCTTCGGCCAAGCGATGCGCGACGGTGTCGAGTTCCGTCTGCGCCTGCGCGGGCGTGACGCCTTCTCTGAGGCGGGCGAAGGCGCTCAGCCACGTGATGTCGCGCTCGACGAGCGGGTTCAGACCGTCGAAGTGGCCGGGCAGCGCCTGAGCGTACATGGCGAGCGGAACCCACACGTCGGACGCGTGATCCGTCTCCGTGCCGGTGAAGCCGGGGCGCGCGATGCCGACGATAGTGAACGGCTGCCCGTTGAGGCTTACGTTCTGCCCGACAACGCCGGGGTCTGCGCCGAAGCGCCTGCGCCACAGCCCGTCGCTGATGACGGCGACGGGGTGCGCGCCCGGTTCGCGGTCGTCTGCCGGTTGGATGGTGCGTCCGCGTGCGGCCTGTGCGCCGAGCACCTCGAAGTAATTGCCGCTGACGAGCGAGCCGGGCACGCGCACGGCGTCGCTGCCGGTGCTCAAGTGGAAGGGCGTGTTGAAGTAGGCGCAGATGCCCGCGAAGGCCGAGGTTTGCGCGCGGTAGTCAACGTAATCGGGATAGGTGAAGGTGTCGAAGTCCTGCCCGTCGGTGGTGCGACCGAGCAGCACCATGCGGGCCGGGTCTTGGACGCCTGCGGGCGGACGCAGCAGGAGCGCGTTGACGACTGAGAAGATCGTCGTGTTCGCGCCGATGCCGAGCGCCAGCACGACGATGGCAACAAGCGTAAAGCCCGGACTTTTCAAGAGCGTGCGCACGCCATAGCGCACGTCTTGCCAGATAGTCTCCATGTGTACCTCCGGTTTGTCCGTTGTCCGTGATCAGTTGTCCGCTACCTTTGCGACCACGCCGGGCTTGGCGGTCGAAAGCTGTAGGACGGACAACCTTGTGCGATCCGAAACAACTGACAACGGACTGACTGACTGACTACTGACGACAAACTACTGTCAGAACTTTGCTCACTCGTGCCTGAGCGCGACCATCGGATCAACCTTCGTCGCGCGGCGCGCAGGGATGTAGCAGGCAGCGCAGGCGATCAGCGCCGCGAGCACCGCGACGCTGCCGAAGGTCACGGGGTCGCTCGCGCTCACGCCGTAGAGGATGCTCGCCATTGCGCGCGTCACGCCGAAGGCGGCGACGAGGCCGACCACGACGCCGATGGCCGTGATCGTCATGCCCTGCCCGACGACCAGCTTGAGGATGTCGCGGGTTTGCGCGCCGAGCGCCATGCGAATACCGATCTCGTGCGTCCGCTGTGCGACCGAGTAAGCGACGACGGCGTAGATGCCGACCGCCGCGAGCAGCAGCGCGACGAGCGCGAAGCCCGCGAACATGAAGGCGGACAGGCGCTGCGGAGCCATGCCCTCGACGAAGACCTGCGGCATCGTCCGCACGGCATAGACGGGCTGATCTTTATCGAGCGCCTGCACCTCGTGACGCACGGCGGCAGTTAAAGCGGCCGGGTCGCCTGCGGCGCGGACGACAAGCCCCATGCCGCGTGGCGAAATTTGCGTGTGCGGCACGTAGATGGAGGGGCGCAGCCGTTCGTCGCGCGGCTCGTTGACGAAATTCTTGTAGCGCACGTCGCCGACGACGCCCACGACCTCGTAAGTCTCTTTGCCGAGCCGCAGGTGTTGGCCGAGCGGGTTCTCGTCGGCGAAGAAGCGGTGCGCGAGTTTGTCGCTGACGAGCATGACGTGGGGCGCACTGCGCACGTCGCGTTCATTGAAGTTGCGCCCGCGCAAGATAGGGATGTCGAGCGTGGCGAAGAACTCAGGCGTGATGATGCGAAAGTCCGCGAGCGGTTCCTGACCGGGCGCGAACGGCGTGCGCCCTTCGATCTGGAAGAAGACGCTGTCGTCGTCGAAGTCGAGCGGGATGACGTTGACCGCCGCCGCGTGTTGCACGCCGGGCACGGTCTGCAAGCGCGCGACGAGCCGCGCGAAGAAGTCCGCCGTCTGCTCCTCCGTATATTTGCGCGCGGGCAGCACAAGCTGCATCGTCAGCACGTTCTGCCCGTTAAAGCCCGTACGCACTTCGAGCAGGCGCATGAAGCTGCGCACCATCAGCCCAGCGCCGATCAGGAGTACGAGCGAGAGCGCAACTTCCGCGACCATCAAAGCGGCGCGCATGCGCCCGCGTCCGCCGCCCGCCGTGCCCGTGCGCCCACCCTCTTTCAATGCTTCGTTCAGATTCGTGCGCGTCGCCAGCCACGCGGGCGCGAGGCCGAACAGCACGCCGGTCAGGAGCGAGACCGCGAGCGTGAAACCGAAGACCCGCCAGTCAATCCCCATGTGCTCCCAACCGCTGATGAACTGCGCGAAGTTGGCCGGCATCCCGGCGGCAATCGCGTCCACCGCCCACACCGACAGGAGCAGACCCAACAGCCCACCCGCGACCGAGAGCAGCACGCTCTCCGTCAACAACTGCCGCACGATGCGCCAGCGCGATGCGCCGAGCGCAAGCCGCACGGCGATCTCGCGTTGCCGCGCCGTCGCCCGCATCAACTGTAGATTGGCCACGTTCGCGCACGCGATGAGCAGCACAAACAGCACCGCGCCGAGCGAGATCAAAAGATAAGGGCGCGGCCCGCGCCCGACCGAATCGGTCAGACTCTCGACCAGAAAGGTGCGGTTCGCGTTCGTCGCCGGATATTGCTGCGCGAGATTGCGCGCGAGGGCTTCGAGTTCGGCTTGCGCGCTCGCACGCGTCACGCCGGGCTTGAGGCGCGCGACCGTCTGTAGATAGTGGCTGCTACGATTCGTCTGGTCTTCTTTGTCGGCGATGAGCGGCGTCCACAGGTCTATGTTGCGGCGCGGGTAGGCAAAGTCCGCCGGCATGATGCCGACAACCGTGAAGCTGCGCTCGTTGATGCGGACGGTGCGCCCGACGAGGCCGGCGTCCGCGTTGAAGCGTCGCCGCCACAGCCCGTCGCTTACCACCACGACGGGGTCGTGCCCGGGCTGTTCCTCTTCCGGCAGAAAGCCGCGCCCCGTGCGCGGCTGCACGCCAAGCACGGAGAAGAACTGCGGCGTGGCCGCCACGCCTTCGATGCGTTCGGGGCTATCGCCTTCCGTCAGGTTCGCGTTCCAACCTGCCCACGCCGCGATTGCTTCAAACGACTTGCTCTGGTTTCTGATGTCGAAATAGTTGGCAAACGCGCCGCCATCGTGCTCGTCCGCCGCCGCGTCGCGCGTCTCCCAGACGACGGCGAGCGTGCCCATGTCGCGGAAGTTGAAGGGATGGAGCAGGAGCGCGTTGATCACGCTGAAGATCGTCGTGTTCACGCCAATCCCCAACGCGAGCGCCAGCACCGCAACCGCCGTAAAGCCGGGTTGCTTCAGGAGCGTGCGCAACCCGTAGCGGATGTCTTGCCAGAGGTTGTTCATTAACTTCAGGCCACTTCGGCCGCTTCTTCCGACGAGACGACGCTGCCGATCTCCTCTTTCACAACGCGCCCGTCGAAGAGGTGGATGGTGCGGTCGGCGTAGCGCGCATAGCGCGGGTCGTGCGTAACCATGCAGATGGTCGCGCCGCCCTGATGCAGTTCGCGCAGCAAGTCCATCACGGCCTCGCCGTTTTTCGAGTCGAGGTTGCCGGTCGGCTCGTCCGCCAGCAGGATGAGCGGCTGTCCGGCGACGGCGCGGGCGACGGCGACGCGCTGCTGCTGACCGCCGGAGAGTTGGCTCGGCAAGTGCTTCGCGCGATGCGCCATGCCGACGCGCTCAAGAGCATCGGTCACGCGCTCTTTACGCTCTGCGCCGCTCAAGCCACGATAGGTCAGCGGCAGTTCGACGTTCTCATAGACGTTGAGGTCGCCGATCAGATTGAAGCTCTGGAAGATGAAGCCGACTTCGCGGTTGCGTATGCGCGCGCGCTCCGAGGCGGAGAGTTCCGAGACGGGACGGCTGTTGAGCATGTACTTGCCATCGGTCGGCGTGTCCAAGAGGCCGAGGATCGAGAGCAGCGTGGATTTGCCGCAGCCCGACGGGCCGGTGATCGAGACGTATTCGCCGGGGGCGACATTCAGGTGCGTGCCCGCGAGCGCGTGCGTCTCCACCTCGTCCGTGTAGAAAACTTTCTTCACGTCCTCGAGGCGAATCAGGGGTTGAACGTTTGCGGTCATGTCAGTCTCCTAGGGACGGGGGACAAGGGACGAGCAAGAAGAAGAGGTCTTTCTTGTCACTTGTCACTCGTCACTGTTTTAATTTAGTCGTATGCGGTTGAAGGCATCCCATTGCGAGGTGTCCGAGAGGATCACCTTGTCGCCCTCCTGCAAGCCTTCCAGAATTTCGACGCTGTTGACGGAGCTACGGCCCAGTTTGACCTGGACGCGGACAGCTTCATGCCCACCCGGTTCGATCTTGAACATGCCGACGGTTGCACCGGCCTGCCCGAACGCGGGCCGACCCATGTAGAGCACGTTCTCAAGGCGTTCGAGCGTGATCGTGCCGTCCACGCTCAGTTCAGGGCGCGCGCCTTGCGGCAACGCGCCGTCGAGCGCCACGTCCACCGTGACCGTGCCGTTCTGCGCGCCCGGATCGATGCGGCTGACGTGGCCCGGGATGATGCCGTTGCGCGTGTCTATGTCGGCCTGCTGGCCGAGCGCGATGTCTTTCACCTGCGTCTCGGCGATCTTGAGTTGCGCCTTGAGGTGCTGCATCTCGGCGACGCGCGCGAGGATCGTGCCGGGCTGCACCTCCTGCCCAATCTCGACCAGCCGCTCCTGCAAGACGCCTTCCGTGCCCGCGCGCACAAAGAGCGTGCCGACCTGCTCGCGCCTGAGTCTGAGTTGCGCTTGCAGTTGCGAGATGCGCGCCTGCTGCGAGGCGACCTGCGCGGCGTCGGATTTCGTCCGCCCTTCGAGCCGCTTCTGTTCGATGGAGTAGCGATTCGCCAACTCTTCGGCTTTGACGCGCGAGAGTTTCAGGTTGAGCGCGGGGATGAGACCGGCTTTTGCTAGTTCCTCGTCGGTGTCGGATTGAATCTTGGCCTGCTGATATTCGGCGTGTACCTGCGCGGTTGCAGACTGCTGCGTCATGCGTTCACTGTCGAGCCGCGCGCGCAGATTGTTGAGGTCGGCTTCGGCGGCGCGCAGTTGGTATTCGATGTCCACCGCGCTCTGCTGCAATTCCGAGTTGCTCAATTCATAGAGCACCGTGCCGGCGGAGACGGGCGTGCCCGGCTCGACCAGTATGCGCTCGACGCGCCCCTCCTGTGCGGCGGCGATGACGCGAATCTCTTCCGGCACGAGCGTGCCAAGACCCCGCACCTGCCGGAGCATGGGCCCGCGCTTCACCGTGTCGGGCCAGATCGTGCCGCCTTCGACGCTCGGCGCAGCCGGCTTGAGGCGCGAGACGCCAAACGTGATGAGCGAAACCGCGCCGACGACGGCGACGGCATAGAGCGCCATCCGAACTTGACGCTTGCGAGCAGATTTTTTACGCGGAATATCAACCATGATTTAAAACAGAAACTCCTCTTCCCCGTACCGTTTAGCTAACGCCGTGCCAGCATATTTGCCCGCCATTTCGGCGGCTTTTTATCAGTTTACCGCCATTCGATTGCGGACGCGGGACACAGGTTTTCCGTTTTTGGGATCAGGCCGCGCGCCCTCTTGCATGCCCGGCGCGGCCAGCCTTCAATGGCACTTAACGTGACTTTTCGCCCGTCAGTTCTCTTTATCGATCCAGCCGTCCACGAGTTTGACGATGCGGCGACCGTAAGTAGCATTCTCTTCGGAGTGCGTGACCTGTATGATGGTCGTGCCCTCCTGATTGAGCCGTTTGAATAGCTCCATGATCTCGCGCCCCTGTGCGGAGTGCAGGTTGCCGGTCGGCTCGTCCGCCAGAATCAGTTTCGGGTTGGTGATGACGGCGCGGGCGACGGCGACGAGTTGCTGCTGTCCGCCCGAAAGCTGATTCGGAAAGAGGTCTTTCTTGCCGACGATGTGGAAGCGATCCAGCACGTCGGCGACGATGGACTGTCGTTCGCTCTTTTTTATGTCCTTGTAGGAGAGCGGGATTTCGAGATTCTCGTAGACGGTCAGATGGTCGAGCAGGTGGTAGCTCTGGAAGACGAAGCCAATGTGGTGCTTGTGTAGTTCGTTGCGCCGCTTCTTGTCGAGTTTATGGACGGGCTGCTCGTCGAAATAATATTCGCCGACCCATGCGCTATCGAACATGCCGAGGATGGCTAAGAGCGTGGACTTGCCCGCGCCCGACGGCCCCATGATGGAGATAAACTCGCCCGGCTGCACGTCCATGCTGATCCGGCGCAGCACGTAGGTCTTCGTCGGCCCCTGCTCGAAATACTTCTCGACGTTGCGTAAGCTGATTAAGCTGTTCATGTCCGTGTCTCTGGCGAGCGACCGACGCTCCCCCGGCTGATGAATATCCTGCCCCCGTGCGCCTAAAAATTCCCCTCCTCAGCGCAACAGACGGCAGTAGAGCTACTACAGGTGGGCGCTAGGGTTCATTGGAATTGCCGTGCCAGCCCGCGCACAGGGCGAAATGCTCCGTTTCGCGCCCGCGCACGCATCCGCTTTCCCATTTTTGGGACGACCGTTTAGCGGAAACGAACAGCGCACAGACCGCGCACCGCCCCTGCGTCCGCGGGCCGCGCGCCGCTGCCAGCGCCTGCCGTTGGTCACCACAGACGCGCCGCTTGCCACTTAAACGCACGCCGCGCGGGGCTAAGGGTGTAAGATTGCCGTGATGACGGCGCGGCGCTGGCTTAGCTGGCTCTCCATCTTTGGCTGCTTCACACTGGTCGGGCTGATGTTCGCCGGCCAATGGTATGTCGGCTACACGGCGAACGGCTATCCCGTCACGTGGTTGCAAGTCAGCACTTGGGCGCTGACCGAATGGTGGCTCTGGGCTTTGCTCTCGCCCTGCATCCTCTGGTGCGCCGCCCGCTTCTACATAGACCGGCAGAACCGGCGGCGCACCATCCCCATCCACGTCGCGCTCGGGCTTGGTTTCTCCTTCATCCACATCATCCTGCATGCGGCGGCCGAACAGTGGACGACGTGGGCCTGGGCCCCCGACGAGCAGATGTCTTTCACCAGTTCGCTCTATCATCTTTCGACCAAGAAGTTTCACATCAACCTGCTGACTTACTTCGTCATCGTCGGCGTCAGCCACGCGGTCGAATACTACCGCCGCTATCAGGAACGCGCGACGCTCGCCGCGCAACTCGAAGCGCAACTGAGTCGCGCGCAGTTGCACGCGCTCAAGATGCAACTGCACCCGCACTTTCTCTTCAACACGCTCAACACCATCTCCGCGCTCATCCACCGCGACCCGCGCGCCGCCGACCGCATGGTGGCGCGCTTGGGCGATCTGCTGCGGCTTACGCTCGACAATCACGGCGTCGAAGAAGTGCCGCTCAAAGAGGAGCTTGAGTTTTTAGAAAAGTATCTTGAGATCGAACAGACGCGCTTTCATGATCGTTTGAGTGTCCGCATGGAGATTGACCCGGAGAGTCTGGATGCGCGCCTGCCGAACCTGCTCTTGCAGCCGCTCGTCGAGAACGCTATCCGGCACGGCATCAGCGCGCGCCCCGGTGCGGGCCACATCGAAATCTACGCGCGCCGCTCGGACGGCGTGCTCCTGCTCGCCGTGCGCGACGACGGCACGGGGCTGCCCGCCGACTGGCAGACCTGCGGCCAGATCGGCGTGGGCCTGACGAACACGCGCGCGCGGCTCGCGCAGCATTACGGCGCGAGCCATTCCTTCACGCTCGCCAACGTGCCCGGCGGCGGTTTGGAAGTCGCCATCGTCATCCCGTTTCGCCCGGCGCTCGGCGGCGCGCTGTCTGAAGCGAACGCCCGCGCCGCGGACGCAATGAACGCGGAAGCAACCGACGCCTCTCTGCCCGCTTATCTGCCCCTTGAACGATGAGGAAAGTGCGCGCCCTGATCGTTGACGATGAACCGTTCGCGCGTGAGCGTGTGCGCCGCCTGCTCGCGGACGACGCGGAAGTGGAGATCGTCGGCGAATGTGCCGACGGGTTTGCGGCCGTCGCCGCCGTCAACGAACACGCGCCCGACCTGCTCTTGCTCGACGTGCAGATGCCCGGCAAAGACGGTTTCGCCGTGCTCGACGAGATCGCCGGCGCGCACGCGCCGCTCGTCATCTTTCTCACCGCTTACGACAGCTACGCCGTGCGCGCCTTTGAAGCCTGCGCGCTCGACTACCTGTTGAAGCCCTTCGACGAGGAACGCTTCGAGAAAGCCATCGCGCGCGCTAAAGCGCAACTGCATCGTGCCGAAGAGGGAGGCGAATCAACCGCGTCGCTCATCAACGCGCAGGAACCGCGCGCCGAAAGCACACCGCTCGAACGCGTCGTCGTCAAGACGGGCGGGCGCATCTTCTTTCTTAAGACGGCGGAGGTTGACTGGATCGAAGCCTACGGCAACTACGTCCGCCTGCACGTCGGACAGAGTTCTTATCTGTTGCGCGAACCGATCAGCAGCCTCGAAGCGCAGGTTGACCCCGCGCGTTTCCTGCGCATACACCGCTCCGCCCTCGTCAACATCGAACGCATACGCGAGATGCAGCCCATGTTCCACGGCCAATACGTCGTCATCCTCCACGACGGCACGCGCCTCACGCTCAGCCGGCGCTACCGCAGCAAGCTACAAAAATCATTAGGCAAAGCTTTCTGACACCTGAGCCGCGCTCCGGCTGTTGCCGCTCGTCACCGCCCGCGCGCCGTTCAACCCGGCGGCGCTGTGTCTGGTCACATTTCGATCTCTGCGCGCCCACACCTGACCTAGATTTAGGCCAGCCTTCTTTCTGTTTTAAGGCTGCTCCACCAGCTTAAGCACACACGCGCGCCGGTTGCGCGCGGACTGTTCCCAGCGCCGAACTCGCCAAGGCCGAGCCACAGCTTATGAAAAAGATCAGCCTGCCCGTCATCATCCTCTGCCTCGGCAGTGTCGGTTTCACCACGCGCGCGCAGACCGCGCCCGTTGTCGCGCCGGCCGCGCTCGTCATCGCCGAAGCGGACGTGACGGAGACCGACCCGAAAGCTAAGGACAAGACGGCGAAGCGCGACGAGAAGGCCAAGACCGAGACGGCGCAGCCAGACGCGCCAAAGTCGGATGCGCCGAAAAAGAGTGCCGCCGCGCCGAAGAGTGACGCGCCGCCGCTCGCGGGCGGGCGCACGCTCGCGCCGGAGAAAGCAAACCCCGTGCGCGTCACGCGCTTTGAAGTCCCGCCCGTGATTGACGGCAAGCTGGACGATGCCGTGTGGAAGACGGCCGCCGCCTTCAGAGATTTCGTTCAGATCAACCCCGGCGACAATACCAAGCCCTCGCTCCCGACCGAAGTCTTCATGGGCTACGACGCCAAGACGCTCTACATCCTCTTCCACGCCTTCGACGAGCCGGGCAAGGTGCGCGCCACCGTCGCCAAGCGCGACGACGTGCTCAACGCGGAAGACAGCGTGCGCGTGCTGCTGGATACGTTCAACGATCAGCGCAAGGCTTACGTGCTCTGCTTCAACCCGCTCGGCATACAGCAGGACGGCATCCGCACCGAAGGCGTCAACGTGGACTTCAGCGTGGACATCGTGATGGAGTCGAAGGGCGCGCTCACCGAAGACGGTTACGTGGTCGAAGTGGCCATTCCCTTCAAGTCTCTGCGCTACGAAGCGGGCAAGGACAAACAGTGGGGGCTGCAAATCTTTCGCATCATCCAACGGCTCAACGGCGAGCAGGATTCATGGATGCCGATCTCGCGCGACGTAAACGGGCTGCTCAATCAGGCCGGGCACATCAACGGGCTGGAAGGCGTCTCGACCGAGCGCACGCTGGAACTGATTCCGAGCTTGACCGTCTCCGAGACCGGCAAGCGCCTGCCGCACTTCGATCCTGTGCCGAACGATCCGGGGCGCATGGTCAATCAACCCATCGGGCTTGACCCCGGTCTGACCGTCAAGTTCGGCGTGACGCCCACCTCGACGCTCAACCTCGCCATCAATCCAGACTTCGCGCAGGTCGAAGCCGATGCAACGGTCGTCACAACCAACCAGCGTTTTCCGATCTTCTTTCAGGAGAAGCGCCCCTTCTTCCTCGAAGGCATAGACATCTTCCAGTTGCCCTTAAACGTTATCCACACGCGCACGATTGTTGACCCGGACGTGGCCTTGAAGTACGCGGGCAAGTCGGGGCGGAACACGTTCGGCATCATGGTCGCTTCCGACAACGGCCCCGGCAATTTCATCGGCGACGAACGGCTCGATCCGTTTAACCGGCCGCTCCTCGACAAGAACGCACTCGTCGGCGTCCTGCGCCTGAAGCGCGACTACGGCAAAGAGAACAGTCTCGGCCTTGTGGCGACCAGCTACAACTTCATCGAGGAGCACAACAGCATCGGCGGTCTCGACGGGCGCTTCAAACTCGACCCGCAGACCACGTTTACCTTCCACGTCGTCGGCACAACCTCGCGCAGCCACTTCCGCGAACCGGAACTCGACACCGCCACGACCTGCGCGAACCTGACGGGCCGGGAACGAACCTTCTGTCGTCGTCAACGCGTCTATCGCACCGGCAACGGCCTCGGCTACTACGCGCAATATCAGAAGGCCGGTCGCCACCTCTTTCTGCTCGGCACAGCCTTCGGGCGCACGCGCGACTTCCGCGCCGATGTGGGCTTCACGCGCCGCACCAACACCAACAGCGATCAGTTCTACGTCGAATACAACTCCGACCAGAAACAGAAGGCGCGGCTCATCTCATGGAACATCAGCAGCCAGAACCAACTGCAATACGACTGGCAGGGGCGCATACAGGGTTGGAACTCCGGCGCGCGCGCCTTTATGAACTTCCAGCGCCAATCCTTCGTCGGCTTCGGCTTTGACAACTATTACGAGAAGGACTACGAAGAGGAGTTTGGCCCGAAACGCACGACGGCGCACGGCGGCGCGTTCTTCGGGTTACCCACGCGCGCGACCAACAACAAGTCCATCTTCTTCGGCGGCGGCACGACGCCCTCGAAGAAGTACGCCGCGTCGGTTTTCGTCAACGTCAATTTCGGCGCGATGGACTACGATTTCGGCGGCGGCGGCAACTTCCCGCGCGTCAGCCCGACGGCGATCCTGTTCGGGCAGGGCGCGCCGCTCGATCCGGGCGCGGGGCGCGGGCTTGATCTGAGCGCCTCTTTTACCTACCAGCCGACCAACGCCTTGCGCGCGACGCTCGACTATACCAAGTCGCGCCTGCGTCGTTACGACACCGGCCTCGTCGCCTTCGACGACAACATCTACGTGCTGCGCACGACCTATCAATTCACGCGCTTCACCTTCGCGCGCGCGCGCATTGATTACGACACGCTCGCCGCCAGCGTGCGCGGCCAATTCCTCGTCGGCTGGGCCCCGAATCCCGGCACGTCCTTCTACGTCGGCTACAACGACGACCTCAACCGCAACGGCTTCAACCCCTTCACCGGCGACCTCGAACCCGGTTTCCGCCGCAACGGTCGCACCTTCTTCATCAAAATGTCCTACCTCTTCCAGCGCAGTTTCTAACGACGGCGAAACACAGAAGCAGCATGGCCTCGGCGGGGCTTAAAAACCCCGCCCGTTTTGTGCCGGGCATATTGGCGGCGGCGCAAAAAATTATTAGCGCCCTTTCATTGCTTCCGGTGTATCATGCGGCGCTCAAAAATCGGCAACTTTGAAAACTCAGGAGGTGCGCCTGTGAGACACAAGATCGCGCTTGCTTCGGCCGTCATACTTTTGTCGTTCGCAGTGCTTGTCCTGCTCATCTCGGCCCGCAACGCCGCCGCCAGTCAAGACCAGCCGACCATCGCTAAAGACTCTGTTCAAGTCACCGCTTTCACCTTCAACGTCTATAAGAAGAGCTACGACGTTTGGAGTTGGGTTCCGCAGATCCAGTATCGCGTCAATGGCCCGATCCCCAGCGGCAGCCAACTCTACGTCGAATACACCGTCCCCGGCAGCCCGCCGGTGAAGTTCGATTGCAGCACTGAAGAGACGCAGGCAGGGCGCTGGTGGAAGACCTCGTGCGGCGGGCGCGACGGCATCCCCGAAGACAAGGCCACGACCTACACCGGCCCCTTCAGTTTCGCCATCAAACTGCGGAACGAGTTGGCCGGCACAGACGCGACGCTCTTTAGCGGCAAGGCGAAGGTGGCCAAAGTCCATTCCAACGAGGCGCAGACCCCGAAGTTTGTCAACCACTTCGTCTATTACGTCAATCACGATTGGAACATGCCCATCGGCTACGTCTTCTACACCGGGGACGATCTGAAAGGGATGGAGCGCCCCATTCTCAAGCTCGCCTTCTGGGTGCGCGGCGACGCCTACAATTTTCAGCCGCATCTGTTCTATCAGGGTAAAGAGGTGGGCAAAATCTTCTACGAGGGCGAAGAGGTCGGCAAGCCAAGCTGCGAGCCTGACGTAGAGAACGGCACGACGCAGTTCGTGGAGGACTCATTCCCGCAGAAAGCGAAGTGGGCGCGCGTGATCTGCGAGTTCAATAATGTGCGCGGCTGGGACAAGACCGGTGAAGAAGCCGGCATGTTCGGGCCGCTCTACCAACTCGACAAGAACCCCGGCGAATACGAGTTCAAGCTGCTCTGGAATAATCACCTCGCGCGCTCGATCAAGTTCACGGTCGGGCCCAACGGAAAAATTGACAACGGCATCGCCACGGCCAATAAACTCGGCAGCGGGCGCGTCATCGTGCCCGTGCAGATCATCGGCGATCAGGACGGCACGTGGGATCGCACGGCTTGGAAGACGGACGCGTTCTACGGCAACCCGCTGACAGGCTTCACGCCCGTGCCGTGAAAGCTCAAAAGGGGGGGGTTGGCGGCTTGATTGTTCAGCCTTCCAGCCCGCCACCCCTCCTGCGCCGCACATCGCCTATTGACAGATTCGCATTTGTAACTATAATAGTTACGAATGGACAGTTCGAGCCTAGTTCGGAGCGGTGCTTATGGCGAGCAGTAGCAGCCGGTTCGCCGTCGCAGTGCATGTGCTGTCGTTGCTGGCGTGGGCGGGCGACGAGCCGGTTAAATCCAGCAGCGTGGCGGCGAGCGTGAACACCAATCCGGTCGTCATCCGGCGCATCCTGTGCGCTTTGGCGCGCGCGCGGCTGGTCACATCGCAATCGGGCGCGGCGGGCGGCTCACGCCTCGCGCGCCGGCCCGCACGCATCACGCTTGGCGACATCTACCGCGCAGTCGAAGGCGGCGACATCTTTATGCTGCACCGGCGCAGACCGAGCCAGCGTTGCGTCGTCGGCGCAAACATCGAAGAGGTCTTGGGCGGCGTGCTGCGCGAGACGAACGAAGCGGTCGAGCAGGCGCTCGCGCGGACGACCCTCGCGGACATCGTCGCGCGCATACAACCTTGTACCCCGCCACAAAAGCGGAGCAACCAGCGGAGCAATATCATCACAAGGAGACAGCAATCATGAATGAGTACGTGACGGAAGCAAGCGACAGCAGTTTCGAGCAGGACGTGTTGGGCGCACAGCAGCCTGTGCTGGTGGACTTCTGGGCCGAGTGGTGCGCGCCGTGTCGGATGCTCGCGCCGACGGTGGACGCGGTCGCGGAGAAGTATGCGGGGCGCGCGCGCGTCGTCAAGGTCAACGTGGACTTCAACCCGAACGTGTCGCAGAAGTACGGCATCAAGGGCATCCCGACGTTGATCCTCTTCAAAGGCGGTAAGGAGGAGGAGCGCGTCGTCGGCGCAACCTCGAAGGAAGCCATCTCGCGGCTACTCGACAAGCACATCGCCAGCGCACAGGTCTGACGCCGCAGGCGCGGGCAAACATAATGGCCAAGATGCTCGAACAGATCGAGCGTGTGCTGCGGGGCGAGCGCCCGCCCCCGCCGATTGCGCGCCTGCTCGGCTTCCGGCTGACGGCGATTGAAGCGGGCGCGGCCGTCGTCGAACTGGCGGCGACCGAAGCACATGCGAACCCGATGGGCACGCTGCACGGCGGCGTGCTCTGCGACATCGCCGACGCCGCGATGGGCTTGGCTTACGCCGCCACGCTCAACGAAGACGAGTCGTTCACGACGCTGGAACTGAAGATCAACTTTCTGCGCCCCGTCTGGCAGGCGCAACTGCGTGCGGCGGCGCGCGTGGTGCAGCGCGGGCGCACGGTCGGGCTGGTCGAGTGCGACGTGACGGACGAACAGGGGCGTCTGATCGCGCGCGCCACGAGCACGTGCCTGACGCTGCGCGGCCAGCAGGCGCAGGGTCGTTGAAGGTTGGCGCGCGCGCAGGATTAATCTGATGGAGCAAGATCAACTTTTACGCGAGCACCTGCTCTACCTGTTGCGCGGCGGCGGCGCACACATCAACTTCGAGACTTTGCTCGCGGACTTCCCCGCCGCTGCGCGCAATCGCAAAGCGGCGGGGATACCCTATACGCCCTGGCACCTGCTCGAACACATGCGGATCGCGCAATGGGACATCCTTGAATTTAGCCGCAACGCCGCGCACGTCTCGCCCAAGTGGCCTGAAGGGTACTGGCCCGCACCGGACGCGGAGGCCGACGAGGGCGCTTGGCAGCAGAGCGTCGCCGCGTTTCGCACAGACCTTGAAGCGATGGCGCAACTCGTCGCCGCGCCTGCGACCGATCTGTTTGCGCGTATCCCGCACGGCGACGGGCAGACCGTCTTACGCGAGGCGCTGCTCGTGGCCGACCATAACGCCTATCATCTCGGCGTGCTCACCACGCTCAAGCGGCTGCTCACCGCCGGGTAGTGCGCTATAGTGAACTGTTATGACAAACCCGCTCCGCATCCTGTTGCAGACGACCATCCCGCATGCGGCGGACGACTGGCACATCGGCCGCTTCTCGCTGCTCAGCGCACACCTCGCCGCCCTGCGCACTGAAGCGGGCCAGCCCCTTTGTCTTGTCACAGCGCGCGACCGCGAGGCGGACGCGGCGGGCGACGATCCGTTGCTCAGCCGGCTCGACGAGTCGGAGTTCGACGAGTTGTGGTTGTTCGCGGTGGATGCGGGCGCAGGTCTGTCGGAACGTGATTGCGCCGGGATTACACGCTTTCGCCAGCGGGGCGGCGGGCTGCTCGTTACGCGCGATCATCAGGACTTGGGCGCGTCCGTCTGCACGCTCGGCGGCGTCGGGCGCGCACACTACTTTCACACGCACAACCCCGACCCCGATCCCGCGCGTTGGTGCCGCGACGATCAAGCGACGACCGCCATAAACTGGCCGAATTATCACTCCGGCAGTAACGGCGACTATCAACGCATCCATGCGGCGCTGCCCGCGCACCCGCTCATGCTGCGGAGCGAGCGCCCCGGCGACGTGCTTGAGTTCTTCCCGGCGCATCCGCACGAGGGCGCGGTCGGCGTGCCGCCCGATGAACGGCATGCGCGCGTGATTGCGACCGGCGAGAGCAAGGTATCGGGGCGCTCGTTCAACCTGATCGTCGCCTTCGAGCGCGCGTCCGATGAACAAGGGCACACGCTCGGCCGCGCCATCGCCGAATCGAGCATTCATCACCTGTTGGATTACAACTGGGACACGCGCGCGGGCTGTCCGAGTTTTCTAACCGAGCCGCCCGGCGACGAGATCGCACGCGACCCCGCACGGCTCGCAGACATTAAAACTTACGTCGCCAACGCCGCGCGCTGGCTCGCACCGCAAAGCGCTTAGAGCGTTTAAGACTGCTGTGCTGAACGTGACTTTCAGACCCGCCGCGCCGGCCGATCTCGATCAACTCGTCCGGCTCATGCGTGGTCTCTACGAGCACGACCGCCTGCCGTTCGATGCACAGGTCGCGCGGCGTGTGACGCGCCAACTGCTCGACGACGAGACGCGCGGGCGCGTGTGGCTGATCGAGTTGGATGGTGCAACGGCCGGTTATCTGGTGCTGACTTACGGTTTCAGTCTGGAATATCACGGGCGCGACGCGCTGTTGGACGAGTTCTTTCTGCTCACGGAGTTTCGCGAGCAGGGGTTGGGGCGGCGCACGCTTGAGTTCGTCGCCGCGCACTGTCGCGCCGAAGGCATAAGCGCCGTGCATCTCGCGGTTGATCACGCCAACGAGCGCGCGCAGCGCGTCTATCGGCAGTTCGGCTTCGCGGCGCACGAGCGTTTTCTGATGACGAAGTGGTTGGACAAGGAGGATTGAAAGATGGAGACGAGACAGTTGGGGCGCGAGGGCTTAAAGGTTTCGGCGTTGGGTTTGGGCTGCATGGGCATGTCGGAGTTCTACGGCGAGCAGAACGACGAGGAATCAACCGCGACCATCCACCGCGCGCTTGAGTTGGGCGTAAACTTCCTCGACACGGCCGACATGTACGGCGTCGGGCGCAACGAAGAGTTGGTTGGGCGCGCGATCCGCGACCGGCGCGAGCAGGTTGTCTTGGCCACGAAGTTCGGCAATGTGCGCGGCGCGGACGGGAGTTTCTTAGGGGTTAACGGTCGGCCCGAATACGTGCGCTCGGCCTGCGATGCCAGTTTGAAACGTTTAGGCGTGGACGTGATCGATCTCTACTATCAGCACCGCGTCGATCCGCAAGTGCCGATTGAAGAGACGGTGGGCGCAATGGCCGATCTGGTGCGCGCAGGTAAGGTGCATCAGTTGGGGCTGTCCGAAGCGTCGGCCGAGACGATCCGGCGCGCGCACGCCGTCCATCCAATCGCTGCGCTTCAGAGCGAGTACAGCCTGTGGACGCGCGACGTGGAGGAGGAGATTCTGCCGACCTGCCGCGAGCTAGGCATCGGCTTCGTCGCCTACAGTCCGCTTGGGCGCGGGTTTCTGACGGGGCAGTTCAAGCAGGCGGCCGACCTGCCGGAGCATGACCGGCGCAGACAGTTTCCGCGTTTCCAGGGCGAGAACTTCGAGCACAATCTGCAACTGGTCAGACGCGTGGAAGAGATCGCGGCGGCGAAGCATTGTCAGCCCTCGCAGCTTGCGCTCGCGTGGTTGCTCGCGCAGGGGCCGGACATCGTGCCGATTCCGGGCACGAAGCGGCGCACCTATCTCGAAGAGAACGTCGGTGCGCTCGACGTGCAACTGAGCGCGGACGAACTCCGGCGCATCAACGACGTGGCCCGCCCCGACGCGGCGGCCGGCGCGCGCTATCCCGAACAGGCGATGGCGTCCGTCAATCGTTAAGCGCCGCAAAGCTTGCGCGCACGCGCAAGCGTGCGCCGGTAAAGACAACGACGAGCGGGCACGGAGAGTTGAGCTACTCTGTGCCCGCTCGTCGTTGTCTCTGGCGGTTAGGTGGCCTGCGCTTAAAAGCTGAAGCGCAAGCCCGTCTCGATGCGCCGGCCCGGCAGCGCCGCAATCGCCTGCCCATAGAAGGGCGACGTGAGCACGCCGGTGAAGTTGACGCGGTTCGTGTGGTTGAGCACGTTCGACACCTGCGCGTAGAACTCCATGTTCCAACGCTTGCTCTGCCCGCCGGGCAGACCTGAGATGCCACCGCCTTCGCCGTCAATGCGGACGGCGACCATGCGCGGGCCTGCGCCCGCCGCCGCCTTCGGCGTGCCCCAGCCGAAACGCCAACTGAGCCGCGTGTTCAGATTCCACTGCGCCGCGCCGCGCGCACTGTTGCGCGCCACGCCTGCGGGCCGGTCGTTGCTGATGGTATCGCCGTTGTCGTCGCGCCCCGTCGTGATAGTGTAGGGCGGCGCGGAGGTAAAGTTCAGGAAGTTGGCGAGGCGGAAGCCGCGCACAAGCCCCATATCGAGCATGGCGAAGAAGCGGTGGCGTATGTCGTTCGCGGCGGGGCCGCGCTCGCCGCGCAGGTCGTAGTTGTTCGCGGGCAGGGCGAACGCGCCGTCGGCGTCGTCGGTCGTGTGCGCGAGCGAGTAGTTGAAGAACCAGAACATGCGACGCGAGAGTTTGCCCATCGCGGGCCCTATGCCAATGTCCCACTCGTGCCGCGTCGAGTTGGCCGAGGATTCGACCTGTATAACGTTGCCGGCGGTCGGGTCAGGTCGGCCGAGACCCGCAACCGGCGCGTTCACGTTGCGCCCGCGCAGCAGATGCACGCCGCGCTGGAAGCGATAATCGGACATCACGCGGAAGCGTTTCCATAAATCGTGCTCGACGCCGACCGATGCTTGCGCGACGTAGGGCAGACGCAAGTCCGGCGCGACGAGATAGCGACTCGCGGGCAGGACGACGGCGCTGCCGCCCGCAAACGGGTCGGGATAACCGGGCGCGCTGATGACGGTCTCGCGCTGGCGCGCGGCGTTGACGCGCAGGGTCTGTTCGTAGGTGTCGGCGGCAAACCAATCGTAGAAGAGGCCCGCGCCGCCGCGCAGCGTCGGCCCGCGCTTGAAGGGCGACCACGCGAAGCCGAGGCGAGGCGCAAAGTTATTCCGGGCGCGCAGATGATTCTGCCACTCGTAGCGCAGCCCGAAGCTGAGCGTCAGATTCTTGCGCGCGCGCCAGTCGTCCTGCCAGTAAGTGCCGAGTTGATACTGCGTGTGCGCGACGCGCGCATCGCCCGCGCGTTGCGTGTAGGTCGTCGGCGCGGCGTTGCGGAAAGCGTCGAGGCTGGCGAAGGTGAATGTGCCGTTTGCGTTGCGCGCATCGCGGCTCTGGTAACGCCCGACCTCGGCAAGAAGGCCGGCGCGCATCGTGTGCTGCTTGTAAGCGAAATCTATGTTGTCGCCCAGTTCGTACTCGCTCACCTCACGATCACTGTCAAGCCCTGCGCCGCCGCGCGTGAAGGCGTTCAGGACTTGCAGCGCGGGCGCGTTGCTGGCGGAGCGCGCGCTCGCGGATTGCCAACGCGCTTGAAAGCGCACTTCGTTGACGAGTTTCTCCGTCAAGAGGCCGGAATCAACCGCGCGGACGAGATGCTCGGTCGTGTCGCTCGTGTAGGCGCGGTCGAACAGGCTGAAGTCGCCGACGCCGAGATTGTCCTGCCGCACGGCGTTGCGCTGATACTCTGCGCGCAGCGTGTGCGTCCTTGTGAGCGCGTGTTCGATGCGCGCGCCCAAATTGAGCGTGCGCGCCGGGCGGCGCACCGTGCCGTTAAAAGTGCCACCGGGCAGCGCCGCGACAATCGTCTTGGAATCGTAAGCGACGTTGCTGTCGGCGTTCATAAAGAGCGACGTGTGGTTGGGCCAGAGCGGCACGTCGAGCGTGAAGCCGAAGCGGCGCGTCTGTTCGGGCGCGCGCTCAGGTGCGAACGCGGGGCGCGCGTTCAGCGTCTCGTCGCGGAAGCCGAAGTTGAAAGACGCGTGGACGTTATCCGTGCCCGGCTTGGTTGTGATGTCCACGTGGCGCATGCCTTCGTCGTGATACTCGGCGGCGTAAGGATTGCGGCGAAAACGTATCTCGCGGATTTGTGATTTGGGCGGAAGTTTGCCGCCGCGAAAACCGTTGACGCGAATGGTCGCGCCGGGCCCGGCCATCTGCTGCAAGACCTGCTCCATCTCGTCGGGGTCGTCGGGCAGTTGCGCGATCTGCGCGGGCGTCAGGACGTTGCTGAAGGTGTCGCCGCGCGGATCGGTCTTGCGCTCCTGCGCGTCGAGGCCCACGCTGACATCTTCCTTCAAGCCCGCGACCTCAAGGCGCACGTCGCGCGCATTTGTGCCGGCGCGCAAAACCACGTCCGCGCTGGTCTGCGGCTCGAAGCCCTGCGCCGTGACGCGCAGATGGAGTTTGCCGGGCGTTAGTTTCGTGAACGCGGCCACGCCGCGCTCATCCGTCACACTCGATTGGACGGGCACGCCCGCGCTCGTCAACAACTCGACGCTCGCGCCCACGACGACCGCGCCGTTCTGATCAAACACGGTCACGCGCAAGCCTGCCTCGCCCGCGTTCCTGCTCTGCCCCACGACGGGGCCGAGCAGGAGCGTGAGCATGAGCAGGCAGGCGAGCATGCGCCACACGGTTGTCGCTTTGCGCATGACGGCTATTTACCTTTCTTCTGGAACTTGTCGGCCTTGAACTGCGGGTTGACCTTGTAGCTCTTGATCTCCCACTCCTCGTTGACCGTGCCATCGCTGGCGAATGTGAGTTGGTGCGGCCACATGATGCCATCCTCGGCGCGATAGTCGCCGAAGCGCACCTCCGTCTCGGTCTCCTTCATCTCCGGCGGCGGCAGTTCGTTCGCCTGCACATCTTTCGCCGCGTCCTTCGGTGCGCCCCCCGCTTTCGGTGGCGGCCCGCCCCGCATCATCATACGCATGACAGGTTCATTGCTGCGGTAGGTCAACAGCAGCGGCCGGTGCGAAGTCTTGTCGAGAAAGAGGCGCGCGTTGAAACCGTTCGCGCCCTTGCAATCGAGTACGTCTGCGCGCCCGTCTTCCGCCTCTGCCTCGCCCGCGTAAGACCACGCGACCGCTTGATCCGTCGGCTCGTTCAAAAGGAGCGCGAGCATGTAGCGCGCAAACTCGGCGCGCACGCGCTGGTTGCTATCGCCGCCGCCTGTGCCGCCGGCCGGGGCGGGGCGGCGCATGATGACGACGCTGCCGCCCGTGCTGTGCATGTCGGCCCACGCCTGCCCGGCGTCCAGCCCGACCACTTCCGTGATCGAGTCGCCCATCGGCGTGTCAATCTCGTGCTGCTTGAGAAACTTGTCCGGCCGCGCGAATGATAGCTCCACGTCGCCCGCCAATTCCGGCGGCGCTTGCAGCCCTGCACCCTGCCCGCCGCCGTCGCCACCCACGCGCATCGCTATCACGCGCCGAAACTTGCCCGACGCCGTCAGCCCCTGCACGTTCTTCAACTTCTCTTCACCGCCCAACGCCGCCCGCGCCGCGCTCAACAGCCCCTGCACGCGCGCCACGTCCGCGCCCGTCTGCGCCACGACCGCGTGCAACATGATCACGCCGAGGCTCGCGCCCAAGGTGTACCGCTTCAGTCTATGCATGATTACGTTCTCCCTCTCTTCAATACTGATTTAACGACTGCCGAACACGCGTGCATCATCGCCCGAACGCGGCCCGGCGTGGTTAAGCCCACGCAAAGAGTTTGTTAAGGATGTAAAATCTTGTCCGGCTGGAAAGCTGTGGGTGGGTTGTAGTTCTTGATGCGGTGGCCGGGCAGGATTGAGCGCGCCGTGCCGCGCGCAATGAGCCTGAGCCTAGTCAGTGACCGGCGCAGTCAGACGAGCGACGGGCTTTAGGCTAATGGCGTCAGGTTGAATGAGTCGCTCGGCTGCGACGTGGCGGCTGACTGATCAGGCTTCGGTGTAAGCAAGTACAAAAGCGATGATAGCAATGAACAGACATAAAGGAGAGAACAGCCATGTATCCCAATGAGCAAACGGCGTGTCGCGCACCTGCTTGAAGAAGCCAACCAGCCTGAACTCGCCGATGGCCCGGAGCAAAAAGAGGAGTGCAATTGCCCAAGTGCCCCAACGGAAAATCCGGTGTGGCACGTACGCGCCTAAAAATCTGAGTTGACCGAGAATGACAGCCAGCGCCAATAAGAACGCGCCGGCTACCAACACCGTGCCGCCGACGGACGGCTTAAAAACTCGCATTTGGCCCCGGCTCGGCACGGCCACGGTCGGCACAACAACCCGGCTGCCGAATGTTCCGCCCGTCGCCCAATATAAATGAAACAGGCTGATAACCGCGAAAATAACCGCTAACAAAATGCCCGACATGCGAATCATAAATTTCTTTTTACTCGTCATGTCCAGTCGCAGCCTAACGCCGGAAGCAACCGACGGGGAAACAACGTCGAAGGGCATCCAAGTTGGCGATAACAGCCAAGCAGATTCCGCTCCGATTGAATGAGTTGTTATGCTTCACCACCGGTTAGATAGCTCGCTGCATCAAAATATCGCGTTGCGGGTCAGAGCCAAGTTGAAAGATATGCTCTCCAACTTCGTGGAAATTCCACTTCCGATAAAATGCCAGTGCGCGGTCGTTGCGTTCCCATACTCCGAGCCAGATGGTTTGAAATCCTAGCGCGCGCGCTTCGTTGATGCATTGCTGCATCAACGCCTGACCGACGCCACGCCCAAGCCATTTTCGGGAAACATACAAGCGCACCAATTCTATCGGTTTTTGACCTTCAATGCCGTCTAACGCGTCACCCGCATGAATTTTTGCGTAGCCCGCCGCCTGACCATCAACTTCGGCAATGAAAAAGATGGATAAAGGGTCGGTCAATTCCGCTGTCAACTGGGCAAGGTTAAATGAGGCCGCTAGATATGCCGCCATATCCTCAGGCGTGTTGTCTTCAGTGAAGGTTTCGGCAAATGTTTGCGCGCCCAATTCTGCCAGCAAATTGGCATCTTCGATCCGTGCGCGCCGAATGTTTAGAGTGGGATTTCGCACCATCATCCTTTACGGCTCAATTAAACAAGAAGAAGCATAACTTAAATTATACACCCCAACGGGCGTCATGGTTTGCGCCCCTTGCGCCGGCTAATCGGCCGCGCCTTCACATATTGCCGGTAGTTTCGCACAAGTTACAGAATTAGACGGCGGTTGACGTGGCCCTTGCGCCGCTAAAGGCCGCTCGTCACCGATGTCTGCGCGTTGGTCACATAATGGCAACTATTTGTGCGGCGCGCTCGTCTAGCTTACCGGGTACGCATTTTAACGCCCATACTTAATCTCATGAGACACGCCCAAATGATCAGGGGCGGAAAGGGAATAGCAAGATGAAACTCGGACTAATTCGCACCACTATCGCGCTCGCACTCTGCACACTGATGGGCGGCGCTGCGCTGGCCAACGTGAAGAGCAAAAACGTGCGCCTCGACGACGAGGTGAGCGTCGCCGGCACGGTGCTCAAGAAAGGCACTTATAAAGTGTCCTTCGACGACCAGACCAACGAACTGACGATCAAGCGCAACGGCAAGCTCGTCGTCAAGACGAACGCGCAACTGGAAGCGCACAAGAACACCGGTTCGGTCGCGCCCGATTACAAGACGCGGACGGGCGACGCCGGCAGCGCGGCCATGCTGACCAGCATCAATCTGGGCGGCGCATACGCCGTCATCGGCAATAGCGGCGGCGCAGCCACGGCCGGCGCACAGCAGTAAGCCTGACGCCGCAACCGGCACAGACAGAACGCCACAAAGAGCGACGGCGCGAGTAGTTATAAAGCTACTCGCGCCGTCGCTCTTTGTGGCGTGTGTTGCTCGCGCTTACTGCCCGGGCCAGTCCGGCAGTTGGTTGAGATAGCCGGCATCGAAGCCTTTGAGCCAGATAAAGCGCTCGTCGATCTTCTTAACGATGATGAAGTGCGCGGTCACGACGGCGTAGATGACTGCGCCGATGATATTGAGGCCGCCCAGCCCCATCAGCGCGGGCATCTCGTTGATCGCGCCGACGAAGAACAGCAATATGCCGATGCCGGCGAGCGCCCATGAGAGCGTGATCGCCCTGCGCCGCTTCGCGCGATGCTCAGGGCAGACGCCCATATAGACGGTCGCGCGCTTACGCACGATCATGGCGACGATGGCGAAGACGAGCAGGTTGACTAAGAGCAGCAGATAGTAGGCGGGGTTGTGCCAGTAAAACTTTTTCTTGAAATCGGCCGCCTCGACCGCGCCACCGCACTTGACGCACGCGGCGGGCAGCGTCGCCTCGCGCGCCGGATTGAGCGCCGCGATGATCGTGGACTCCTGTCGCCACACGCCCGCCTCGGCCATGATCGCGCCGGGGTAAGCGTTGGTCGGGTAGAAGGCGGTCGGCGGCGGCGGCGCATAAGGCGACGACCACTGACCGGGCACATAGGCTGCGGGCGCGGGCGTGGCGGCCGGCACGGGCGCGTTCGCGCCGAACGGCATATGACAACGCTTACATTCGGCGTCCGTCTCCCAGTTGATCAAACCACAATTGGGGCACTTCTTATTCATTAACGGCGTACATCCTTTCTTCCTCGGCGGCCGCCCGACGGGGCGACCGGACAAGTCCATTAAGTTACCTGTGTGGCTATCGCGTCGTGTGTCTTTTATGGTCGGAGGCGCTGGCCGCGTTCGGTAGTTGAAACGTCCGACGGGCGCGCGGCGGACGCGGCGCAAAAGGCCGGCGCGCGGGTCGGGGAGCGCGCTCCACAAATTAGCACACAGGGGCGGCGGCGGACTAGAAAAACTTTGTGCGGCCGGTGGCAACACGCGAAGCGACGGGTGGCGATGTTAAGGATGTAAAATCTGCGCGGGCCCACACCACGACGCACACGGGCTGTGCTAAATTGCCGGACGTGGGTTGGCGATTCACCACGCGCGCGCCGTCGTTCGTGCTGCTCTTAGCGGCGGCGCTCGTCGCGCTGCTCGCGCTGCTGGCGACGCTGCAATATCGCTGGCTCGGTCAGGTCAGCACGGGCGAGCGCGAACGCATGCAGAGCACCCTGCGCGCCTCGACCGCGCGCTTCACGCAGGATTTCGACCGCGAGATCGGGCGCGTCTATTTCGGCTTCCAGTTGGACGAGCGGATCGTGCGCGCGCATGCGTGGTCTGACTTCGCCGAACGCTACCGCCACTGGCAGGCGAGCGCGCCCTACCCGCGCATGGTGCGCGCCGTCTATCTGGCCGAACACAACGAGGCGGACGAGGACGTGCGCCTGCTCCGCTTCGACCCGGCGACCGGTGACGTTCAGCCCGTCGCGTGGCCCGCCGAGTTCGCCGCGCTCCACCAACGCTTCACGCAAAAGTATCTGGCCGGGTCAGCGTTGCCGCTGCCCGAACAGGTCGCGCCGCTGCCGCCGCTCGTGGGCGATCTGCCCGCCGTTATCGTGCCCGCGCTGACGACCGAGCCGTTCCTGCACCTCGCCGCGCGCGAGCAACCGCTGATGCTCAAGACGTGGCTGGCCCCCGCCAGCCACGTCATTGCCGTGCTCGACCTCGACTACATCCGCACCGAACTGTTGCCCACGCTCGCGCGCCGCTACTTCGCCAGCAGCGGCGACCAACTCGACTACAATCTGACCATCCGCACACGCACAGAGCCGCCGCGCATCATCTATCAATCCGCCCCGCAGACGCCGACGCAGGGCGCGGGCGATACGCGCGCCGGCCTCTTCACCGTGCGCTTTGACGAGATGGACGTGTTTCTGCCGACCGCCACGCCGCAACTCGGTGCGCCGCCGGGCTTGGGCGTGCGCGAGAAGACGTTCAGCGTGAAAGTCTTCCGGCGCGGCGGCGCGCAGCCGACGAACCCGGGCGAGCCTGTGCGCGTGGCGCTCAACACGGAAGACGACGGCGACTGGGAGTTGATCGTCGCGCACCCGGCCGGCTCGCTCGATGCGGCCGTCGCGGGTGCACGCCGCCGCAGCCTCGCCGTCAGCTTCGGCGTGCTCCTGCTGCTTGCCGCCAGCGTCGCGCTCCTCGTCGTCTCGACGCACCGCGCGCAGCGGCTGGCGCGTCAGCAGATGGAGTTCGTCGCGGGCGTCACACACGAACTGCGCACGCCGCTCGCCGTCATCTGTTCGGCGGGCGAAAATCTGGCGGACGGTGTTATCGCGGAAGGCACACAGGTGCGCCGCTACGGGCAACTGATTCGCGGCGAAGGGCGCAGGCTCGCCGACATGGTCGAGCAGGTGCTCGAACTCGCGGGCGCGCAACGCGGGCGACGCATGCTTGAACTGCGCCCCGTCGAAGTTGCCGGCCTGCTTGAGCAAACGCTGGCCGCATGGCAGGCGGCACAGGACGCCGCGCCGCACGTCGAGCGCCACGTCGCGCCCCAACTGCCGCCCGTGCTCGCGGACGAACCGGCCCTGCGCCGCGCGCTGCAAAACCTTTTAAGCAACGCGCTCAAGTACGGCGGCGGCGGATCATGGATCGGCGTGACGGCGCACGCTACGGCGGGCGCACGCGGCCGCGAAGTGCAGATCAAAGTAGCGGATCACGGTCTGGGCATTGACGCGGCCGAGTTGCCGCACATCTTCGAGCCGTTCTATCGCGGGCGCGACGTGCGGGCCGCGCAGATACACGGCAATGGTCTTGGTCTCAGTCTGGTCAAAGACATCGTCGAGGCGCACGGCGGGCGCGTCACGGTCGAGAGCGCGCCGGGACGCGGCAGCGCCTTCACCCTGCATCTGCCGGCCTACACGAACGGGCAAGGCAATGGTGACGGGCTATGAGCCAACGGATTCTGCTCGTCGAAGATGAACCGGGACTATTGCTCACGCTGACCGACCGGTTGCAGAGCGAAGGCTACACGGTCGAGACGGCGACGGACGGCGAAGTGGGTCTCCGGCGCGCGGTCGGCGAGCAGTTCGATCTGCTTATCCTCGACGTGATGCTGCCCCGCAAGAACGGCTTCGATGTCTGCCGCGATCTGCGCCAGCAAGGCAGCACCACGCCCGTCATCATGCTCACCGCGCGCGGACAGGTCGTGGACAAAGTCGTCGGCCTCAAGATCGGCGCGGACGATTACGTCACCAAGCCCTTCGAGATGCTTGAACTGCTCGCCCGCATCGAGGCCCTGCTCCGGCGCGCGCCTACCGCCACGACCACCGCGACGACACCCGAAGTCTATCAATTCGGCCCCGTCCGCGCCGACTTCCGCCGCGCCGAAGTCGTCAGCGACGGGCAACGCATCGAACACTCCGCCCGCGAATTCAATCTGCACCAATACCTCGTCGCCCATCGCGGCGCAACCATCTCCCGCGACGAACTGCTCAACGAAGTCTGGGGCTACGACGCCATGCCCTCCACCCGCACCGTCGATGTCCACGTCGCATGGCTCCGCCAAAAACTCGAACCCAACCCCCACTACCCCCAATTCATCCTCACCGTCCACGGCCTCGGCTACAAGTTCGTCGGCTGAGCGTCTCCCGCAATATCCAGCGCTCAACAGATACGGCGGCGCGAGCGCCAATCAACAGCCCGCGCCGCCGTCGCATAAGACGGGTTTAATCACGGTCGCGCCGACGATGATGGCCGCCGTTGCGGCTGCGCCGATGATGAGCCACGCGCGGGTTGAGAGACCGCCGCCGGTTTTTCGCACCTGCGCGGCGTCGGCGTAGGCGACGGTTTTGGTTGTGCCGGTTTTCGTGTCCGTGATGTTGAAGGAATCTGCGTCCGCCGCGCTGATGTGACCTTTCAACTTGCTGTTGTCGCGCAGGCGGACTTCAACGCGGGTCTTGTCACTCACGCCGAGCCGCATAACGGCCGCGCGGATTTGTTCGTCAGGCTGTCGCGGCCCGCCTGATTGCGCGCGCGCAGGCTTATGCCCGAACGCGGTAAATAGAATGATGACCGTTAACAGGATGGCGATGTTTCTGCTAAGCACGATGAATCTCCTATTGATGTAAACTTCCCTGCCTTCATAACGTCTAACAATTGCTGTTCCACCCGGTGCGGCCCTTGCACAAGTGACAAGAGTGCCAAGACACAGGCGATGCGCGCGGCTCTCCTCAACGAGCGGGGGCCGGGCGGTGCGAGCGGATTCTTTCTTTAGGTAGGTTTTTGCTGCGGCGGGTGGAGACTGAAGCGAAGCGCCCTCGCGCTTCGCCCGCCAAAGTGGTTGTCGGCGTGATTATGGTTCACCGCGAGAGGCGCGCGGGCGCGGGTTAGCTGTAGCGCAGCTTTTGTCCGCGCCACGCGCGCCCTCGCGGTGAAGTTGTGGCGGCCGGGCTGGGTGATTCAGTTGCTCGTTGCTTGCGCCTTTACTTCGTCAGCACCTCGCGGAAGAACTCGATGGCGCGCGGGTCGCCGGATTCACCGAGCAGGCGGATGGCCTGTTTGCGCACCTGCTGGTTGGCGTGCGTTCTGGCGATGCGGATGAGAATAGGCACGGCTTCATCGGCCGGGCGCTCGCTGATGGCGCGCACAGCATGAAGCTGTACGTCCGTGTTGCCGTCCGAGCCTTCGGCGGTGACGCTCAGGAACTTG
>DASVQA010000173.1:0-2331 GCA_036389375.1 Pyrinomonadaceae bacterium | reverse complement strand
ACGCGCACGTCCGAAGCCTGCGCCCCGTTGACGGTTGCGCCGGAGGTGGAGACGCTATTAGCGCTGGCGCGCCGCGCCGATGCCGTTAAAGCCTTGTCACGCGACTCTGCCGTCACGTCGCTCAAGATCAGTCCGGCGATGGTTGCGCCGGGGCCGCGTGCCGCAGCGGCGCGCAACTCGCCCACCCAGCGAAAGTCAGTGCCCGTGCCCATCACGCTGCCCGTTAATTGCAGCGTGTTGAGTTGGAAATCGCCCGCCGCCAGCACCTCCGCGACGGCCCGCCCGTTGGCCTCGTAGCTGGAGCCGTCGCCCGTGCCGCTCGCCGTCAGGTTCATATTCTGCAAGCGCACGCCGTCCGCCGCCAGCGCGTCCGCCTTGATGTTGCCATCGACTTGATAACGCGAGCCCTCGCCCGACACCGTGCCCTCAAGATTACCGACGCCGCGCAGCGCCGTGCCCGTCTGAAGGATGTCCGAAGCCTGCGTCAGATCAACCGTCGAGACGACCTGCATCCTGTAACGAAGGTTTCGCCAATCGTCCATCGTGCCTTGCAGTCGCGCCTCGGCCAGAGGCGATCGCAAAGTAAGCCCTTGAATCTCGGCGCGCGTCTGGTTGACGCGCCCGTGCGCCTCGACAGAGATGTCGTTGACTGGGCGTCCGTCGTAAACGAAGGTTGAATTCGAGAGCGAGAGAGTGACCGTGTTCATCCAGCTTTCGGCGGGCGCGCGGGGGTCGTCCGGCTGGATCGTAGCCATGATGTTACGCGCCTCGCCGGAGATGTCGTGGCGCTCGTCGCCGTAATGGATGACGGCGTTGTTGACCTTCACCTGCGCCGTCGAATAGGAGAAGAGGATGCGCCGGTTCGGGTCGGGCGGCGGCAGTTTGATGTTGCGGAAATTCGAGTTCCCCTGCTCGTCAAACTTGACCCACACCTCGGCCCCGTCAAGCTGTAGATATTCCAGGTTGACGTTGCGGCGCAGGTTGAGCGCGTAAAGGTCTTCGACGCGAACCGTGGCGAGAAGAAGATCAATCTTGCCGAGCTGCTCGCCGGTCTGCGCGTCGTAAAGCGCGATGTCCTTCATCTCGACGGTGCGCGGCCCCAACTTCGTGTGAAACCCTTTGATCTCGGCGCGGATGCCGTACTGCGCGAACGTGTCTTTGATCTGGCCGGCGATGTAGCGGTCAACGTAGCCGAGTCTGTAGCCGAGGATGGCGAGCAGCACGAGCGCGACCGCGCCGACGACAATCGCAATCGTCGCGATCAAGGCGTTGCGCCGCGTGAGGTACCGGCGGCGCTGGCCCTGCGGCGTGACGGGCGCGGGCCGGTCGGCGTCGCGCTCGGCTATCGCCTCGGCGACGGGCGGGAGCGGCTCGTCCCCTTCCGTCTGGAGGGCTTCCGAGACGCTCTTTTTTTCAGGCTCCGGGGACGATTCCGGCGGAGCGTCGTTGTGATCATCAACGGGCATGGTTCATGAACGTGAGCCGTCCTTGACGGAAGCGGCCCGCAGTAAAATCAAGTTAAGAGTAGGAGAGCCGAAATAGTAATTGACCATCAACCACCAGCGCAACCGGGTCGAACCTGAAGCTTCTCGACGCTCACATGCGCCGCGATTTTCCGGGCGAGTGCGTGGTTTCCCGCCGCCCGTCCGCCGTCTCCTTACGGGCCTCGGCGGGTGAGCCCAGAGGGAGGTTTCCGACGACCTCCAGATCAAAGCCTTCGAGCGCCGCCACCTTCGGCGGGTTGTTCGTCAAAAGCAGAATCCGGTGCAGACCCAGCTCGTGCAGAATCTGCGCGCCGACGCCGTAATCGCGGTTCACGCCGTACCCCGTCTCGATGCTCGCGTCGTGCAGGCTCAGCCCGCGCTCCTGCATCAGCGCGAGGGTGCGCAACTGGTGGCGCAGGTCCAGACCGTGCTCGCGCTGTCTCAGGTAGAGGACGACGCCGCGCCCTTCAGCCGCGATTCTTTCGAGCGCCGTCTGGAGCTGAAAGCCCGTGTCGCCGATCAAGGAACCGAACATGGCGAACGTCACGTTCTCCGTGTGCACGCGCACGAGCACGGGGTCTGTCGTGCGCACGTCCCCCATCACCATCGCCAGGTGCACTTCGCCGTTGATGATGTTCTCGAAGGCGATGGCGCGGAAAAGTCCGTACACGGTCGGCAAGTCGGTTTCGACCGAGCGGCGGACGAGCATCTCCTTGCGGATGCGGTAGCGCACCAGGTCGGCCACCGAAATGATCTTCAAATCGTGACGGCGGGCGAACTCTTCCAGTTGCGGCAGACGCGCCATCGTGCCGTCCTCGTTCATGATCTCGCAGATCACGCCCGCGGG
>DASVQA010000172.1:0-2968 GCA_036389375.1 Pyrinomonadaceae bacterium | reverse complement strand
ACGGCCCCACCAAGCAAGCACTGCCGGGCACGCGCCCGCTCGCACAGGCTGCGGCCGGCGACACCGTGCAGGACATGGCCGACAAACAAGGCAAGGGTAAAGACTGGCAATCAATCGCCGCCGCTAACAACATCGAGAACCCGCGCCTGCTGCAACCGGGTCAACTGCTCGATCTGGACGCGTCGAGGTTGTTCTGAGTGCTAAGCGGGTTGTGAGTTAAGCGGCCATGAAAATTTTAACCACAAAATCACACGAAGCGACACGAACAACCGGCACGAACGAGAACGCCTTCTTCATGAGTCTTTCTTCGTGTCGTTTCGTGTGATTTCTTGGCTCACGCCCGGCGTGGTCGAAGGCAGCTAGTGGTGCAGAGTGGAGGATTGAAAGATGGCGGTTGTAATTAACGAGGTTGAGGTGGTTGAGCAGCCGGCCGGGCGCGCGGAGCCGAACGCGAGCGCCGCCGCCGCGGAGTCGAAGCCGGAGCAGCCCGCGCCGGAAGAGGTCGCGCAAGCGGTCGCACAACAAATCGAACGCTACGAGCGCGTGCGCGCGCACTGACGGAAGCGATGCCAGACGATACTGCCACAGGCACACAAGATTCGTCACCTGATATTTTCGTCGGCGGCGAACAACAGGCCGCACTCGGCGGCGGCCTGCTCGACCTGCTCATCGTCGAGCAGACGACGGGGCTGTATCGCTGCGAGGCAAAGTTCGGCAACTGGGGCGAGAGCGCCAACGCGCACGGCTTCCTCTACTTCGACCGCCAACTGCTCGACTTTGGCAAGAGCTTGCAAATCAAACTGAGCGACGACGTGCTCTTCGACGGGCGCATCATGGGGCTGGAAGCGAACTTCGTCGCGGCCGGGCCGCCGCAGATCACCGTGCTCGCCGAGGATCGCTTTCAAGACCTGCGCATGACGCGCCGCACACGCACCTTCGCCGACGTAAGCGATGCGGACGTGATGAACCAGATCGCCAGCGATCACGGCCTCAGTCCGCGCGTCGGCGTGTCAGGCCCCAACTACAAGGTGCTCGCGCAGGTCAACCAGAGCGACCTTGCTTTCCTGCGCGAGCGCGCCCGCGCCATAGACGCGGAGCTATGGATGGACGGCAGCACCTTGAACGTGCAGGCGCACAGCCGGCGTGGTGGCAATCCGCTCCAACTCAAACACGGCAAGGAACTGCGCTCGTTCATCGTGCTCGCAGACCTCGCACACCAGCGCACCAGCGTCGCCGTCAACGGCTGGGACGTGAGCAGCAAGCGGGCGTTGCAGTACGAGGCGACCGACAATGCCATCAGCAGCGAATTGAACGGCGACGAGAGCGGCGTCCAGATTCTGCGAGCGAAGCTCGGCGCGCGCAAAGAGGCGCTCGCGCACACCGTCCCGCTCAACAGCCAGGAGGCGCAGGCAGAGGCCGAAGCCTTCTTCAAGCTGAGCGCGCGCCGCTTCGTCACCGGGTGCGGCGTCGCGGAGACGAAACCGACTTTGCGCGTCGGCAGCTACGTCGAGTTGCAGGAACTCGGCCCGCTCTTCAGCGGCAAGTACTACGTGACCGAGAGCAAGCACCTCTTCGACCGGCGCATCGGCTTACGCACTGAATTCACCGCCGAACGCCCCGGCATTGGGCGCGGGTGAAGAAGGCAGTCGCCGCAGATTGATTATGTTTGGAGACAGTCTAATCGAAACGATCATAGATACCCGCGTGCCGAGCGGTTTGGGCGGGCGCTGGTACGGCGTGTTTCCCGCGCTCGTCTCGGACATTAAAGACCCCGACGGGCAGGGACGCGTGAAAGTGACGCTGCCGTGGTCGCCGGACACGGGCGGCGAGCGTTATGAGGTGTGGGCGCGCTTGGCGACGCTGATGGGCGGGAACAGACGCGGCAGTTGGTTCATCCCGGACGTGAACGACGAAGTGCTCGTCGTGTTTGAAGCGGGCGACCCACGCCGCCCTTATGTGATCGGCGGCCTGTGGAACGGCCGCGATGCGCCGCCCGAATCAATGGATGGCGCAGGCAACAACTACAAGAAGGTCTTGCGCTCGCGCAACGGCGTCAAGATCACGCTCGACGACACGGACGGGCAGGAGCAGTTGATCCTGGAGACGCCGGGGGGGCAGAAGCTGACGTTGAAGGACAGCCCCGCGAGCGTCGAGATCGTGGACAGCAACGGCAACTCGATCAAGCTGGAGCCGGCCGGCATCACCATCAACACGTCGGCGAAGCTGACGGTCAACGCCTCGCTGGTCGCCGTCTCGGCCGGCATGGTCACGGTTGATGCAGGCATGTCGAAGTTCAGCGGCGTCGTGCAGTGCGACACGCTCATCTCGAACAGCGTCGTGAGCGCGTCCTACACGCCCGGCGCGGGCAACATCTGGTAGGCGCGAGCGATTGCTGAATTAACTATGCGCGAACAGTTGCAATGGACAGCGCCAGCGCCGCTCTGGGGCACAGCGGCCGACGCGGCCAACGTGGCCGCGCGGCGCAGCACGCTCCTGCGGCCCGCCGTCTTGCGCTTCGCCAGCGACACTTTCATGGAGGACTTCCTCGCGTTGATGCAGAACGATCCGGCGCGGCTCGGCGAGTTTGTCGCGCAACCGGAGACGTGGCGCGGCCCCGCGCAGCCCGTCGCGCCGCCTGCGCCCGCGCCGAAGTTTCTGCAAACGCTCACGCGCCTGCGCCTCGCGGCGGTCAGACAGAAACAACCGCGCGCGCAACTCGTTGCCAGTAGTAGCAGTGCCCTCAACAGCGTGGCCGGCACGATTGATAGCCGGCCGCCCGCCGCCGGTGCGGCGTTCGGCGGAGCGACAGCGACGCTGGCGCTGAGCTTGTCCAGCCGGAGCACTTTGCAAGGCCGCACACCGCTCCGACCTTTGCCCGGCGTGCCGACGCGGCCGCCTGCGCCAGCCCCGAAGCTCAAGCTCTACCAGCCGGCGCATCAGCGTTTCTATCTGCTCGCCGCCTGTCTGG
>DASVQA010000171.1:0-11037 GCA_036389375.1 Pyrinomonadaceae bacterium | reverse complement strand
AGACATGCCGAGATGGCCGCTTTATCTTGAGATCAAAATTTTCCTTGTCCGAAAAGCCTGGTCAGTGGAGCCCGCGATGAGATTTGAACTCATGACCTCCTCCTTACCACGGAGGCGCTCGACCCCTGAGCTACGCGGGCGCAAAACGTGTTTTTGCGCCCAACCGCGCGGCGGACTCGAAAAGCGGGAGACGAGGCTCGAACTCGCGACCCTCAGCTTGGAAGGCTGATGCTCTACCAACTGAGCTACACCCGCCCAAATGCAAGGCGGAAGGATGAAGGATGAAGGATGAAAGAGTGCTGATTCAACTTGAATCGCTCGCTCTATCGTTCATCCTTCATGCTTCCGCCTTCATCCTTGCTCTCCGTGGTGCAGGGGGTAGGATTCGAACCTACGTAGGGCGTGAGCCCGCCGGGTTTACAGCCCGGTGCCATTAACCACTCGACCACCCCTGCGCGCTTTTTCAAATCCGTTGGGTGGAGCCGGCGAAGGGACTTGAACCCCCGACCCTCTGATTACAAATCAGATGCTCTACCAACTGAGCTACGCCGGCTCAAGACGGACGACTCCGAGCATCATCCGGCAAAACGCGAATACTAGCAACAGCTTTGCCAAAACGCAAGTCGCTGACACCATTGACGCAGAAACCGGCCGCTTTGCTGTCCGACCGAAGAATTATATTGACGCCCGGCGCACCCAATCGGTAGGATTGAACTGCCCGGTGCGGCGGGACACGAACAGCCAAAGCACGCCGCATCTTCCCCTCAAAAGCCTTAACCCAGCGCCCGGCCCCGCGCGTGCCGCCCAAGTCGCACGCTCAATCGCTGACATTTGCCGGCCCAACCAATGCAGAGGAGATTTCCCGTGCGTATTCGTAGCTTTCTCCCTTTACAGGCTCTCGTCCTGACCTCGCTGGCGCTCCTGTGCCTGCCGACCGCTATTGCCCAAACCATGTCGAGCCGCGATCAGCAGCCGGGCGCACCGGAGCGCGGCACAAACGGCCCTCTGGTCGCCACCATTGCACAAGAAGCTGAGCTTTATTGCGGCGGTTTCATCGAGTACGCGCCTGCGTCCAACTACCTGCAAGTCGTCGGCGGCGAGCAGGAACAGGAGCAGAACACCTATGGTGAGGGCGATCTCGTCTTCATCAATGCCGGTGCGAATCAAGGCATACGCGAGGGCGCGGAGTACATGGCGGTGCGCCCGCGCGGGCAGTTCACCTCGAAGTGGACGAAGAAGAAGGGCTGGCTCGGCGTCTACACGCAAGAGATCGGGCGTATGCGCGTCGTGCGCGTCAAGGCGGAAACGTCGGTCGCGCTGGTGACGCAGTCGTGCGACATGATCCTGCACGGCGACCTGCTGCGCTCCGTGCCCGCGCGCACGTCGCCCGTCGCGCCGGTCGATCCGGTCTTCGACCGCTTCGCCGATCCGAGCGGCAAGCAGCGCGGACGCATCGTGCTGGCGCGCGATTTGCGCGAAATGCCGTCGGTCAGCGAGATCGTCTATATCGATCTGGGGCGTGAGGACAACGTGCGCGAAGGCGACCGCCTGACCATTTTCCGGCCCGCCGGCACGGGCAACATCTCGCGCTTCCGCGACGAAGAGGTCACGCCCTCGGCCAGCTACGGCTTCGAGAGCGAGCGCTTCCGGGGCGGCAAGTTCTCGAACAAAGCGCCGCGCGTGCAGAATCCGAACAGCAACGGCATCTACGGCCCGATTGAGACGAAGCCGAAGGTCATGCGCAAGCGCCCGCCCGTGCCGCGCAAGGTGGTGGGCGAGATGGTGATCTTAAACGTGCAGCAGCGCACCGCGACAGCCATCATCACGCGCGTCGCACAGGAAGTCCACACCGGCGACTTCGTCGAGATACAGTAACGCGCCGTCGCTCGAAGGTAGTAAGGCGACCATCCGTAGATCAAAGCGCAAGGGCGTAGAGAATTGCTCTCTACGCCCTTGCGCTTTCCTGCTGCCGTGCTCTTTTGCGCCTGCGTCTTTGCCTAGCGCGCGGTCTGGCTCGCGCCGGTCGGCACGGGCGGCTGCGCGGCTGCGCGGCGGGCGGCTGCGCGGCCGCTCATCGCCACGTAGAAGGCGCGAAAGTAGTCGTACATTGAGAGGCACGCCGAGAGCACGACGACCCACAGCATCGCGCGCCCGGCCGTGTAGAGTAAGACCTGCCAATCGGTCGCCGTCGCCGCGCCCGCGCCGAAGACGTGATGCAGGGCGGCGCGCAACTCCGGCACAGTCCAGAACTGAATCGCCGGGAACGCCTGCCCGAAGTTCGCCACCGGCGGTGCGCCGCCGACGCTCGATAGAATCAGCAGCGCGACGGCAAACACCTGCGCCCACATCTTGAACTTGCCCATGCGCGACGGCGAGATGTCCACCCCTTCCGTCACAGCAATCGAGCGCAAGCCCGACACGGCGAACTCGCGCCCGACGATGATGACGACCGCCCACGCGGGCGCGAGCCTGTTTTCGACGAGCGAGATGAGCGCGGCCGAGATGAGCAGTTTATCAGCGATTGGGTCGAGCAGTTTGCCGAACGAAGTGACTTGCGCGCGTCGCCGGGCGATGTGGCCGTCTAGGTAATCGGTGAACGCTGCGGCGAGAAAGAGGGTCACGCCGAGGATGTGGCGCGGCACGCCGAACCAGTGCTCGGAGAACGGCGTCAGCAGCACCACCACGAGCAGCGGCACGACGAAGATGCGCGACAGCGTCAGCGCGTTCGGCAGGTTCACCCTCAAAGACTCCTTGTCAGACTACAGACGCGGGGTGCGCGCGTTTTTTGTATAAACGCGCCGGTTGCAGCATTGCTGTTGACCGTTGCGCGCAGTGTAGAAGCCGCTCCGCAAGGGTGTCAAGAAAACGCAGCATGAGGCCGTTGCCGCTGGGGCGGCGCGCTGCTTGTGCTGCGGCTGCGGCTCGCGTAAAATCGCTGTTTCCGCTACTCCCGAAATTCACGACTGTGGCGGCGCGGCACGAATTTCAGCAATGGCAATTGACCGTATTACGGTGCGCGGCGCGCGCCAGCACAACCTGAAGAACGTCAACGTCGAGATACCGCGCGACCGTCTAACGGTGATCACGGGGTTGTCGGGTTCGGGCAAGTCTTCGCTCGCCTTCGACACCATCTATGCCGAAGGCCAGCGCCGCTACGTCGAGTCGCTCTCGGCTTACGCGCGCCAGTTCCTCGACCAACTCGAACGCCCCGACGTGGACTCGGTTGACGGCCTCTCGCCCGCCATCTCCATCGAACAGAAGACCGTCTCGCGCAGTCCGCGCTCGACCGTCGGCACGGTGACGGAAGTTTACGATTACCTGCGGCTGCTCTTTTCCTCCATCGGCCAGCCACATTGTCATCAATGCGACGCGCCGATCACGCGGCAGAGCGTCGAACAGATCGTGCTGAGCGTGCTGGCGCTGCCCGAAGGCGAACGCGTGATGGTGCTCGCGCCGGTCGTGCGCGGGCGCAAGGGCGAGTTTAAGAAGGAGTTTGAAAAGCTGGCGAAGGAGGGTTTCCTGCGCGCACGCGTGGACGGCGAACTCGTCTCGCTCGACGAAGAGATCAAGCTCGACAAGCGGCGCAACCACACGATTGAAGCGGTCGTGGATCGCCTGCTCATCAAGCAGGGCATTGCCGAGCGGCTGAGCGAATCAGTCCGCACGGCGCTGAAGCTGACCGGCGGCGCGGTGCTCGTCTCGGTGGTGGACGGCGAAGAGAAACTCTATTCGGAGAAGATGGCGTGCGTAAACTGCGGCATCAACATCCCGCCGCTTGAGCCGCGCTCCTTTTCGTTCAATTCGGCCTACGGCGCGTGCAAACGTTGTCACGGGCTGGGCACGGTGCTCGAAGTTGACCCGGTCAAGCTGATCCCCGAACCGCACGAGCGCGTTGACAAACAGGTCTTTCTCGGCGCGGCGGACAAGCAAGGCTCGGCCTACTTAAAGAGCGCGCTGCTCGCCGTCGTCGAACATTTTGGCGCAACTGCGGCCGTGCCCTTCTCCGCGCTCCCCAAGCCCGCGCGCGACGCGTTCTTTCACGGCATCACGGGGCAGATCACTTTCCGGCACGGGCAGTACGCCTATCAAAGCGACTGGAAGGGCGCGATCCGGCATCTGCGCGAACGCATGAACGATGCGCCGTCGGAGAAGGTGCGGGTCGCGCTGGAAGAACTGGTGTCGCCGGTCGAGTGCCCGGACTGTCATGGCAAACGCTTGCAGCCCGAATCGCTCGCGGTTCGCGTGGGCGGCTTGGGGATTGCCGACTACACGGCGCAGCCGGTCGAAGAATCAATCGCCGTCTTTGATCGGCTGACCTTGAACGAACGCGAGGAACAGATCGCCGGGCGCGTCCTGCGCGAGATACGCAACCGCCTGCGCTTCCTCGAAACGGTCGGGCTTGGTTACATCACTTTGGATCGGCCGTCCGCCACGCTCTCCGGCGGCGAAGGCCAGCGCATACGTCTCGCCACGCAGATCGGCTCGCAACTGCGCGGCGTGCTCTACGTGCTTGACGAGCCGTCCATCGGCTTGCACCCGCGCGACAATCAACGCCTGCTCGAAACGCTCTGCCAACTCCGCGACCTCGGCAACACCGTGCTCGTCGTCGAACACGACGAAGAGACGATTCGCCGCGCCGATTTCGTCGTTGATCTGGGCCCGGCGGCCGGCGCGCATGGCGGCGAGATCGTCGCCGTCGGCACGCCCGCAGAGGTCGCGTGCAATCCTGAATCGATCACCGGCCTCTACATCTGTCAGGCGCGCAAGATTGACGTGCCCGCCGCGCGGCGCACGCCCAACGGGCACAACGTCGTGGTGCGCGGCGCGCGCGAACACAATCTAAAAGACATCGAAGTTAAATTTCCGTTGGGGCTGCTCACGGTCGTCACGGGCGTCTCCGGTTCGGGTAAGTCCACGCTGATTGACGACATACTCTATCGCGCCCTTGCGCGCCATCTCTACGGGTCGCTCGTCACGCCCGGCGCGCACGACGCCATCGAAGGGCTTGAGCACATAGACAAGGTGATCGAGATCGACCAGTCGCCCATCGGGCGCACGCCGCGCTCGAACCCGGCGACCTATACGGGCCTGTTCACGCCGATCCGCGAGTTGTACGCCATGCTGCCCGAATCGCGCGAGCGTGGCTATAAACCCGGTCGCTTCTCCTTCAACGTCAAGGGCGGACGCTGCGAGGCGTGCGAAGGCGACGGCATGAAGCGTATCGAGATGAACTTCCTGCCCGACGTGTACGTGCTCTGCGACGTGTGTCGCGGCGCGCGTTACAACCGCGAGACGCTCTCCGTCAAATACAAAGGCAAGTCCATCGCGGAACTGCTCGACACCACCGTCGAAGAGGCGCTGCCCGTCTTAGAGAACATTCCGCAGATCAAACAGAAGCTTCAGACCCTGCTCGACGTGGGGCTTGGCTACATCAAACTCGGGCAATCCGCCACCACGCTCTCCGGCGGCGAAGCGCAGCGCATCAAACTCGCCCGCGAACTCTCGAAGCGCGCGACGGGACGCACCATCTACATCCTCGACGAGCCGACCACCGGCCTCCACTTCGCCGACGTACACAAACTGCTCGACGTGCTGCAACGCCTCGTCAGTTTAGGCAACACCGTCATCGTCATCGAACACAACCTCGACGTGATCAAATCCGCCGACTACGTGATCGACCTCGGCCCCGAAGGCGGCTCCGGCGGCGGGCGCGTCGTCGCCGCCGGCACACCCGAAGAGGTGGCCCGCGTCCGTCGTTCACACACAGGCCAATCGCTCCGACCTCTGCTTAATGGGCACACCAACAAGAACGGCAACGGGCATAGTGCAGCGACGAACGGGCCCGACGGCGCGCAGCGCGAGCGCAAGAAGATCGCTTGAAATGTGCGTCGTGTGCCGGTTAGCATGACGCGCGAACGGGCGCACCAGGCAAAACTTTGCACGAACGAATAACAGCTATCGTCGCCGACAGCCTTGAGGTCAAGCGGCGCTATTTCGCCGAGCACGCCGATCAGGTGGCGCGTGCGGCGCAGTTGATCGCGGCCGCGTTCGCGGCGGACGGGCGCGTGCTGCTGTGCGGCAACGGCGGGTCTTCGACCGACGCGCAGCACATCGCGGGCGAGTTTGTGAACCAGTTTGCGCGCAAAGGGCGGCGCGCGCTGCCGGCGCTGGCGCTTTCGACCGACGGCGGCGTGCTGACTTCAATCGCCAATGACACGGGGTTTGAGAATGTGTTTGCGCGGCAGGTCGAGGCGTTCGGCCGGGCGGGCGATGTGCTCGTAGCGATCACGACTTCCGGCATGTCGCCGAACATCGGCGCGGCTTGCGAGCAGGCCCGCCGGCAAGGGATGCAGATCGTCGGGCTACTTGGGCGCGACGGTGGCAGCGTCGCAGCGTTGTGCGACCTTGCGCTCGTCGTGCCAAGCGCGGACACGCAGCGCATACAGGAGACGCACAACCTCGTCGGGCACATCCTGTGCGAATTGGTCGAGCAGTTACTTTTCGCTGCCGAAGGTTAAACGGGCCGGAGCAGAAACGAAGGAGCGCCGCCAAGCCGTGTCCAGCTATGAAGACGTGCGACCGCTCGATCTCGACGAGGTCAACACCTATCCACTCGCCGCGCGCCCAAGCAAAGTAACGGCGGCCGACTTCGCGCAGCCCATCACGCCCGACGCCTCACTCAAAGATTTCTTAGGCGCGCTGCCAAACATTCTTGCGGTCAGGTCTCTGCGCGAGGTCGCGGCGCAGGTGCGGCGGGCACGCGCGTTAAAGCGCCCCGTCATCTGGGGCATCGGCGGGCACGTCGTCAAGACGGGACTTGCGCCCGTCATCATCGATCTGCTGCGACAGGGTTTCGTCTCCGCGATTGCCGCCAACGGCTCTGTGCTCGTACACGATGCGGAGATGGCGCTCGTCGGTTCAACCTCAGAAGATGTTGACGCGACGCTCGGCGCGGGTGCGTTCGGCGCGGCGGAAGAGACGGGGCGTCTATTGAATGAAGCGGCGCAAGCCGGCGCACGCGCGCAGGTCGGCTTGGGCGAGGCGTTGGGGCGCAGGCTGGCTGAGATGCAGCCGCCGCACGCGCACCTGTCGCTGCTCTGCGCGGCCTACGCGGCGCGCGTGCCCTTCACCGCACATCTATCAATCGGCGCGGACATCGCGCACTTTCATCCGAGCGTGGACGGTGCGAGTCTCGGTGCGACCACGCACACGGATTTTCGTTTGCTCGCCGCGCTTGTGCGGCGGCTCGACGGCGGCGGCGTCTATCTCAACGTCGGTTCGGCCGTCGTGCTGCCTGAAGTCTTTTTGAAAGCGGTCACGCTCGTGCGCAATCTGGGCCATCCGCTCGCTGACTTCACCACCGCAAACTTCGATTTCATCCAGTCCTATCGCCCGCTCACAAACGTCGTGCGCCGACCCGTCAGCGACGGCGCGGGGCGCGGCTATTCAATCACCGGGCATCACGAGTTGATGATCCCGCTGCTCGCCGCCGAAATCCTCTGCGGCGAGGCGCGTTCCTGACAGCATGCGCCCCGCACGTTTGCTGCACAAAACCTCATTTGCCCGTCCCGCTCAGTTCGTAGAGACAATTCTTCAGTCCGCATAAATAATTCGTTGACAACTACAATATGTCCCCACTATACTCCCGGTGAAATTGAAATCCGTTTTCAATTTTAACCCCTTAAAGCTCTTATTAAATACTCCTGTCCTGTTTATGAAAGGTGTTCCCACATGTTGCTCCGAAGCGCAGCAAGCCGCCTGCCCAATCTGTTTCTGCTTCTCCTGCTAACCGGCGCATTACTCTGCCACGCGCAGACGCGCACTGTGCAAGCGGCGCTGCGTGGGCGAGTGCTTGATGCCAACGGGGCGACGGTCGCGGGTGCTCGTGTCGTGGCGGAGGCGCAGGGGGGCGCGGGCAGTTTCACGACAGTCACAGACCAACAGGGCGAATTCTCGCTCGCACTCGAACCCGGCGCATATAGTTTGCAGGTCGTCGCCGACGGATTCGCGGCGACGACGCAGACGGTCAACGTGGCGCGGACGCCCGCCCCGGCGCTCGAAGTCGTGCTGCAAGTTGCCGGCGCGTCCGCCAGCGTGACGGTGTCCGACACGGCCGGCTATCAGACAGCAGTCATCGCCAGTGCCATGAAGACGTTGACGCTGCTGCGCGACACGCCGCAGTCCGTGACCGTCGTGACGAAGGAGCAGATCAAGGATCAATCGTTTCAGAGCATGAGCGACGTAGTGAATTACATCCCCGGCATCACAGCGCATCAGGGCGAAAACAACCGCGACCAACTCGTCATCCGGGGCAACAGCACCAGCGCCGACTTCTACCTCAACGGCGTGCGCGACGACGTACAGTATTACCGCGATCTCTATAACGTAGATCAGGTGGAGGTGCTGAAGGGGCCGAACGCGATGATCTTCGGTCGGGGCGGTGGCGGCGGCGTCGTCAACCGTGTGACCAAGGAAGCCAGTGCTGCCCCCTTGCGTGAAATAACGCTTCAGGGCGGCTCGTTCGGCAACAGACGGGTCGCGGCGGATTACGATCAGCCGCTCAACCCTAAGCTTGCCTTCCGCGTCAACGCGTTGTACGAGAACTCCGACAGCTTCCGCCGCTACGTCAACACTGAGCGGTACGGCATTAACCCGACGCTGACCATCACGCCTAGCACGCAGACGAAATTCACACTCAGCTACGAACACTTCCACGATGGGCGCACGGCCGACCGGGGCATTCCATCCTTCGCGGGCCGACCGGCCGACACGCCCGTTGACACTTTCTTTGGCAACCCGCGCGATAGCCACGTGCGCGCGCGCGTCAATCTCTTAAGCGGCGCTGTCGAGCGGCAGATGGGTCGCTTCAATCTGCGCAACCGCACGCAGTTTGGCGACTACGACCGGGGCTATCAGAATTACGTGGCCGGCGCGGTGACGGCGGATAAAACACGCGTCGCGCTCTCGGCTTACAACAACGCCACCCGCCGCCGGAACATTTTCAACCAGACGGATCTGACCTTCACCTTAACCACCGGGCGCGTCCGGCACACTTTTCTGGCCGGCGCGGAACTAGGGCGACAGTTGACGGATAATCTGCGCAACACTGGTTTCTTCAACAACACCGCCACGTCCATTCTAGTGCCCTACGACCAGCCTACGATCAGCACGCCCGTGACCTATCGCCAGTCTGTGACCGACGCAGACAATCATCTCAAGACCAATCTGGCGGCCGGCTATGCACAGGATCAGATTGAGCTTTCTCGTTATGTGCAAGTCGTCGCGGGCCTTCGGTTCGATTATTTCGATCTACAGTTTCACAACCGGCGCAACGCTGATAACCTGCGCCGCATTGACAGACTGGTTTCGCCGCGCGCAGGCATCGTCTTCAAACCCGCCACGCCGCTCTCCATTTACGCGAATTACAGCGTCGCCTATCTGCCCAGTTCCGGCGATCAATTCTCGTCGCTGACGAGCATCACGCAGCAGGTCAAGCCGGAGAAGTTCAGCAACTACGAGTTGGGCGCTAAGTGGGACGTGCGCCGCTACCTGTCGCTCACAACCGCCATCTACCGGCAGGATCGCACCAACACGCGCGCGACCGATCCCAACAACCCGACCAGAATCGTGCAGACCGGCAGCCAGCGCACCAAAGGCTTCGAGATCGGTTTGAACGGCAACGTCACGCACAACTGGCGCGTGGTCAGCGGCTACGCCTATCAGGATGCGGCCATTACCAGTGCGACGACGGCGGCCCGCGCCGGCGCGCAGGTCGCCCAAGTGCCGCATCACACCTTTTCACTCTGGAACAACTACCGGCTCGCGGCGAAACTCGGCGTCGGCTTAGGGCTGGTGCATCGGTCTGATATGTTCGCCGCCGTCGATAACACCGTCATCCTGCCCGGCTACACGCGCGCCGATGCGGCCGTCTTCTATGCCTTCAACGAGAAGTGGCGGTTGCAGGGGAACGTGGAAAACCTGTTCGACCTGAAGTATTACCGCAACGCCGACAACAACAACAACATCTCGCCCGGCTCGCCCCGCGCCGTGCGCCTCGGCTTGACGGCCAGATTTTGATAGCAGTTGTTGGCCGACTTCTAAGCCTGCAACCGTCCGACCCTGACCCTGACGGCGTGCTGTGTTATACTCCCGCCCTACCTAAACACAGTTTGCCTAGCACGCACGCGGAAGACAGCCGTGCGAAATCAGGGAGGGTTGATGGACGCAGAGAGACTAGAACACTTCCGGCGCATCCTGACGGAGCAATTGCGCCAGCATACGGAGCACGTGCGCGATAATCAGGCCGCCGCGTTGGAGATGGTCGCAAACGACGACGGCGTCAAAGATACCGTTGACATGTCGCTTCAGGACGTGAATCAGGAACTCGCGCTGCGGCTCGGCGAACGCGCCTCGCAAGCCGTCGCCGACATAGATCAGGCGCTGCTGCGCATTGACGAAGGCTCTTACGGCATCTGCGCCCGTTGCAGCCAACCTATCCCCGAAGCGCGCCTCGAAGCCATGCCCACCGCGCGCTACGACGCCGCCTGCCAGACCGCCCTCGAAGCCGCTCAAGGGCTGGACGACACCCCAACGTTGTAAAGCAGTGCCAAGTGCCGAGTGCCGAGTTAAGACCTGTCTCTTGCTCGGCACTCGGCACTTGGACTCATCACTGCTCTTAAGCCTTCGGATGCGTCTTGTCGTAGACCTCGATCAGTTTTTCCATTGAGACGTGGGTGTAGATTTGCGTGGTGGAGATGCGCGCGTGGCCGAGCAACTCCTGAATGTGGCGAAGGTCTGCGCCGCTGTCGAGCAGGTGCGTGGCGAAGGAGTGGCGCAGGCTGTGCGGGCTGATGTTGTGTATGCCGGCGCAGATGGTGATGTACTTGTCCACCATGCGCCCGACCGAGCGCGTGGTGATGCGCGTGCCTTGATAGTTGAGGAAGACGGCCTGCGTGTCGCGCTCGGCTAAGGGCGCGTTTTGGAGAAAGGCGGGGCGCACGGCCAAGTATTGCAACAGCGCCAGCTTCGCCGGATCGC
>DASVQA010000170.1:0-15412 GCA_036389375.1 Pyrinomonadaceae bacterium | reverse complement strand
GACGCCGGAGGTCGCCGCCTTTTCGCGGCGCACAGGCTCGCAGCTTGGCTTCTTCGCCACCGAACCGAACGAGGGCGACATCCTCGTGCGCCTCAAAGACGACCGCAGCCGCAACTCGGACGAGGTGATTGACGATCTGCGCGGCCAGATCGAAGAGAAGTATCCGCAAGCCAACGCGGAGTTTGTCAAACTGCTCGAAGATGTAATCAACGATCTCGCGGGCGAAGCGCGCCCCGTCGAGATCAAGTTGTTCGGTAACGATCTGCAAGTCCTGCAACGCGCGGCGACGGAGTTGGGCGAGCGCGTCGAGCAGATTCCCGGTATCGTCGAACTCTACAACGGTGTGAGCGCCGGCTCGCCCGAACTCGTCGCGCGCATTGATCCGGTGCGTGCCGGTCGCGCAGGGCTGACCGTGCAGGCCATCTCGGCGCAACTAAACGGCGCGCTCTTAGGTCGCCGCGTGACACAGATACGCGAGGGCGATCTGCTCGTCGGCGTGCGCGTGCGCCTGCCGGACGAGACACGCTTCGACTTTGCGAAGATCAGCAGCGTGCCGATCACGACGCCGGGCGGCAGCACGCAACCGCTCGTCGCCTTTGCGGAGATTAAACGCGAAGCCGGGCAGAGCGAACTTGTCCGGCAGGATCAACGCCAGATGATTGCCCTCACGGCGGGCCTCAGCGGGCGCGGGCTTGGTTCGGTTACGCGCGACGTGCGCGCGCTGCTCGCCAGAACGAACCTGCCGCCCGGCGTGACGTATGAACTCGGCGGGCAGTACGCGAGTCAGCAGACGGCCTTTCGCGGCCTGCTCATGGTCTTTGCGCTCGCGCTCGCGCTTGTCTTTATCGTGCTCGTCGTGCAGTTTCGTTCCTACACGAAGCCGCTGATTATCCTCTGCGCCGCGCCCGTCTCGCTCGTCGGTGCGCTCGCGGCGCTGTGGCTGACGGCAACGCCGCTCAACATCTCTTCGTTCATGGGTCTCATCATGCTCATCGGGTTGGTGGTGAAGAACGGCATCATCTTGCTCGACTACACGGACAAGCTGCGCGCCGAGCGCGCCGGGCTGCTCGCGGCGGCGCTCATGGAAGCGGGACGCGTGCGGCTGCGCCCGATCCTGATGACGACGCTCTGCACCATCTTTGGTCTGTTGCCGCTCGCGTTGGGCTGGGGCGCGGGCGCGGCGATGCAACGCCCGCTCGCCATCGCCGTCATCGGCGGGCTTACGCTTTCGACCTTCATCACGCTGCTCGTCGTGCCCACGCTCGCGCTCGAACTCGAAGGCTTGCGCGGGCGCAAGCAGCGGCAGCCCGCTTACGCCGAGGCGAGTTGAACAATGAAGCGTGCGCGCTTGCTCCTGACGATCTGCCTCTGGCTCGCGCTCAGCGCGCCGGCCGCTCAGGCCACATGTGCGGCCAAAGATTCTGCGTGGCTCTCCGTGCGCTCGCCCAACTATCTGTTCGTGGGCGACGCCGCAGCGGCGGACATGCAGCAGATCGCGCGGCGCTTCGAGCAGTTCCGCACGGTCTTCGCCGCGCAGTTTCCGGCCGCGGGCCTGCACGCGACCGTGCCGACCGTCGTGTTCGTCTTCCGGGACGAGGAGAGCTACAGACCTTTCCGGCCCGTCTATCAGAATCGCCCGGTTGATTTCGCCGGTTATTTTCAGTCGGGCTTAGACGTAAACTACGTCGCGCTGCCGGTGGACGGGCGCGCGCGCGATGCTTACGCCAAAATTTTTCACGAGTCGGTGCATCTGCTCATAGATAGTCGCGCGCGGCGCATGCCCGACTGGTTGAACGAGGGACTGGCGCTCTACTACAGCACGTTCGAGTTCTCGGATGCGGACGGCAAGGCCGTCATCGGTCGGCCCATCGCGGAATACTTACGCACCCTGCGCACGCGCAACCTGTTGCCGCTCGCCACGCTGTTCGCCATCGAACGCGACTCGGCCGACTATAACGAGGCGGACAAAAGCGGCATCTTCTACGCCGAGTCGTGGGCGCTGGTGCATTACCTCATCTCAGGTCATGGCGGGCGGCGTCAACTGCAAATCCTTCGCTTCCTCGAACTCTGCGCGGCCGGCGTGCCCGTTGAAGAAGGTTTCCGCAAAGGCTTTGGCGTTGACTACGCGGGGATGGAACGCGAGTTGGCGGCCTATCTCGCGCAGGAGATCACGGGCGTCAAGTACACGGACGCCGCACGCCCGGTCGCGCTCGACGCAGACTGGCAAACAGCGCCGCTCACCGAAGCCGAAGCGGAATACTATCAGGGCGATCTGCTGCTCCATATTGATCGGCTTGAAGACGCGACCAGACATCTGCGGCGCGCGCTTGAACTGGATGAACGACTCGCCCCGGCGCACGCCGCGTTCGGCGTCGCAGCGGCCCGCCAACGTATGTTCCGCGATGCCGTCAGTCATCTACGGCGCGCGGTCGCCCTGCAACCCGACAGCTATCTCGCGCACTACTACTACGCCTACGGGCTGAGCCGGCAAGGCATGGACGAGGCGCAGGCGGTCAACGCATACACGCCGGAGGCGGCGACCGTGATGCGCGCCGAATTGAACAGGGCTATCGAACTTGCGCCCGCCTTCCCTGAATCTTATCGCCTGCTCGCCTTCGTCAATCTGGTCACAGGCGAACAGTTGGACGAGGCGACGGCTTTACTCAGACGCGCGCTCGTACTCGCGCCCAACCGCCCGGACATCTCTTACATTTTGGCCGAGGTCTACGTGCGCAAAGGCGACTGGGCGGAGGCGCGCGATGCTCTGCGCCGCGTGTTTCGCAGCGGCGCACCGGCCCGCCTGCGTGCGCGCGCCAACACGCTGCTCGCGCGCATAGACGCCGAAGAACGTGCGCCCGTTAAGCACTAATAGTCGCTCACGAAACCCGGTGCTTGCATCAGGCGGGTATAGCGCGCCATGTTGTCAAAGTGGAACGAAAAGACTACGGAGAGTGCAGCGCTTCAGGCCCAACTCCGACACGTCTACTGGCTCGGCGGCGGGAGCGGCGCAGGCAAATCAACCATCGCCCGGCGCATAGCCGCTCAGCACGGTCTGCGCGTTTACGCGACCGACGACGTGATGGCGGATCACGCCCGCCGCAGCGCACACGAAGACAGCCCGCTGCTGCATAAGTTCATGGCCATGGACATGGACGAGCGCTGGGTGAACCGACCCCCGACGACCATGCTTGAGACGTTCCACTGGTTTCAGGGCGAGGGCTTCCAAATGATCATCGAAGACCTCCTAAGCTTCCCGCGCGAGCATGGTGTCATCGTCGAGGGCTTCCGATTGTTGCCACACCTCGTCCGGCCGCTCCTCGCCGTGCCCAATCGTGCCGTCTGGCTGCTCCCGACGCACGCCTTCCGGCAGGCAGTGGTCGAGCGTCGGGGCGGCGCGGCGTGGGGCTTTCTCGCCAAGACCAGTGACCCCGAAAGGGCCTTGCGCAACCTGCTCGAACGCGACCGGATGTTCACGGACATCCTGCGCGCTGAGACGACGCGGCTGGCATTGCCGGCCATCGAGGTTGACACCACGACGACTGAGGACGATCTCGCCGGGCGCGTAACGGCCGTGTTCGGCCTCTGAGCCGCGCGCAAGCGCGTGCGGCCACTCTGGCAGGCGGGGGCGCAACTGAGCTAGAATGCCGCCGCCTTAAATGATAATCAGTTGCGCCGCTCGCCGGCCTGCAAGTCCGTCAGGGTCTCGTGTTTTGATCGCCAGTTATCAACACGCTCGGCCCCGCGACTCGTCCGCCCGGCACAACTTACTCCTGTCACAGCCAAACGAGGAACACGATGCACCACGCGCCAGCTTTCATCCGTCGCTTCACTCTCTGCGCCTGCCTGCTTGCGCTCGTCGCCCTGACGGTGGGCGCGCAAACAACGACGCCCATCAAACCGGGGCGCGCTCCGGAGCAAGCAGTTGACGAGGAGTACACGCGCAAGATTCGTGAGTACACGACCGAGCCGTTCTTTCTCTCGCCGCTCGTGGACTACCTGCCCGCGTCCACGTCCGTGCCGACGCCGAAGGCTGTGATTGGCGACGTGGCCGGCGCGCCGGGCAAGCTGCCTTATTCGGCCGACGTGTACCGCTACATGCGGCTATTGGAGAAGGCCACGCCGCGCGTCAAGGTCTATTCCATCGGCAAGAGCGAAGAGGGGCGCGAGATGATCGCGGTCGCCGTCGCATCCGAGCAACTCATCGCGCAGTTGGACGAGAACCGCGCGCGGCTGGCGAAACTCGCCGACCCGCGCACGATCCAGTTAAATGATGCCGAAGCCGAACGCATCGTCGCCGCCTCGACGCCCGTCTATTACATCACCGGCACGATCCACTCGCCTGAGACGGGCGCGCCGACGGCGCTTATGGAACTCGCCTACCGGCTCGCGGTGGACGAGAGTCCGTACATTAAAAACATACGCGAGAACGTCATCACGCTGATCACACCCGTCGTCGAAGCGGACGGGCGCGACCGGCAGGTGGACGTTTACAACTGGCATCTCGCGCACCCCGGCGAGAACTGGCCGCCGCTCGTCTACTGGGGCCACTACGTCGCGCACGACAATAACCGCGATGCGATGGGCCTCACGCTCAATCTCACGCGCAACGTCCTGAACACTTATCTCGACTGGAAGGCGCAGGTCATACACGACCTGCACGAGTCCGTGCCCTATCTCTACGACAACACGATTGGCGACGGGCCGTATAACGCATGGCTCGATCCGATCCTGACTGACGAGTGGCAGATGATCGGCTGGAACAACGTCTCGGAGATGACCAAGATGGGCATGCCCGGTGTCTTCGCGCACGGCACGTTCGATACGTGGTCGCCCGGCTACCTGATGTTTCTCGCCGCGACGCACAACGGCATCAGCCGGCTCTACGAAACCTTTGGCAACGCGGGCGCGGACACGGTCGAGCGCACGCTCTCGCCCGACGAATACGAGCGCACATGGTATCGTCAGAACCCGCCGCTCCCGCGCGTCAAATGGTCGCAGCGCAACAACAACAACTATCAGCAGACGGGTCTTTTGACCGCGCTCAACTACTTCGCCAACAACAAGCAGTTGTTTCTGCGCAACTTTTATCTGAAGAGTAAACGTTCGGTCGAGAAGCCGAAGAACGAAGGCCCGGCCGCTTACATCTTCTCCGCCGACGATCCGCGCCCCGGCACGCAGGCGGAACTGCTGCGCACGCTTCAACTACAAGGCTGCGAAATTTCGCGCGCCACCGCGCCCTTCACCATCACCGTCGCGCCCAAGCGCAAACCGAAACCGCAAGGCGCACCCGCCGCCAACAGCAACAACGCAGCGGCCAACAGCAATAGCAACAGCAGCAGCAACAGCAACGCCGCGCAAGGGCGCACGCAAGCCGCGCCCGACACGCGCACGTTCCCGGCCGGCAGCTACGTCGTGCGGATGGATCAGCCCTATTCGCGCATCGCGGATGCCCTGCTCGATTATCAATATTGGAGTCCGAACGATCCGCAGCGTCAGCCTTACGACGACACCGGCTGGACGTTTGGCGAGTTGTACGGCGTGCGTGTCGTGCGCGTGACGGATGCGAAGGTGCTCGATGCGCCATTGGAGCGTGTGACGGGTGCGGTGCGCGCGCCCGGCGGCATGACCGGCACGGGCAATATCTTCGCCATCAATCACAACGCCGACAACGCGCTCATCACGCTCCGCTACCGCCTGAAGAACGCGAACATCGAGACGGCCGAAGAAGCCTTCACGAGTGAGGGTCAGAAATTCAATCGCGGCACGTTCATCGTGCGCGGCGTCTCGCCGGCCGAGATCGAGCGCGCCGCCACCGATTTGGGTCTGCACGCACACGCGCTCGCCGCCGCGCCGCCCATCAAGACGCACCCGGCGCGGGCGGCCCGCATCGCGCTCGTCCACTCTTGGATCGGCACGCAGGATGAAGGCTGGTGGCGGCTCGCCTTCGACAAACTGCAAATTCCTTACGACTACATCAGCACGCAGGACGTGAGCCGCGACGAGAATCTGAACGCGAAGTATGACGTGCTCGTCTTCGCGCCGGTCGGGCGCGACCCGCAATCGGTTGTCAACGGCATGCCGATGTGGGGCAATCCGATCCCCTGGCAGACGACGCAACTCACGCCCAACCTCGGCAAGATCGACTCGACGCCCGACATGCGCCCCGGCCTGGGTCTCGCCGGCATCACCAACCTGCAAAACTTCACGCGGCGCGGCGGTCTGCTCATCACCGCGACGGACACTTCAGACCTCGCCATCAACTTCGGTCTGACGCAGGGCGTCGCCACGTCGCGCGCGCAGCGCATGAAACTCGTCGGCACAGTCCTGCACGCGCGGCTCGTGGACGCCAACAGCCCTATCGCCTACGGCTACGACGAGACGTTTTCGGTCTATGCCGACAGCCCTTCGATCTACAACGTGAGCAACATCGCGGGCGGGCGCGGGCGGCGACCGTCGGGCGACCGCGAGCGCGCGACGGGGCGCGGCACGCCCGACGATCCGGACGTGGTGCAGGGTCGCCCGCCTGTCGAAGCGCCCGAAGAACCGACCGCCGAGACCTGGCAGGCCGTGCCACTTACGGACGAGCAGCGGCGCAACAATCCATTCGTCATCCCGACGGCGCAGCGCCCGCGCGTCATCGTCCGCTACGCCGACAACCGCGACCTCTTCGTGTCGGGTCTATTGGAAGGCGGCGGTGAACTGGCGCAGCACCCGGCGGTCGTGGATGTGCCGGTGGAACGCGGGCACGTCGTGCTCTTTTCGATCAACCCGGTCTGGCGCGGCGAGACGCAGGGCAGCTACTTCCTCGTCTTCAACGCGATCATGAACTTCGACAACCTGAACGCAGCCCGCAAACTGGACGATAAGTAACAACCTGTGCGGGCTGCGGCGCAAGGAAGATTAACTCCATATAATTTCAGCGCGCCCTGTGGTTCATGCGACCACAGGGCGCGCTGGTATTTGCGGCGCGCTCGTTTAGTTGCGCGGCGCGTGGCTCACTTCTTTTTGACCAGATTGTTTAGGTCAAAGGTGGCCACGCCGGGATAGAACATGAGGCGGAAGTCCTCGGTGGGTAGTTGGAGGTTGAGCGGCTCGCCCGTGACCTTGTGATATTCAAGCGAGATGGTGAACAGGTCTTTGATGGTGAACGAGCCTTTGCCGCTCCACAGGCGCGCGGATTTTTCGTCGAACTGATCGGCTAGGCGCGTCGAGAAGCCGACCTCTGCGCCCGTCTTCACCGGCTCGCTGCCCTGCCCCGGTTGCTTGTAGTAAAGCCCCGCCTGCGCGGCCACATCGAGCGCGCCGCGCGCATCGCCCTCCGGCAAGAGACCGCCCACGCTGCCGCCCACGTTGAACTGCCACCGGCTCGAATCGGCGATGTTGAAATTGGCGGCGAGGTTCACGCGCTCGCGCCGTTTCTCCACGCTGTCGGCGCGCTCGTCAAACTCGCCCGTCGCCTGCAACATGTCGAGCGGGCCCAAACCGCGCAGGAGCAGGCCCAAACGCTGGTAGGATTCCGCCTGCTGGCCGCCCGCCGTCTCTTTCCCGCCAACTTCCAGAAACGGGTAAAAGCCATCTCCGCCGAGCAGCATGCCGCCGAGCCACTGATTTTGCAGCGCGCCCGGCGCGGGCGTCTGTTTGAACTCCGAGTGGATGAGGTTGAAGTAAGGATAAAGCTCCATGCCTTTGCGCGGGTCGGTCTTGTCGTCGCGCAAGCCAAAGGTGCTGGCGACATTGAAGCCCAGATTCGCTTTGTAGTCGGTCGGCTTGGTCGGGTCGTTCCAGTTGGAGATTTTGAAATTGAGGCCCGGCGGCGTGGCCGTGAAGAATGAACTCCAACGTGGGTCGGGCACGTTGGCGAGTTGAAAGGGGCGCGCGACTGCGCCCGTCACGTCGGGGAACTTGAAGCCGGTCGGCGCGTCCGTGAATTTCTTCGCGCCCTTGCTCAGGATGGCCGTGAAATCAATGTCGTCCGATTCAAACAGATAGTTGGCGGTCGAGAACGCGCCCTGCGCGACCAGCCCGTAGAGAATCGTCCAGCCGAGATTGTTGAGCGCAATGGCTGGAAACTCGTCCTTCAGATACTTGTTCAGATCGTAATGGATGCCGAGCGAGATCAGATTGAGCCACGTGTCGGAGACGCCCGACAGCGTCTCGGCCATGTCAATGCCCTGACTGAAGGTGGGTTTGTAGGGCGACATCTGCGTTAACCAGCCGGCATGCGCGATGTTCAGGAGCGCCATCAACTCTTTGTGCGCCAGCTCGCGCGGCACGCTCGGATCGATGAGCGAAAAGCTGTTGGAACTCTTGGCCGCCTGATAAGCGGCCGACCAACGCGCCGGCATCTTCACGATGAGCTTGTCGAGGACGTACCAAGGCCACTTGGGCGAACTGCCGGCGGGCGGCGCGTCATCCTTTTTCGCTTCGTCTTTCTTTGCGTCGTCCTTCTTCGCTTCGTCCTTGTTTGCTTCCGCCGTCGGCGCGTCATGTTCATCTGCCTTCTTCGGCGCAGCGCTCGCGGGCTGACGGGCAAGGCGCGGCGCTGACAAAGCGACAGGCGCGAGCGGCGCAACGGTCGCACCCGAAGCGATGCGTTCTGCGACCGAGTCCGCCTGCTGCTCCGACGCATCGTGCGGGCTGACGATTTCCGGCGCACCGCTCGGCATGAGCCGGCCGGCTGTGCCCGGTTGCTGCTGGAGTGTGTGTGTCAGTTCGTGCGCGATGAGGCGCTGCCCCGCCGTCGTCTGCGGCGCATAACGCCCCGCGCCGAAGACTATGTTGCGCCCGACCGTGTAAGCGTTGGCCGCAACCGCCTGCGCGGAGGCCGCTGCCGCCGCATCCGTATGCACGCGCACGTCTGCGAAGTTGTGCCCGAAGCGCGTCTCCATCCCGGCGCGCAGTTGCGCGTCGAGCGGCTGACCGTCCGTGCCAAGCACCCGCTGCACCAACGTAGCGGCACTCTCCGGCTGTGCGGTGTGTGCGCCGCCCGCCTGCCCCTTCGTCCGGCAGCGCGGACACCCGCCGCCGCAGGCGCATTGATCGGCCTGACGTTGCAGCGTGGGAAAATGGCCGAGCGGCCGCGGCCGCTCCGGCGTCTCAGGCAAAGAGCCGGCCGCTGCTTTCGGTGCGCGGCTGCTCTCGGCACTCTGGTCTGTGTCTAGCGCATGCATACTGCTTGAAGCGCGCGCGCCGGCTACTTGGGCGGCTCCCACGTTTCCGGATCGAAACTGCTGTCGCCGCTGATGGCCCGCGCGTTGTTGATGGCCTTTTTCACTTCCTCAAGCTTGCGTGTTTCCTCGTCCGGCTTCCGCTTGTACTCCGGTTTGCGGTTCGGGTCAAGATTGTCATATTCCATCGCCCGGCGATACGCCCAGTATTCCGTCCACGCCTTCCACTTGATCAGGAGCGCGCCCGTCGCATCCTTGCTCGGCTCCTCGCCCTTGTGTTTGGCATAGGTCTGCGCGGTCTTCGGATGCTTGGCGGCCTGCACGGCATGTATGCCTTCGTGTACCAGATTCGAGGACGAGCCGGCCACATCACCCATATTCACGAGCAGACGGAGTTGCCCCGTCGCGTTATCGTAGATGGCGCGGTTCTTGCCGCCGCCGACCTGATTGCCGCAGACGACCTTACCGTCCTTCTTCATCTGGCGCAGCGTCTTCGCCGCCTCTTTGATCTCATCCACGCCCGCGCCCGTCGCGTCCTTCACCCGCGCTTCCATCTCGTCCATTGACTTGTCGAACTTATCCAGACACTTCTGTTTCTCGTCGCCCGCGACCGGCTGAAACGAACCGCCCGTCTCCGGCTCGCGCTGCACGAACGGCTGTTGGCTGCGACTTGTGCCCTGCTGTACGACGTGCGTCAACTCGTGCGCGAGCAGCCGCCGCCCCGCTGTCGAGTCCGGTGCATACTGCCCGCGCCCGAAGACGATGTGCCGGTCGAACGTGTAGGCGCGCGCCTGAAAAGCGCGCGCCGATTCGGCCGCCGCCGCGCCCGTATGCACGCGCACGGTCGAGAAGTCGCGCCCGAAACGCGGCTCGAAGAAGGCGCGCACGTGCGCGGGCAGAGGTGCGCCGCCGCCACTGAGCGCCGCGAGTTGCGTGGGCAGGGCGGGCGCTGAGAGTTGGGCGGGGCGCGCCGGGTTGGGGGTCGTGGCCGCGTCCGGCATACGCAAGACCTGTTCGGCGATGCGGTCGGCCTCTTGCTCGTGCCGGTCGCCGGGCGTGCTGACCTTAATCTTGGCCTGCTGGCTGCCTTCGTCGGCGCAGCGCGCGCAGCCGCCGCCGCAGGCGCAAGGGCCTTTGCGTTGCAGCAGCGTGCCATCGTCAGACGCGTGGGCGACGGGCGCGATCGTCAGGGCGGGCGCAGGTTGTGCGGCGGCGCGGTGTCGCCGGGCGCGGTCTGCGTCGGACGTGATGGCAAACGCTTTCATGCGGTGACAGCTTCAAGAGGCGGCGGGCGGTCTGGTCGCTGCGCCGCCTGCGGGCGTGCCGGCCTGCACCTCGCCGGAGATGATGATCTCGCGGAACACGATGCGCCCCGGTCGGGGCACGATCAATTTGGTGTCAACGTGGAGCGTCTGGCCCGCCTCGTTCGTTACGCGCAGGTAGCCGGGCGGCGCGCTGCTCTGATTGCCGATGCCGGTCTTGATGAGAAAATAACCGGCGGGCGTCGTATGCGCGTAGCCTAGCTGATCGAGCCAGCGCCCGTTCGCGTCGTAGAGCGCGACGGTGAGTTTCGGCCAGCCGAGAAAATTTAAATGGCGGACGAAGCCGTGCAGCGCGAACGTCTTTTCGTCCACTTGCAAGAGGCCGACCTTGTTGCGCTCGATGTCCACCAGGAGGTTGCGCAACAGGGCGGCGTTCGCTTCGAGTTGGTTGACGAGCGCAACGAGGCGCGGGCTATCGCCGGGCAGCAATTGGCTCAGGCGCTCAAGCTCCTGTTTGAGCATCTGCTCGCGTGTGCGGCGCGCGTGCAGGAGCCGCTCAAGTTCCGTGATGCGCTCGGCGTCCGCGCCGTCAATGCCGCGTTCGATCTCCTGCGCGATGAGCGTCGGGGTGATTTTCATTCTGTCTGTTGTTGCCATAAAACCTTTCTCGCTGTGCGGGCTTAAAAACGCCAACCCGCTCGGTCGTCGCAATCGTTGCGCTGGCTGCGCCCCAGTGCGGCGCGGCGCGCTCACTAATCAAGCACGCTTCTCGTCCGTGGCGGGCTTGGTTTCAATCGCTTCCTCGCTTGCCCCGAACGTCGCAGCGGTCTGCGTCGCGCTGGCGCTCTGTTTGAGACCGCCCGCGCCGTCCACGACGACGCCGCCCACGCGCGTGACGGCGTTGGCGCGGCCGAAGTTCTGCGCGATTAATTGCAGCGGCCGGCAGGCGTTCGGATCAATCGCGCTCAGCAACACCTTGTTGTGCGCCGAGGCGAGCATGCCCGGCCACGCGCGCGCGATCAGACAATGCGTAGCTTCATTGTCCGTCGTCACGTTCATCACGCCGAGCGTGACGGCCGACAGCGCAGCTTTGAAGAACTGCTCCTTGAAGTGGTTGTCGCTGACGCGCAGCGTGATGCCGAAGATGATAGCCTCGGTCGTCTGGATGCCTTGCCGGATGCGACTCTGGCATTGATTGTCGCTAAAGCCTATGTCGTCGAGCGTGAAGATGAGGACGGAGGGGCCCGTCACGCCGACCGGCTCGTCTTGCAGTTCGAGCGCACACTGGTTGCCGTTAAAGAGCACGTCGCCGCTGCCGGGATTCTGCTCCGTCCAGAGATCGTCGAGCGCGCCGCTCAAATCGTCCAAGAGATTATCGCTCTCCTGCCCGCCGATGTGTTCGATGAGCGAACCGCTTTTCAGCCACGCGTAGCTGGTGACGAGGCCGCTCAGATTCATCGAGATGCCGAGGTTGATGATCCGCACGGTCGTCGCGGCAAACGTCTGCACATCCTCTTTCGGGACAAGCCCGCGACTCGTGAATTGATTGTCTTCGACCGAGACGGAGCCGAACGCCGACATCGTCAACGCGCGCCCGACCGGCACGCTCACGATGTTCTCATGCACGACGACGGCCGGCACGCCTGCGACCGAGACGAACTTCTGCTGCCCCGTCGTGACCAACGCGAGCGGGGCAACGCCATGCACGATCTGTATGCCGCCGCGCCGGCCCCGGCGGGCTGCGCCGAGCGGTTCTTTGGTCTTCGGGCCGTTATGCAGTATGCGGTTGCGCGAGATTTCGATGCCCTCGCCGTGCAGGATGAAGATGCCGCAGAGCGGTTCGATGTGTGAGCGCCCGTTCTGCGCGATGAGATTGTCGCGCACGACGAGATAGCTCGCATCGGCGAGCGAGATGCCGCCGTAGCCCATGTGGTCGAGCATGTGCGGCGGAATGTCTGCGAGGCTGCGGCGCAGGCAATGTTGAATGTCGTTGCCGATGATGGTCAGGTGTTCGACGCTGATGGCGGCCTGCACGGACGGGTCGAAGAAACCGGCGACGCCGATGCCGTTGAGGCCCATGTAGCCGATGCGATTGCGCTCGATCAGAATGTCGGTGAGCGGGCCGGCCGATTCGAGCGTCGATTTGTCGAACGCGTAGATGACGAGGATGTAGGTGTCACCGTCTTTGCACGGGTCGCACGGGTCGTCTTCGGGTGGGCCGCCCGGATGCCAGCCGTCAATGATCGTGCCCTTGTCGTCCTTCTTGATGAAGCTGCCGAGCGTGATGCCGTTGCCCATGCCGCCCTGAATCAGGTTGTTGATAACGCGCACGCGCGCGCACGTGCCGCCGAGCAGCAGCCCGCCGCGGCCGGCTTCGGCCGGGATGACGTTCTCTTCGCCGAGTTGGCTGACGACGCCTGCGCCGCCGGCCTCCTCGCGCTTCGAGATGACGCGAATGACGTTGCGCTCGATGACCGAGTCTTCGGCGACGAAGAAGACGGCCGGCCAACTCGTCGGCTCGTCGTGCATGGCGATCTGGCAGTCCGTGATGCTTAAGAAAAGACCCGTGTGCGCGGCGACGGCGCTCAGGCGGGCAGCCCGGACGTGCAGGTTCTTGAGCGCGACGCTGCGCAGTTGCATCTGTTTCTGATTGCCGATGTCAACGGTGGCGGGCGGCGGGCCTTCAAGCAGGATGCCGAATCCGTATTGCGCCGCCTCAACCGCCAGCGATTCGAGTTTGATGTTCTGCGACTCGCGGACGTGGATGACGGGCGCGGCGAACGGGTTGTTGCCGGTGGCGGGGCGCGAGACGATGCGCGTGCGCGCGCCGCAACCCTTGATGGTGATGTCGTGGCGATGCTCGACGAGTATGTTCTCTTCGTAATGGCCGGGCAGGACGCAGATTTCGCCGCCCGCAGCGGGCAGATGATCTATGGCTTCCTGAATGCTCTTGAAGTCGCCGTGACTGCTCAGCCCGTCGCCGACGCGGAAGGTGCAGCAGGTCGAGAGCTTCGTGAGCGGTTGAAAGATGCGGCGACAGTCTGCGATGAGACCTTGTTGCGCGGTGATGCTCTGGCTCTGCCAGTCGAGCACGCCGAGCGGGACGCGTGTGTAACGGATGCCGGCGGGCGGTTGCTTGTTGATGAGCGTGTCGGGGTTCTGGATTTCGCCCGCGCGATACGTGCCGTCCGCGCCCGGCTCGAACTGCAAGAGGATGCCGTCTTGCAGCATCTTGGGCGCGGGCACGAAGTCGTCCACTTTGGCAAGCCCGTTCCACAGGCGGAAGAAGACGGGCTTGGTCGAACCCGGCACAGAGCCGAAGAAGGTCATGTTCGGCGTGGCCTGCGCGGGCAGCACAAGCTCGCCGTTGCTGTTGAGGACGACGCGCGCGCCGTAAGTTACCTGCCAGTGGCCGTAGCCCGTGCCGCCGCCGGGCGCGGGACTGTATTCGACGGCTTCGAGATAAAATTCGTTGAGGCCGGAATTGATGATCGCCTGCGAGTTGGCGGTGATGACGACCGAGCCTTTTTCGTTCGCGTTCGCGCCCGCGTGGAAGAGACCGCGCCCGACGAGACCACCGCCCGTCTGCGACCATTTGAACATGGGCGGCTGGCCCGTCGCCCCTTGCGCGAGTTCGATGCGATAGAGATTGTGCTCAAAGCCTGTGTAGCCGCCGCCTTCAACCACAGGACAGTCGCCGCTGGTCGGCACGGTCGGTTGCAGTTTGACGGTCAACTTAACTTTCTTCGTGAAGTCGTCTTTGAGACCGGCAATGATACTGTCGCAGGTGTCGCCCGCCTTCAGGCGAAACAGACGCAGGGCCGTGGCCGTGTGGACGCGCTCGGTCGTGTCGGGGCCGCCGAGCGCAGGTTCGACGAGCGTGGCCGGTAGCTGGAAACCGTTGATCTCTTCGCGCCAGACTTCGAGTATGACGGCATCGCGCACGCCCGGCTTGATGGTCGTCACGTCGAAGGGTGGCGCTTGCAGGGGCGGCTGCAAATAGGTGGCGATGCGTGCGACCGGGTCTTGACCGAAGAGACGGACGAGGAGGCCGTCCGCCCATGCGCGCCCTGTGAGCAGCCCCAACTCGACCTGCCCCTTGTTGACCGTAGCGGAGACGACCTTGAGGCCGTTCGGCTCATCCGCTGGCACGGCGCAGACGCCCGCGCCGATGATGTCGCGCCCGGCCGTGTCCTGCCAGTCGTTGACGATGCGCGTCTGCGCGTTCCAGTCCGAGTCGAGCATGACCCGGCCTTGTTGTTGCAGGACGCCGCTGAAATTCTGCTCGCGTTCGTCGCGCCAGCTAGAGAAATCGCCTCTCATTCCGGTCTCCTCTTAGGTCACGGGGATCAAGAGCGGGCGCACACCAACCGGCATGAACTCGCGGAAACGTATTTGCAGGTTGCGCCACTTGTGCGCCGCCAGTAAAAAGCCGTAAGCACCCATCTCGTCCGAGTGCGGCCCCTGCTCGCGGATGCGCCGGTCGCAGGTGTGCGCCAACTGGCAGTAGGCGGGCTGACCAAAGATTTCGCTGTTGAAGCGCAGCAGCGCGGCCGGCCCCTTGACGCACGCGTGGTTCTGCGGCAGACGGTCTTCAGGCTCGCCTGAGAAGTAGCTGAACTTGATGCAGCCCGTCTGGTTGTTGAGCGCTTCGAGCGCATGCACCCAGATGCCACCGCCGCCGCTCACGCTCTCGACGCGCACGCGCCCCAAAAACGTCGCGCCGTCCACGCGCAAGGGCGGCCCCCAGCCCTTCAACTTGTCGCCCGCCGCGCTCACCGCGTACTCATCCTTGTCGTTCTCCACGCCCTGCCCGGCATCAACGATTGAGTCTGACAAAGTGAGCGTGTAGCCCCGATCAATCAGCAGCGGCCCCGTAATGCTGCGCGAGCAGACGAGTTCGGGAATCTGGTTGAAGGCCAACTCTTCCGCGCCCGTGAAGCCGTAAGGCGCGCGCAGGCGGAGCGAGGTATAAAGCGGCGC
>DASVQA010000169.1:0-5740 GCA_036389375.1 Pyrinomonadaceae bacterium | reverse complement strand
GCCTTCGACGTGGACTTCGGCGGCCCTTACGACCTTGTGCTCGTGACCAACTTCCTGCACCACTTCGACGCACAGACGAACGAGACGCTGCTGCGCAAAGTCCACGCCGCGCTCGCCGACGGTGGCCGCGCCGTGACGTTGGAGTTCGTCCCGAACGACGACCGCATCTCGCCGCCCCCGGCCGCCATGTTCAGTCTCGTGATGCTCGTCGGCACACCGGCCGGCGACGCCTACACCTTCCGCGAACTCGAACAGATGGCCGCCCACGCCGGCTTCGCCCGCAGCGAATTCCACCCGCTCGAACCCTTCCCCGGCTCACTCGTCATCTCGCACAAATAAGCGAGGAATAGAAAGAGATGAGGGCTGAAGCAGAAAGAGCAGTTGATGCAGTTCTGCTTCAGCCCTCAGCCCTTAAATTCGAGCCAGCCGAAGCGTTGGGGGACGTGGAAACTGGGTTCGGGGGTGAGCGTGGGCTGCCATGCGAGGTAGCCGCGCTGTGCGCCTGCGCCCACGCAGCGATAGAGGTTCGCGCGCCAGCGTGCGCCGGGGCGTGGTGCGCCGCCGAGCGCCGTCCAAGGGACGCGCATCGTGAGTGTGATTGAATCTTTGGCGGTGCGCGCGGCGAAGGTCGCGCCGGAGTGGTAGGCCCAATCGGTTTCGCGCCGGTCGGGCAGTTGGTGTATGCCGAGATCGATCCATTCGCCGGTCGGCGCTACTTCAAACTCGAAATAACGCTCTGGCATTTGCGCGTTCGGCGCAATGAACAACTCGCACACGTCTCGATCCCATAAGCCCTTAGTCTTTTCGTCAAGCCGCGGCTTGTCGCTGACGACGAGCGGCTCGCCCTGCTGCGCCGTGAAGCGCACGTAGAGCGCCGCGTCAGACCAGAGCACGCGCGCCTCCGCGTGGCGCGCGGCCGGCGCTATCGCGCCCGACCAGTAGCGCATGATCGGCACGCCGCGCGCGCGGTGCCACGCCGCGTTGGCGAAATCGTCAACGGCGAAATCCGCGCCGATGTGTTGCGCTTCGATCACGTTGCTTGAGGCGTCCATCTGCTCGTTTGCGCGGGGCGGCTGCGGCATAGCTGGCGGCACACCTAACGCGGCAGCGCACAGCACGCACGCGACAGACCAGAGTGCCGCTCGCGCGACGCACAGACGCATTGCCCGCCGCCTGTCTCTATCGAGCATCTACGCCCTCCATGTGTGGCGCGCAGCACGCGTTAGAACAGACCGCGCACCCAGCCGCCGTCAACCTGCAATGTGACGCCCGTGATGTAAGACGCGCGCTCGGAGGCGAGAAAGGCGACCACCGCCGCGATCTCTTCAGCTTCGGCCAGCCGCCCCGCCGGAATCTGCGCCGCCCACTCCGCGATCATCTCTTCGGCCGATTTGGCCGCCGCCCGGCCGCGCGTCTCCGCCAGTTCCGCCTGCCGCCCGGTCAGAGTCCAACCCGGCGCGATGTTGTTGACCGTGACGCCGTCTGCCGCCACTTCGTTCGAGAGCGTCTTAGCCCAGCCGGTCAAGCCTGCGCGCACGGTGTTCGACAAGAGCAAGCCCGTGATCGGCTGCTTGACCGAGATAGACGTGATGTTGATGACGCGCCCCCAGCGCCGCGCGCGCATGCCCGGCACGACGAGTTGCGCGAGCCGGATCGCGGAGAGCGCGTTTAGTTCAAACGCCCGCCGGTAGAGATCGAGATCGGTCGTGGCAAACTCCGTATCGGGCGAGCCGCCCGAGTTGGTCACGAGCACGTCCACGCGCCCGGCCTGTTCCTCGGCCTGCGCGACAAAGAGCGCCACGTCGTCCGCGCTCGTCACGTCTGCGCGCACGCCCACGCAGCGCGTGCCCGTCGCCGCCGTGATCCGCTCTGCCGCCTGCGTAGCGCGCCCCTCGTCGCGCGAGCACAGGAAGACGCGCGCCCCTTCACGCGCCAACTCAAGCGCCGCCGCAAACCCAAGCCCCTGACTCGCCGCCGCGACCAGCGCCACGCGATTGCTCAAGCCCAAGTCCATCTACATTCTCCAACACGCCGGCCCGCGCCTGACCAAGACTGCTGCGCCCGCGCCGGCCACGCCCGCGCGCGTTATTGCTGCCCGCCGGCTGCGACCGCCGGTTGCGCGCCTTTGCGCCGGTACTTATCGAACCAGCCGCGCAGGTAGAGTATCTGCGCGATGCGGTTTGAGGGGTGGCGATTCGTCCAGTCGGCGTTGAAGCCGTGATACTCGTCGGGCAGGCGCACCATGAGCGTCGGGATGTGGCGCAGCTTGAGCGCGCGATAATACTGCTCGGTCTGTTCAAGCGGCGTGCGCAGGTCGAGTTCGCCCACCATGAGCATCGTCGGCGTCTTGACGTTGCCGACGTAGGCGATGGGCGAGCGGCGCAGGTGCTCGGCCGGGTCTTCCCACGGCAGCTTGGCGAAGTTGTAGTACCAACCCGAACTATCCGTTGTGCCGACGAATGAGTACCAGTTGACGACCGGCTTCATCACGACCGCGCCCGCGAAGCGATCCGTGTGCCCGACGATCCATGAGGTCAGCACGCCGCCACCCGAGCCGCCGCAGACGAAGAGGTTCTGCGTGTCTATGTAGCCGCGTTTCACGACCTCGTCCACGCCGTTCATCAGGTCTGTGTAATCGTCGCCGGGATAGTTGTTCTTGATGGCGTTGCCGAACTCCTGCCCGTAGCCGGTCGAGCCGCGCGGGTTCGTGTAGAGTACGACGTAGCCTTCCGCCGCGTGGTTCTGAAACTCGAAGTTGAAACCGACGTTGTACATCGAATGCGGCCCGCCGTGTATGTAGAGGATGAGCGGGTACTTCTTCGTCGCGTCGAAATCGGGCGGCTTCACCAGCCAGCCCTGAATCTTTTTGCCGCCGACCGAGTCGTACCAGACCTCTTCGACCGCGCCGAGTTTGCGCCCGTCGAGCACGTCGTCGTTTACGTTGGTCAGACGCTTCGGCACGGGCGTCTTCAGATTGAAGGAGACAACGTCGTTCGGCGCGTGCGGGCTGGCGAGCAAACCGGCGACGACGCCGTTCCGGCTACGCGATGAGAAGGTGAAGAGATGCGTGCCCTTCGTCAGTTGCGTCGGTGCGCCGCCCTTCGTCGGCTCGAACCAGAGATTGCTCGTGCCGCGATCTTCGGCGGTGAAATAGATGCCGCTGCCGTCCGTCGCCCATTCCAGATCAGATGGTGAACGGTCGAAGCCATCAGTGAGTACGCGCTTGTTCGTGCCGTCGGCGCTCATCAGATAAAGCTTTGAGACGATGTAGGTGTCGTCCGTCTGATCGTAGCCGGTGTAGGCGATCCACTTGCCGTCGGGTGAGACGGTGGGCGCAAAGTCGGGCCCCTTGCGGTCGGTCAGTTGTTTGATCTGCGCGGTCTTGATGTTGAGCGCATAGATGTCCGACTCGCGCCACATGTACTCGGCGTCGGCGCGGCGATTGCCACTGAAGTAGAGCGTCTCGCCATCGGGCGACCATTCGGGGCCGCCATGGTTGAAATCGCCGTCGGTCAACTGGCGCGGCGTGCCGCCGTCGTCGGAGATAAGAAAAATGTGTGAATAGCCTTCAGGTCGCCAACCCGAACCGTCGTTGCGATAGTCGAGTTTGTCCACGACGCGCGGCGCGTCCATCCACTTTGCGCCGGCCGGGCGCGGCGGCATGTTGATCCTGAACTGTTGCGTCGAAGGCACGAGCATCGTGAAAGCGATGTGCTTGCCGTCGGGCGACCAGACGATGTTGCCGGGCCCGCGTTCGAGGTGTGTGAGTTGTGTCTCTTCCGCCGCGTCGAGCCACTTGACGAAAATCTGCGCGCCGCCGGGTTGACCCGCGCCGACGTAGGCGAGCCGCCGCCCGTCGGGCGACCAGCGCGGCTGCGCGCCTTTGACGAGAAAACGGTTGTGCGTGCCGTCCGCGTTCATAAGCCAGACTTCGTCTTCATACTTGTCGTTCATCTTGTCCGTCCAACGACGCGTGTAGACGATCTGCGTGCCGTCGGGCGAGACCTGCGGCGCGTTGACGTACTCCCAATCGAGAAAAGCATCTATGGTCAGGCGGTCGCGCGCGGCGGCGAAGCCGTTGGCGGTGCAAGCGAGCAGCAGGACAAACAGGGGCAGGGCATTCAGTCGGCGCATGATTCAATTCTCCGTGTGTTGTGCCGGTTTGTGAACGGACGCGGCGACCGGGCGCAGGCGACGTTTGCACAGCTTGCGCGCCGGTCGGTCAGGGTTGACGCGGACGATGATAGTTGAAAGCCGCGTGTTTGTTAATCAGCCGAGAGGTGTACCTGTTTGGCCGGCTCGGGCCGTTGCGCGGCCTCGCCGGTCAGCACGCCTGAGGCGCGCGGCGGCGCAGGCATGCCTTCACGATTCCACCAACGCGCGGTCATAAACCAGAGCGCGCCGGGCAATAGAAAGAGCACACCGATAGCGACCGTGAGCGTGCGCGGCGGCACGTGAAAGCGGTCGAGCAGTTCGCCCGTAGCGTAGTTCGACGCGGCGAACGCAAGCGTCAGCAGTGCCAACTCGGCCGCGAAGACGCGCCCGCGAAAGTTGTCTTCCACCGCCCATTGCAACAGCACGGTCGAGAAGACCCAGAGGATGCTGCCGCCCATGTGCGCCGTAAAGAGCATCAGGAGCGCGAGCGCGTAGTTGTGCGCGACGCCAAAGCCCGCGTAGAAGACGCCGCCCAGCAGAAACGCGAAGCCAATCGTCGTCGTCATGCGTCGGCGCGACTCGCCCATGATGGCGCGCGCAAAGACCGGCCCGACCGCCGTGCCGATGCCGCGCGCCGCGTAGAGCACGCCCACGCCTGCGGCGGCCGTGTGCCCGACGGGAAAAATCTTTTCGCCGAAGACGGCGAGCAACGTCAGTATGCCGCCGCCCAAGCCCCATGCCGGTTTGACCAGCAACAACGCAAACACGCGCGGGCGGGCCCACACGTAGCGCAAGCCTTCGAGCGTGTCCGTGAGGCCCAACGCTTTCCCCACGGTCAGCTTCGTCTTCGGGCGCGCCGCCCGCTTCGGCAGACGCACGCTGATGATGAGCGCGCCCGAAGCGAGATAGGTGAGCGAGTCTATGACGAAGGCGGCGTCCGTGCCGAACCAGTCGGTGATCGCGCCGCCGATGGCTGCGCCGAGCGTCAGCATCACAGACCACGTGATCGAAGCGATTGAGTTGGCGACGACCAGTTCACGCTCCTGCACGATGGACGGGATGGCGGCCGTTTTGGCCGGCTCGAAGAAGGTGGAGAAGGAGAGTTGCAGCACCGTCAGCACGTAGATGAGCCAGAGCTGCTCGGGTCGGCGCACAAACAGGAAGCCGAGCACGACGACGGCGCGTGCTGCGTCCGAGACGAGCATGATCGTGCGCCGGCTGAACCGATCCGCCACGACGCCTGAGAGCGGCCCCATCACGACGCTCGGCAGAAAGCGTGCGACAAGCACCAGCCCGATGGCACGCCCCGACCCCGTCAGCTTCAGCACCAGCGTGAACAGCGCGAGCGTGTCGAACCAGTCGCCGAGTTGGCTGACGACTTGACCAAGCCACAACTGCCGGAAGTTGCGGTTGCCCCGCAGCAGTTCGACGTAGCCGACCCGCCCCTGCCCCGATTGTTCTGCGCTCTTAAGCTCTGCCAACTCGTTGCACACCTTGTCGCGGTTTTCCGGTGAGAGTGCCGCGCGCCGGGTTGATTGTCAAACACGACTGAAAGCGCACGCGGCTTAATCTGACCGAAGCATCA
>DASVQA010000168.1:0-25132 GCA_036389375.1 Pyrinomonadaceae bacterium | reverse complement strand
GCAGTTTTGATCGCAAGATCAAGTTATGGGACGTGGCGACGGGTAAGGAATTGCGTACCCTGTCGGCGACAGGGTCTGTCTTCACCGTCGTTTTTAGTGCTGACGGGAAGTTGCTCGTGAGTGGCGGCGGTGGCGGCACAGTGACGCTCTGGGACGCGGCGACGGGCAAGCCTGTACGCACGCTGGCCGGGCATAAGGAGGCGGTGCAGGCGCTTGCGCTCAGCCGGGACGGTAAGCTGCTTGCGACCGGCAGCGCGGACGAAACGGTCAAACTATGGGATGTCGCTAGCGGCCGGCAACTGCGCGCCTTCTCGCTCCACACCAACGATCCGATGGCAGGCATGATCTTGGCCGTCGCCTTCAGTCCCGACGGGCAGACCTTAGCGGCCGGCACGCTCATCGGCGCGGTCAAAAGCTGGCGCGTGGCTGACGGGAAGGAGTTGCGTGCGTGGCGGGCGCACCTCTTCGCGGCCGACACGCTTATCTTCAGCCCCGATGGGCGCACGCTTACAACCGGCGGCGGCGATCAGACGATCAAGCAGTGGGACGTAGCGAGCGGCACGCAACGCAGAGTGTTCACGGGGCGCTCCGATCCGGTGATCTATCTGGCCGTGAGCGGCGACGGGCGGACGATGGCCAGTTCGCGCCACGACGAACCCGTTAAGCTCTGGCGCGTCGGGAGCAGCACCGATATGCGGACGCTCACCGGCCACAAAGGTGTGGTCATCTCGCTTGCGCTCGACGAGCACGGTCGCCTGCTCGCCACCGGCGGCGGCGGCACGATCAAACTGTGGGACGTAGCCACCGGCAAAGAACTGCGTACGCTCAAGGCGCACGACAGCCCCACGCAGGCGCTCGCCATGAGTGCCGACGGGCGGCTGCTGGCAAGTGGCAGTTTTGATCCGGTCGTCAAACTTTGGGATACGGCGACGGGGCGCGAGTTGCACGCGCTGACGGGGCACGAAGGGGGGATCAACAACGTCGCGCTCAGCCGCGATGGCCGCTTGCTCGTCAGCAGCAGTAGTGACGGGACGATCAAGGTCTGGGACACCGAAGCGGGGCGCGAGTTGCGCTCGCTCGCTAGTCCCGGCAGCGACCTGAGCACCCGCCTCGCCCTCAGCCTGGACGGGCGCACGCTCGTGGTGGGACATTTAGAGGGCGACGACCAACTCTGGGACGTGACGACCGGGCAATTGCGCACGACGCTCGCCGGACAAAAAGCGCCGCTCGCTTTCAGCGCCGACAGCCGCACGTTCCTGACGGGTCGGCGCAATGACGATAACAGCACAGTCCTGACGCTGTGGGACGCGGCCACGGCGCGCGAGGTGCGTTCGTTCGTCAGTCCCTACCGCGTGACCGCGCCGGCCTTCTTCTGTGCGGACGATAAGCTGCTCGTGACCGGCGCCGGCGACACGCGCATCATCATCTGGGACGCAGCGACCGGGCGCGAACTGGCGGCGCTCGTCAACGTGGACGCGTCGGACTGGATCGCTGTCGCGCCTGATGGCTTGTTCGACGGCACGCCCACCGCGTGGAGTCGGCTGCTCTGGCGCTTCTCACCGAAGCTCTACGATTTCGCGCCGGTCGAAGCCTTCTTCAGCGAGTTCTACTATCCCGATCTGCTCGCGGACATCCTGCGCGGGCAACGACCGCAGGCGCGCGCTGCCGTAGCCCAGCGCGACCGGCGGCAGCCACAGGTGAAGCTTGCGCCGGCAGATGAAGGGGCGGAGCCGGTCGTGGCTGCGCCTTACGTGAACATCAGGGTCGAGGTCGCGGAAGCGGGCGCGGACGCGGCGCATCCGACGGGCAGCGGGGCGAAGGACGTGCGGCTGTTCCGCAACGGCTCGCTCGTGCGTGTCTGGCGCGGCGATGTGCTGGCGGGCCGGTCAAGCGTCACGCTGACAGAGCGCATTCCCATCGTCGCCGGGGCAAATCACTTTACCGCTTATGCTTTTAACCGCGAGGACGTGAAAAGCGCCGACGCGACGCTCGCGGTTACGGGCGCTGACCGCCTGAAGCGAGATGCTACGTTGTATGTCGTCGCCATCGGCGTCAACAAATATGCCAATCCGGCCTTTAATCTGCGTTACGCGGTCGCGGACGCGGATGCATTCGGGCAGGAGTTGGCGCGTCAGCAAGGGCTGATCGGGCATTATCAGCAGACGGTCGTCGTTTCGTTGCTCGACGCGGAGGCCACGAAGGCGAATATCCTGTTGGCGATCAAGCGGCTGGTGGAGATCGAGTCGCAGGCATTGCCAACCGACGCACCGCAGCAGTTGGCGCGGCTCAAGTATGCCAACCCGGAAGATGGGGTGGCGATCTATTTCGCGGGGCATGGCACCGCGCAGGGGCAACGCTTCTACCTGATCCCGCACGATCTCGGCTACACGGGCAAGTTCAATGCCCTCGATGCCGAAGGCTTGCAGACCCTGTTGACGCACAGCGTCTCCGACCGCGAGTTGGAACAGGCTTTCGAGCGGCTGAATGCGGGGCAACTGCTGCTCGTGCTCGACGCCTGCAATAGCGGTCAAGCCCTCGAAGCCGAGGAGAAGCGGCGCGGGCCGATGAACTCGAAGGGACTGGCGCAACTGGCCTACGAGAAAGGCATGTATATCCTGACGGCGGCCGAGAGTTTCCAGGCGGCGCAGGAGGCATCACAGGTCGGGCACGGCTTGCTGACCTACGCGCTCGTGGTCGAGGGCATGCAGCAAGCGGCGGCGGACAGCGAACCGAAAGACGGCACGGTGTTCATCCGCGAATGGCTCGACTACGCGACCAACCGCGTGCCGCAAATGCAAGTTGCCCAGATGAAGGCGGCGCGCGGGCTTGGGATCAATCTCTCGTTCAAAGAAGACGAGCGCGGTCTGGACGTTGAGCGCCGCAGCGGTCAACGCCCCCGAGTCTTCTATCGCCGCGAGTTGGAGACGCAGCCGCTGGTGATCGCTAAACCGGGCCCGCCATAAATAATAGAGCTGCCCAGCCAAACAAACCCGCACCGGCCAACTCATTGCAGCCAACGCCCCGCCAGCGTCTCCTTTATGCTCGTGCCCGGCGATTAGCCTGTGTGCGGCCGGCGCGGGTTAACTCGGCCGTGCTGCGCGGTTAATTGATCCGTGGCTCTTTGACAACTCGGCCGTCAGGCGCTAAGTTCAGTCTTCCCACCGACATTTCTATTGTTACAAGAGAGGATGGTTGAAGCATTCATGGCGAAGAGTGGTCATAAGGGGATCAGCCGCATTGATTGTCCTGAACGAAAGACTGTGGGCTGGTATGTGCGGGTCAGGTTGAAGAATGTCACTAAGTCGAAGTTCGTCAGCGACAGCCTGCACGGCGGCAAGGAGGCAGCACTGGAGAAGGCTGTCGAGTGGCGCAATCAATTGGAGCAGGAGCTAGGCAAGCCGCGCACCGATTGGGTCATCGTGGGCAACAACCCGCGCAACAACAGCGGCGTCGTCGGCGTGCGCCGGGCGGTCAAGAAATACAAAGGGAAAGACGGCACAGTTTACCTCAACGAGGTCTATCAAGTGTCGTGGCACGCGGGGCGCGAAAAGAAGGGGCAAACGTCCGTCTCCATCAAGAAGTATGGCGAGGCGGGTGCTTTTCGGCGTGCCTGTGCGATCCGGCGGCAGAAAGAGCAGGAGATGTATGGCAAGGTGGTCGTGAGCAAGTGGGCCGAGACATTGAGTAAGGTCTGCGCGGCATAACAAGTCAATTCAACCTGCGCGCTGCATGGGCACGAGCGATAAACCGGATTACCGTCCGGCGCTAACCGGCAGGTGGCTCGATTCGCAAGTGAGACGACGGGCGTTTCACTATCAATGGTTGCGGCGCGCTCGAACGTAACGCGCCGCAACATTCATCAACGGCACGAACGTCGCGCGTTTGCTTGCGCGGGCGATCACTCGTCTGCCGGCCGAGTTGCCTGTCCGTTCGATTGTGAGCATGCAGTTTCATGGTCATCGCTAACGTCCTGACGTTCGCTTTCTCTGGCACGGGTCTCTGGCCGTGGCTCTTTCCGGTTACATACCTTGTCCACATCGCCGAGGAATACTGGGGCGGCGCTGGCTTCTCCGCACATGCCGCGCAAGAGCGGGGCATCAATTTCCCGCCCCGGCGCTTTCTGCTCTTAACCGGACTTGGCGGGCTGCTAATGATCGCCGGGATCACGTTGGCGCAGAGCTTAAAATTCCCGCAACTACTGCTCGTCATCTTTGGCACGGTAGTGCTAATCAACAGTTTGTCACATTCGCTCAGCAGCCTCCGCAAGGGCAAGTATAATCCGGGACTGATTTCGGCCGTGCTTTTATGGTTGCCGCTTGGAGCCATAACGCTATTTTCGTTGCGCTCAGGCATGACCGGCCAGAGATACGCGTGTGCAGTGGCCATTGGCATCAGCATCCACGCCGTCGTCTCCTGGTTGGCTTTAAGGGGTGAGCGAGTAGCTTGATCGGCCCAAGTTCAAGCACGACCGCTCGACCGTGCGCCACGCGGGCCGCTGAAAAATTTTCCGTTGCAATACCACCCCTCTGGTGCTAGTGTGCGGCCCGGCACGCCTTCTCTGGTTCGCTTGCCGGCGCGATCTTTGGGTCGTTCGCTTAACTTCAGCAAGGGCCGCAAAGCCCGCCCCGCAAGTCTCCTTATCCGTGTAAGTCCTCAGCAAGGAGCACAGGTCATGCGATACACACTGGACGAGACCGCGCGGTTTTGAAAGACCCTCGAATCTCTTCGCCGGCGTTGGCACAAACGACCGCCTCATTTACACCAGCTTCGGAGTTTCTCCCTATGAGCCAGAATACGAATCATCACCGCGTCGTCATCATCGGCACGGGCTTCGGCGGCACGATGACCGCCATCCCATTGGCCGCGAAGTTCAAGGAACGCAATCAGGGCAAGCCGCCTGAGGCGTGGGAGACGATCCTGATGCTTGAGCGTGGGACGTGGTGGACGACGCCCGTCAGCACTGTGCAGGACAAGGAGGTAAAGACCGCCGAGTTTATCGCCAATCGGGGTCAGCCCGTCCAATACTGGTCATCACTCAACAGCTTTCGCGGCTTCCTCGATATCTTTAGCCGGTGCTTCCGCCGCACCGCAGACGACACCATCTTTACGCGCCTCTTCAAGAGCCTGCGCAACGAGGACGGGCTGTTTGATTTCACCATGCTCGGCACGCGCGGCTTCCTCGGTCTCTTCGGGCGCAAATCCGACGGCGTCTCAATCATCCGCGCCAACGGCGTCGGCGGCGGTTCACTCATCTACTCGAACATCACCATTCAGCCGCCTAACTTCATCTTCACAGACCCGCGCTGGCCGCTGACGTGGACAGACGCTGAGCGTGAACACTATTTCAACTTCGCGCGCCACGCCATCAGCTTCAGCGTCCTTTCTGCGCTGCAACTCAAGCAGGCCGGCGGCAGTTTCCCTTACATGCACCCGACGCGGAACATGCCGCCCGTGAGCGTTAACGCCGGCCTCTCGAACATCGCCGCGCGCACCGCCCACTTGAAACCGCACTGGTCAATCGTGCCCGATCCGAACAATCCAACCAACCCGCGCGGCGTCAAACGCCTAACCAGCAACCCGCCGGCCGCGCCCGGCGCGCCGCCCGTCAAAGATCGCGCCAACGACATCTGGCTCGACCGCGCCCGCGTCTTCCAGACGGCGGTTAAAGAGCTAACCAGCGATTACGGCTTGGTTGATTTAGCCATCAACGATCTGACGCCCGAAGACAGCGCGCTCGGTCTGCCGGGCGAGACGTTGCCCGCCAACTACTCGCAGGAGCAGGAGGTCAACTACTGCGAGCGCCAGGGCCGCTGCAACGTCGGCTGCCTGCCCGGCGCGCGCCACACCCTGAACAAGCAACTGATGCGTGCGATCTTGGGCCGGCCCAAACGTTACAAGCCACCAAGTCAGCCGGTGGGCCTGCCCGGCGGCGACGACGATCCGCCGGACTTCGACAACCTCAAGCTAGAGGCGCTCGCTGAGGTGGATGTGATCGCAGCGCTACCCGGGGGCGGCTACGAGGTGCGTTATCGCAAGCGCGACGCGGCCGATCCGTCCAGCTACACGGAGCAGCGCGTGACCGCCGACATTGTCATCGTCGCCGCCGGTTGTCTCGGCACGAACGAACTGCTGCTGCGCTCGAAGGCGCGCGGCACGCTGCCGAACCTGAGCGAGCGTGTGGGCTTTGGCTTCTCGACCAACGGCGATTACCTTGCGTTTCTAGACAAGACCGACAAGCGCGCCAGCCTGATCCGCGGCCCCGTCACCTCTTCCTTCGCGCACTTCAACACAGAGCAGCCCGGCACTGGGCCGGAAAGCGCGCCCAATGCGCCTGACCCAACGTTTTTTCACACGCTCGAAGATCAGGGCATCCCGCCCGCGTTCGCGCCCGTCTTCGGCGAGGGGCTGCCGCTCATGAAGACGCTCGTGCAGAATGGCGGCGGCGGGGGTTTCCTCGTGCGCGCCGTCTTGCGCTACGTGAAGAAGCGCGTGCCGCAACTCATTAAAGAAATCTGGCGCAACAACCTTGTGCGCGCAGACTTTTACAAGTCGGAAGAGGAACGCATCTCGAATTTCATGTGCGTCGTGGCGATGGGGCGCGACGCCTCGGTCGGACAGTTTCGGCTCGGCCAAGCGGGCGAGACGCCGCTTCGGCTCAGGCGCACCGACGGCTTGGAGTTCTGGAACGATCCGATCTACACAAAGATCAACGACTCGCTCAAGCGGCTCGCCTTGAAACTGCGGCCGGCAACTTCGCAGGAGGAGTTCTACAACCCTTTCCTGACCGACACGGCGCAGGCAGCAGGCGCAAAGTCCATCGCGCTCAGTCACCCGCTGGGCGGTTGCCGCATGGCCAAAGCGGCGGCCGACGGCGTAGTGGACGAGTTCGGGCACGTGTTCGATGCGTCGCTCGACGGCGCGCGCCCCTTCTACAAGGGTCTCTACGTCGCCGACGGCGCGATCATCCCGACCGCACTCGGCGTCAACCCTTCGCTCACCATCTCGGCGCTCTCATTGCGCATTGTTGACAACATCATCGAGGAGTTGAAAGCAGGCATCATCTAGCACCGGAGCGGGCGCTAGTGTTTGCAGTTGGCGGTAGAGTTGACCGAGCCAGCGTTCGGCCGCGCTGCGGGCAGCATCGGTGGCGGCGTGCTGTTTGGCGGCGGCGTCGTCGGCAAATTCGAGCGCCGGATTCTTGGCGTCGAACTGCGCCGCGCGGCGCAGCAAGTGGCGCTCGTCGGCCGTGTAAGCGACGCGGTAGTGAGGCAAGAGGTGCGACTCGATGGCGGCGGGCAGTTGGCGATAGTCGAGCAGCAATGCGTCGGCGGCGCGATAGTGCGTGAGCGCGGCGCGGCAGATCGCGGCGAGCACGCGGGCACAATATTCTTCCGGCGGCAGTTGCACACTCGTCTCCATGTCCAGCCCGAACAGTTGCGGCTCGACGACCCAGGGGAGCGTGTGCGCGCCTCTGCGCCGCAGGTGCGAGACGATGACCTCGACCGGCTCGCGGAACACGAAGACCCAGGGCACGCCGGGGAAGGCGCGCGCGATGAGCGGCAGATCGAGCGTGTGCCAGCAATCGAATTTGATGAAGTAGTGCGTCGCTGTCGTGCGTCGCGGCCGGCCAAGGGCACTCACGATCAATTGCAGCCAGCGTTGGCGCTCGTCGTCCGTCACGTTGGGTGCGTGCAAGCGGGCGCGTAAGATCGCATCAATCGGCCCGGCTTCCGAGATGACGATGTTGCGCGGCAGTGCGGCGAGCATCTGCGAGATGAGCGTCGAGCCGCAGCGCGACATGTGAAAGATGAAGCCGGTCGGGGCCAGACCCGGTTCGCGCGCGTGCAGACCGGCGAGCGCTTCGAGCGGCGTCTGGCGGCAGAAGAGTTGATTGAAGGGATGGCGCACGAGGCGCTGGACGGTCTGGTCGAAGAACGGTTCGGTGAAACGTTCGTCGCCCATGTAGCACCAGTCCAGCAAGGGCCGCGCATCTTGCCAGCGTAGCCGAACCGGCATCCAGCCCTGCAAAGAACCTTTATCCATACGGTCAGCCCCGACCCTCTGGTTGATGAAAATTTTGCGCCCACTGGTTGGTCATAAACGGCCCGCTGATTATACTCGCAGCCCGCGCGCTGCAAGCGTTTCGCCCGCGCGCGCGCCGACACGCAAAACTATGCTCGACAGTCTCCGCCTACCTTTCAACTTCGACGCGCGCCCGCTTCAGGCCGACCTCGACGCCCTAGCGCCGGCCGATTGGACGCCGCACTTTAACACGCGCTATTACGAAGGCGTGTGGAGCGCCGCCGCGCTCCGCTCGGTCGGCGGCGTCGCCGGGCAGATTTATCCCGACCCGACCGCGCAAGCCGCCTTCGCCGACACGCCGCTGCTTGCGCGCTGCCCGCACATAAGCGCCGTGTTGCAGTCCTTCGCCTGTCCGCTGCAATCCGTCCGGCTGTTGAAGCTCGCCGCCGGTTCGGTCATACGCGAACACAAAGACCTCAATCTCAGCTACGACGACGGCGAGGTGCGGCTGCACATCCCCGTACGCACCAACCCGGCGGTCGAGTTCTACCTGAACGGCCGGCGGCTTGTGCTCAACGAAGGCCAAAGCTGGTACTTGAATTTCAATCTGCCGCACCGCGTCGCCAACAGAGGCGCGACGGATCGCGTCCACCTCGTCCTCGACTGCGTCGTCAACGATTGGCTCAGCGCCGCCTTCCCGGCCGCAGCGACCAACTCTCTTTGAAGCAAATTGTCTTGTCACGAATCGCGGCTTGTAGTAATGTGCGTCGCGCATTTGCTCTAACAGACACTTGCAGACACTTTTTGCGCCCGCGCGCCCACAAGCGGCGTTGCCCCGCGAGCGCAAGCACCCAGACAACACAACCTGATGGCGGATCGCACACTATTCTCCCCCACCCTCGCGCGCCTCTTGCAACGCCGGAGTCTCGCCCTCGCCATCTGCGTCGCCGCTGGCGCTCAAGCCCTGCTCGTGCGTTTGGGCTTGCCGGCGTGGCCGTGTCCATTCGCGCACGCGTTCGGCGTGGCCTGTCCCGGCTGCGGTCTGTCGCGCGCGACCCTTGCGCTCGTCGGCGGCGACTGGCGCGCGGCGCTCGCCATACACGCTTACGCGCCCCTGCTGCTCGTTGCACTCTTATTGTTCGTCGGCGCGAGTCTGCTGCCCGCACGCCCGCGCGCCGCGCTCGTCAACTGCGTGGCCGCCGTCGAACGACGCACGGGTCTGACGGCCGTGCTGACCGTCGGGCTGATCGCATACTGGCTGGCGCGTCTGCTCTTTGCGCCTGAGGCGATGCTGCGCCTTGCGCGCGGCTAGCCTGCCCCCAATCCACATCTACCACTAAACCTAAACTGGAGGCTGAAACAAGATGAACGCTTTTCAACTGCTGGCGCTGGTGATGAATCTGGGCAGTCTCATCATCTTCATCATTGTGCTGATCAAGTTGTTCCAAAACGAAGGCGCGCTGAAAGGTATTCTGGGACTGATCTGCGGTCTCTACACCTTCATCTGGGGCTGGATGAATTCGAGCCGCTTCAACATCAGGAACTTGATGCTTATCTGGACGGTGCTCATTATCCTCGGCATCATCTTCCGCGTCATGGCCGGGCCGATGGTTCCGCCCGGCATGGTGCCGACCACTACCACGCCCTAAACGTTCGCGCTCGACGGCCACGACGCTGGCGCAAATCGGCGGCGCTTATCGTCGCGCCGCGCGACGATAGACGAGAACTTTTGCGCGCATACGGTAGACCCGGCCGGGTCTACCGTATTTCGCTTGCGCGCGTCTCAGCCCGGCGGCCGGGCGACAGAGCCGGCCGCGGCGTGTTCATCTTCCTTGAGCCGCAGCGCCGCCAGTGCTGCCGGCTTGCGCGCCCGCTATCGCCTACGCACAACCCGGACGCCCTGCAAATCGCCACCGCGCTGCAAGCCGGCTGCGAGGCGTTTCTCACTAACGATGCTGCCCGGCAACGTGTCACGGACTTGCGTGTGCTGGTGCTTGACCAGTTGCACCGCTGAGTTGCTTCGCCTGTCTGCTCTCCCGACACAATTCGCGGGCAACCTGTCGGCGTCTGCGCTACATCATTCGTCTCAGCATCGCCGCTCTCCCGCTTGCCAAAACCTGTCCGGTTTGGTAAACGTCCGCTAGTCTCGTTTCGTCCTGAGAGCCGCCACCGGGAGGGGTTAAATATGCCGCACCAGAGATTCGCCATGCCGCTGCTTGCAGCCGCGCTCACGCTCGCGCTCACGGCGTCCGCGCTCGCCGACACGATCCGCCTGCGCGATGGCACGGTCATACGCGGCCAGATCATCGCCTTCAAGGATCAGCAGTTCACCGTCCTCATCGGCAACGGTGCGCGCGGTCGGCGCAGCCGCATCACGCTCTACATGGAGGACGTGGACACCATCGAGTTCGATAGCGCGCTTGGCAGCACCACGACGGGCGGCACGGGCGCGGCCGGCATCAACGACGTGATCGGCGGCAGCAGCAGCACCGACCGCAGCGCGGACACAGGCAACAACGAGACGAGCGCGCCGCCCGTCAGCCGGCCCACGCCGACGCCCATCCCGCGCACCACGCAGCCCACGAACACGGGGCGCACAAACACGACGCAGCCCGGCGGTGCGCCTGCCTTCTTCCCGATCCGCGTGCGCGTCACCGCCGACAACACGGCGAACGGTTGGACGAGCAGCGGCTTCACGGTGCGGCGCGGGCAGCGCATCCGTATCACGGCTTCGGGACGCGTCTCGCTCGGCAACGGCGTGATGTCCACGCCGACGGGTCTGCCGCGCGTGGTGGATAACAACAAGCTGATGCCGGATGATCCGACCGGCGGCCTCATCGCCGTCATCGGCGACGACAACAACGACTTTATCTTCATCGGCGCGAGCCGCGAGTTCGTCGCGCAACGCGACGGCATACTCTTTCTCGGCGTTAACGAAGGCGAACTGAGCGACAACTCCGGCGCTTACGATGTGACGGTCGAGCCTGAGGCCGTGACCGACGAATCGCAGTAAGACCGTTAAGAGCAGTTAAAACCAGACAGCCGGTTGCAGCGGGCCCGTGCGCTTTGCGCGCGCAAGCCGCAACCGGCTGTTTTGCCTGTCCGCTTAACTGCCTGAGCGCCTGCATACGCGCCCCGTCTCACAACGATTCCCCTGCGCCCCGCATCATATTCTTGACCGCACCCAAGCCGCGCCTTACTATTGAGGCATCCGTTTGCAAGCGTGCCGGCCCGCCCGGCGAAAAAGAGGTTCTTAAGCGTCATGAGAAGTTTGCTCGTCCGTCGTCTCCTCGTCCTCACGGTCGTCTGTGCCTTGTTGGTCGGTATTGCCCCGCTTCGCGCCTCAGTCGTCGCCCAATCGCGCCGCCAACCGCCGACCACCCCGCAGAAGAAGAACTCGCGCCCCGGCGAAGAGAAGAAGGACGACACACAGGAGCCGCTGCCGCCCGACATCGTCAATAAGCCGCAGGACGCTGAAGTCGTCAGGGTCGCAACCAATCTGGTCAGCGTCGAGACGACGGTCGTCAACAAAAAGACGAAGCAGTTGGTAACGGGTTTGAAGCGCGAGAACTTCGCCATCTTCGAGGACGGCGTCAAGCAGGAGATCACTTTCTTCGGCACGCCGGAAGCGAAGCTGAACGTCGCGGTCGTCATGGAGTTCAGCCAGATTTCCGCCATCCTCGGTTTCTATGGGAGCGGCGGCTTTGATGATGGTCGCCGCGAGGTCATTCTGCCGGCCGTCCTCTTCATGCGCGACGCCGTCAGCCGGGGCGATTACATCTCCGTCGTCGCTTACGACATGCGCGCCACGCCCCTGACCGATTTCACGAACGACCCGGCCCGCATCAATCAGGTCGTCACGCTGCTCTCGCGCAACTGGCCCGCGTTCCGCGAAGCGAACCTGTTTGACGCGCTCAAGCTGACGCTCGTGGGCGGGCGCGCCGATTCGGTCGTGCTCGAAGACGCGAAGCAGGAGACGACGGACTACGCCGGCCTCGTCAGCGTCGAAGGTCGCCGCCGCGCCGTCTTCCTGATCTCTTCGGGGCTTGACACCTTCAGCAAGATCAATCTGGATCAGGCGCGCAAGATCGTGCAGAACTCCGGCATCCCGATCTACATCATCGGCACGGGCAATCTCTTCATGAAGAAATACGCCGACCGGCTCGGCGCAACCGATTCGATGGACGGCTTCCCCGGTCGCATGACGCTCTATCAGGCGCAAAACCAACTTCAGACCTTCGCCAAAGAGAGCGGCGGCGCATACTTCCCCGTCACCTTTGAGGGCGAACTGCCGAGCGCGCTCAGTTCGATCAACGCGCTCATGCGCAACCAGTACAGCCTCGGCTACAACCCCGGCGACAAGCGCGACGGCAAGCAGCACAAGATCGTCGTCAAAGTAGACGCCGACGGCGACGGCACATACGAAGAAGGCATCTACGACATCCAGCACCGCCGCTTCTACAACGCGCCAAAACAGTGACGAGTGGCGAGTGGCGAGTGACAAGTAATAAGCCAAAAGGGCCGGAGTTTTACTCCGGCCCTTTTTTTCATCACTCGTCAGTTGTCACTTGGCACTGCTTTTCAGATGCCGTAGAGGCGCACGCGAAACTCGTCGTTGGTGGCGTTGATGTCGGGGCGGCGGGCGGAGAAGAGGCGCGCTTGACGCAGGAGCATGGGCAGCCCGCCCGGCGCGAGGTCTAAACCATAGGCGGGACTGGCGAAGAGGGCATGCGTCTGCGGGTTGATGCGCTGGGGTACGCCGTAACGTATGGCGCGCTGTGCGGCGGGCATGAAGCCGACCGTGCGCCGCGCGTTTATGATCTCGATGGCGCGGTCAAAGACGTGCAGCCGCGTCGGCGTGTCGCGCAGCGCGAGGTCGCGGTGGACGAGCGCGTTAGCGATGGCCTCTGCGAGCGCGCCGCGTTGATAGTTGGCGCGCGCGGCCACCGGCTCGTCCATCGTGCTCTCTGCGGCCAGCAGACGGCGCGGGCGCGCGTCCCACAGGTCGCAGTAGCGGCGGACAAAGCGCAGCGCCGATTCGTAGAGCGTGTGCAGGTTGCCGACGAGTTGCGCGCGTTCGACTTCAGGCGCTTGCACCGTGTCGCCGGCATAACGCACGGCCGTGATGGTCGAGCGCGGCAGCAGTTCAGCCACGCGCGCGTCGCGCCCGAACAGCAACATCCCGGCGACGGTCGGAGTGGTTTCGCCCATCTGCCCGGCGGCGAGCAGCAGGTCGCGCTTTAAGACTTCGCCGGTCGGGTAGCCGCCCGTCAACTCCTCGTTGAACGCATCGCCCGCGAACTCGCGCACGAAACTCCACAGGTGCGCCTCGTCCACGTCGGCCTCCGACGCGCCCACGACGACCACGTTCTCGTAACGCAGCGGGCGCGCTTCGTCAAGGAGCGCCGACAACTCTTCGCGCGAAGCCTCGCGCTTCTCCGCGCCCACGCGTATGAAATAGCGCCCGTCGCGCGTCTGGTAGGGCCGGCGCTTACCTTCCACGTCGAGCGCGACGACGCGGCGGCCGTTGTCGAACGCGATGAGATCAATGTATGGCACGAGCGGCGGCACGATCTGTTCGCGGCACAGACGCACCAACTCTTCGCGCACCGCCTCGGCGTCGTCCACGCCTTCGACGCGCAACTGATCGCTGACGCCGAAGATAATGAAGCCGCCCGCCGTATTGGCCAGCGCACAAACTTCCTGCGCGATCTTTTCCAGATTGGAGAGTTTGACCTTGAGTTCGAGGTAGGTGTCTTCGCCGCCGCGCACGAGCCGCAGCAGTTCGGTGCGTGAGGTCTGCGGTGCGGGCAGGTTGAAAACGTACTCTTGAAAAGAGCGTTCCGTGACAGGCTCGTGCCGCTGGTTGCTACGAAACTTTCTGCGCGCCATTTGTGTCTGGACGGGGCCGCTATTGCCCGCCCGGATGCGCGCCGCAAGGGGCCGCACATCGCTGGAATCAAAATATTAAAACTGTCCGCCGCCCGTCGTTCGTTGTTCGTTGCTGCCCAAACGACGGACGGTCGTTCATTCGTCGCGCCCGGCGACCGCATCAAGTATGGCAAGCTCGCGGCGCGTAAACGCCCGTGCCTGTGCGCCGAGACGCAGCAGATATAACGCGACCGCCGCTAACGCGAACAGCGTCAGTATAACATACTCGACCATGAGACTCTGCGCGCGGTAGCCCGCATAGACGGCGAGCGCGGGCGGCACAAAGACCGTGACAAGGAGCGGCATCAGCAGCAGGCTGGCCATGCCTGACGTGTTCATGCGCTTGCCGAACTCCAACCGCTTCGGGTAACGTACGGAGAGCCAGTTGCCGACGATGACGAACTCGGCCGCGAACAGGATGAAGCAGAGCGCGGCGAAGGCGAGCGCCTGCGGGGTCAGATCGCGGAACAGCAGTTCGTTGAAGCCCAGCACGGCGATGGCGCAGACGAACGCGACGACCAGCAGCGCACAGTTTTTGCCGGCCAAGATCGTGCGGCGCGGGATGGGCGCGAGGATCAGTGTGCGCAGGCCTGCGCCGTCAAACCCGAACTGGTTGCAAAAGAGCGCCGACATGATCATGAAGACGTAGAAGACGCTGGTCGCTGCCCGGCTGCCGGCAAAGTACGGGCTATCGAACAGCCCACCCACGCCGGCCGTCCCCTTGCGCGTGTTCATCAGCTTGAACGAAAGCGTCATGACGAGCGGCATCAAACCCATCACGCGCAACTGCGCGTTGCGGCCCGCATAGCGCAACTCTTTGGCCAGCATGGTCGCCAGCTCAGTTGACACGAACGGCAACTCCCAGCCGGGCAACTCGCCGACGAGGCCGTTGCTGTTTGGTTTCGTCGTCGGACGGACGGCACGTTGTCTGAGCGCGCCGCCTGCACCGAGCACCGCGCGGCGCGCGACGGCGTAGGTGATGAAGGTGACGAGCGCGGCGGCGGTGCAGAGAATGGCGAGCGAGCGCCAGTAAGCGTGTGCGCCGTCGGGGCGCAGCCCGTCGGCGAGCGCACTGGCGAACGCGCCGGGCGGCGTCCAGCGCAGGGCGGCCGGAAAGCTGTGTTGCCGCGCGAACATCTGTGCGCCCTGCCCGAACAACACGCCCGTAAACGCAACCAGCGCGCCCACGCCGGCGAGCAACATCTCGCCGCGCGCACGCTTGGTCTGCATCAGCGTGCCGACGCTCGTGGCCAACAGTTTCGCCAGCCCGATGCCGAACGCGCATGCGCCCGCCGCCACGCAGAGCGCCGCGCCCACGCGCCCACGCGCCAGCCCCACGCCGACGGCCATCGCCAGCACGGCCGGCACGGCGAAGATTGAGGCGGTGCTCGTCAGTTCGCTCAACAGGTCGAGCGCGAAGAGTTGGCGTAGGCTGACGGGGTAGAGCAGCAGCCGGCCCGGCGTAAACTGCCCGCCGCCGCCGAGACTCAAGGGCACGGTCGCCCACAGCATATAGATGAAAGAGACCGTGCCGAAGAGTATGAACGAGAGCGTCAGGTTCATGCCGGCCGCAGCCGCCTGCTGTTGCAACGTCTGCGCCGTCTGCCCGCCCACGCCGAGCGCGTAGACGACGAAACCGAGTTTGAGCGCACCGACGAGCGCGATCAATAAGAGCACGAGGCCGACAACGATTGAGGCCGCGCGATTGCCCGCCCCGCGCCGCGTCCTGACCGCGTTGCGAAACAGCCGCCACTTCAACCAGACGAGCGCGCCGAGTTGCGTCAGCGCGAGCGGCCGTGTTTGCGTCTGCGTCCGTCGGGTCATCATTTAATCTTTCAACGGCAGCGGCTATACTACACGTCCACGCTCGTCATGCCACACACAAAACTCTACGTCGGGCTTGGCTCGAATTTGGGCGACCGCGTCGCGCATCTGCTGCTCGCCGTGCGCGGGCTGCTGGCGGCGGGCTTGTGCGTCTCGCGTCTGTCGGCCATCTACGAGACCGAGCCGGTGGACGTGCTCGACCAGCCGCCGTTCCTCAACATGGTGGCGGAACTGCGCGGCGATACGCCCTTCTCGCCCGAACAGGTGCTCGCACGTCTGCTCCGCATCGAGTACGCGCTCGGTCGCCGCCGCGATGCGCCGAAGGGGCCGCGCACGATTGACCTAGACCTGCTGCTCTACCGCGACGTGCAGCAAGCGTCGCCCCTGCTCACGCTCCCGCACCCGCGCCTGCACCTGCGCCGCTTCGTCTTGACGCCCCTCGCCGAACTCGCGCCCGACGCCACGCACCCAGTCCTCAAACAGACCGTGCAGGAACTCTTAGCGCACGTGCCCGATGCTTCGAGCGTGCAACTGTGGCGACCATAGACGAGGAAATAGCCTCGCCCGCTTTTTCCTGCTTACAGTAAGATTGGCACAGCAGGCGAAAATATATGGCTGACATAATCAACCGCGCTGGCGCAGCACGAAGCCGACCAGCGCGAGAACCTGCGCTGACGCTTTCAACTTGATCAGAAACAGTTGCCGCCAAAGACTGCGCGGGCTGGGGCTTGAGCGCAAAAGCCTTGTCGTTCCCGCGCCACTTCCCTATAATCCTCGCCGCTCCCTGAAATCCGTCTGCACGAGTTGCAAACCCCAATGGTCTATCTCAAACAGCAGCGCCCGGAAAAGGTGACCGTGCCGGCCGTGCGCGCGACGAAGGAACGCGGCGAGCGCCTCGTCTGCCTGACGGCTTACGACTATCCGACCGGGCGCATCGTGGACGAGGCGGGCACGGACATCATCCTCGTCGGCGATTCTCTGGGCAACGTCGTGCTCGGCTACGACACAACCGTGCCCGTCACGCTCGACGAGATGGTCTTGCACACGCGCGCCGTCCGGCGCGGCGTCCAACGCGCGCTCTTAGTTGCCGACATGCCTTACGGCTCGTACCACACAGGCGCGGACGACGCCGTGCGGGCCGCCCTGCGCCTCGTCAAAGAGGGCGGCGCGGAAGCCGTCAAACTGGAAGGCGGGCGCAACCGCGCGGAGTTGGTCGCGCGGCTCGTCGCGGAAGAGATTCCGGTGATGGGGCATATCGGGCTGACGCCGCAATCGGTCAACCGGCTGGGCGGATTTCGGCTGCAAGGCAAGACGGCGGAAGCGGCGCGCAACCTTGTCGCCGATGCGCGCGCGCTCGAAGCGGCGGGCGCGTTTGCCATCGTGCTCGAAGTCGTCCCGCGCGAGATCGCAAAACTCGTGACGGCGGCCGTCGCCATCCCGACCATCGGCATCGGCGCAGGCGAGCATTGCGACGCGCAGATTCTCGTCATACACGATCTCGTCGGCTTCTCGTTCAGCCCGACGCGCCCGCGCTTCGTGCGCCAGTACGCAGACCTGCGCGCCGCCATGAACGACGCCATCGCGCGCTTTGCCGACGACGTGCGCTCCGGCGCTTATCCCGGCACGCACGAATCTTATCCGCTGCCCGCCGACGCGGCCGCCGAGCTACACACGGAACTGACCGCCACCGGCGACGACGCAGGAGTGGAAAAGCAGTAGTCAGTAGCCAGTAGCCAGTAGCCAGCATGAGAGCGCACACCGCTCGTCTGCTTTGCTACTGGCTACTGACTGCTGACTACTGACTACTTTTTATGGAGATCATCAACCGCCGCCAGCGGATGAGTTCGGTCGCGCGTAAGGTGCGACGCGAGCAGGACAGATCAATCGGGCTTGTGCCGACCATGGGCGCGCTGCACGAGGGGCACTTGAGCCTTATTCGTGAGGCCCGGCGCATGTGCGACGTGGTGGTCGTCTCCATTTTCGTCAACCCCACGCAGTTCGCGCCCGGCGAAGATTTTGAACGCTACCCGCGCGACCTGACCAAAGACACAACCATCCTCGCCGACTATAACGTCGATTACATCTTCGCGCCGCCGCCCGAAGAGATTTATCCCAAAGGCTTCGCCACCTACATCACGGTCGAGGGCTTGTCCGAACAACTCGAAGGCGCGGCCCGCCCCGGTCATTTTCGCGGCGTGGCCACCGTGCTCGCCGTCCTCTTCAACATCGTCCGCCCGGACTTCGCCTACTTCGGCCAGAAGGACGCGCAGCAGACGCTCGTCGTCCGTCGCCTCGTGCGCGACCTCGCGTTTGAGACCGAGATCGTCGTGCTCCCGACCGTGCGCGAAGAATCGGGTCTCGCGCTCTCTTCGCGCAACGCTTACCTGACGAGCGACGACCGCCGCGCCGCCACGATCCTCTATCGCGCGCTCTCGCGCGCCGAAGCGGCCTATCTGAGCGGCGAACGCTCTGCACGCCGGATCGCCGAAGGCGTCCGCGCGGAGATCGAGACCGAGCCGCGCGCCCGCCTCGAATACGTCAGCATCACCGATGCCGACACGCTCGAACGCCTGGACAAACTCGACGACCGCACCGTCCTCATTGCCGTCGCCGCGCGCATCGGCCAGACGCGCCTGATCGATAACATTGTCCTCAACAAGCACAGGGGCACAGGGCCGTTAAACAGGAACACAGGCGCGCTCAAGCTGCCTTGAGCGCTCTAAGCGCGCTGAGGGCAACCGCCGTGCAATTTCCCGAACTCATCGAAACGCCGCGCCTGCTGATCCGCCCGCCCGTCGTCGCCGACGCGCGCACGATTCACGAAACCTACGGCACAGACCCGGAGGTGGTGCGCTACCTGACGTGGCGACCGCACAGGTCGCTCGCGGACGCCGAAGCGTTCATGCGCGAGGGCTTGCAGCGCCGCGCGGCCGGCGCGGACTTATTCTGGGCGCTGACGCTCAAAGGCGACGACCGGATCATCGGCATGATCGCCGTGCATCCCGGCCCTTATCGCGCCGGTCTCGGCTACGTGCTCGCGCGCCCTTACTGGGGGCGCGGCTTGATGACCCAAGCCGTCCGCGCATTTGTCGAGTTGGCGCTCGCGCAGCCCGGCGTCTTCCGCGTCTGGGCGGTTTGCGACGTGGACAATCTCGCTTCGGCGCGCGTGCTGGAAAAGGCCGGACTCACGCGCGAAGGCGTGCTCAGGCGCTGGTCGCTTCATCCGAACATAAGCGATGAACCGCGCGACTCGCTCTGTTATTCAAAAGTTAAATAGTCAAGCGCCCGCGCGCCCGACCGGCGTTTCAGGCCCGCCCCTCTCATCAGCTAAAATCTCCCTGATGTCAGAACGCACGAAACAGAAGGCGCATATCGAATTCACCTTGAACGGCGAGCCATGCGAGGTGGCCTTTGCGCCGCACAAGACCTTGCTCGAAGTGTTGCGCGAAGATTTGAACCTGACGGGCACGAAGCACGGCTGCGAGTTGGGCGAGTGCGGCACGTGCGCCGTGCTGGTGGACGGGCGCTCGATCCTCTCGTGCCTGATGCTCGGGCTGGACGCAGAGGGGCGCAGCGTCGAGACGGTCGAAGGCATGGCGACGGCCGAAGGTTTGCATCCTTTGCAGGAGACTTTCGCTGACACGGGCGCGGCGCAGTGCGGCTACTGCACGCCCGGCTTCATGCTCGTGGCGAAAGAACTGCTCGCGCACAAGCCCGACCCGACGCGCGATGAGATCAAAGAAGCTTTGAGCGGCAATCTCTGTCGCTGCACCGGCTACATTAAAATCTACGAAGCGGTCGAACTCGCCGCCGCGAAGCTGCGCGGGCGCGCCGCGGAGCTTCCCGCAGAAAGCATTTATGGGCACAAGTAACGGATCAAACGGCGGCGGCCAGCGCGGCAAGGGGCGCGACGCGGGGCCGTTTCAAGTCGTGGGCAAACCCTTCCGCAAGGTGGACGCGCGCGCGAAGTGTACGGGGCAGACGAAGTTTGCCGACGACATCGTGCTGCCGCGCATGCTCTACGCGAAACTCTTGCGCTCGCACGAACCGCACGCGCTCATCAAACGCATTGACACGTCGAAAGCGCAGGCTTTGCCCGGCGTCTATGCTGTCATCACGGGCCGTGATTTGCCGATCCCTTACGGCATCCTGCCCGTCTCGCAGGACGAACACACGCTCTGCATTGACAAGGTGCGCTTTATCGGCGACCCGGTTGCGGCCGTCGCCGCGATTGACGAGGACACGGCCTTTGCCGCGATCAATCTGATCGAGGTCGAATACGAACGGCTGCAAACGATCACGAACATCGAAGAGGCCATCATGGTGGACGAGCCGCGCATACACGATTACGGCGACGGCGCGAACGTCCACAAGCAAGTGCATCTTGAGTTCGGCGATCTCGACGAAGGTTTCAAAGCCGCCGACCTCGTCCGCGAAGACATCATCTTCTACGAAGGCAACACGCACCTGCCGATGGAGCAGCACGCGGCCCTTGCGCACTACGATGCGGACGGCAAGATCACGCTCTGGTCGTCCACGCAGACGCCGCACTACGTCCACCGTGCGCTCGCCAAAGTCTTGGGTCTCGCCGCCGCGCACATTCGCGTTATCGCCACGCCGAACGGTGGCGGCTTCGGCGGCAAGAGCGACCCGTTCAACCACGAGGTTGCCGTCTGCAAGCTCTCGATGCTGACGGGCCGGCCCGTGAAAATCTCTTTGACGCGCGAGGAGGTTTTCTACTGCCATCGCGGGCGGCATCCCGTCCTGATGAAGATCAAAACGGGCGTCAAGCGCGACGGCGCGATCACGGCGATGGACTTTCAATCCTTCCTCGACGGCGGCGCATACGGCTCTTACGGCGTGGCCTCGACGTTCTACACGGGCGCGCTGCAAACCGTCACCTACGAAGTGCCGCGCTATCGTTTTCGGGGTTTGCGCGCCTTCACCAACAAGCCGCCCTGCGGCCCCAAACGCGGGCACGGCACGCCGCAACCGCGCCACGCGCTCGAAGTCCACCTCGACAAGATCGCCGCCGAACTTGGGCTCGACCCGGCCGAGATGCGTCTGCGGCATCTGGTCAAACCGGACACCGTCACGGCGAACTACCTGCGCATCGGCAGCATGGGGCTGGGCCAGTGCATCGAGAAAGTGGTGGCCGGCTCGGACTGGAAGAATAGGTATCGCAAGCTGCCTTACGGGCGCGGGCTGGGACTTGCGTGCAGCAGTTACATCTGCGGCGCGGGGCTGCCTATCTACTGGAACAACATGCCGCACAGCGGCGTGCAGCTTGGGCTTGACCGGCAGGGCGGCGTGCGCGTGCAATGCGGCTCGACCGACATCGGGCAAGGCTCTGACTCTGTGCTCGCCTACATCGTGGCCGAAGTGCTCGGCATAGACCCGTTCGACATACGCGTCGTCACGGCGGACACAGACCTGACGCCTGTTGACCTCGGCAGCTATTCCAGCCGCGTCACGCTGATGACCGGCAACGCGGCGCTGCAAGCGGCCGAACGGGCGCGCGAACTGTTGAGCATCGCGGTCGCTGAGAAACTCGGCGCACCGATTGAGAATCTCGCGTTCGCGGAGCGGCGCGTGTTCGACGTGGAAAACCCGGACGTGGGCGTGACGTTCGCGGAAGCGGTCGTGCTGGCGGAATCGAAGTACGGCACAATCGGCACGGTCGGCTCATACACGCCGCCGCGTTCGCCCGGCAAGTTCAAAGGCGCGGGCGTCGGCCCGTCGCCGGCTTACAGCTACTCGGCGGCGGTCGCGGAAGTTGACGTTGACCCGGCCACGGGCTTCGTCACCGTCCCGCGCATCTGGATCGGGCACGACATCGGGCGTTCGCTCAATCCGATGCTCGTCATGGGTCAAGTCGAAGGCGGCGTTTACATGGGCTTGGGCGAGGCGCTCATGGAAGAGATGATCTATCGCGCCAACCGCAATGTCGTACACAAGTTTCCCAGCCTGCTGGAATACAAAAGCCCGACGACGCTTGAGATGTGCGATGTCGTCACCTATCTCGTCGAAGACGCCGACCCGAACGGGCCGTTCGGCGCGAAAGAGGTCGGACAGGGGCCGCTCCTGCCCGTCATGCCCGCCATCGCCAACGCCGTCTTCGACGCCATCGGCGTCCGCATAGACGAAGTGCCCATCACGCCGGAAAAAGTGCTCGCGGCCTTAAAGGCCAAAGCACAGGGCCAAGAGCCGCGCTACGGCCCGAAATCTGTGCCCGCCGTCGCATGGCCCGCGCCCCTCAAGGTGCTCACGCCCGCCGAAGGCGGCGACGGTCGAGAGATGCCGAGCGTGGCGGTGCATTCATAACAAGATAAGCATGACCTGCTAGAGCGTAAAATTGATGCAAGTGGTCACGGCGTTGATGGAAAAGATAACGAGGCTTGCAGATCAACCGTCAAGGCTTAAGCGTTCATCATTGCCTAGACAATGAACCGATCGATAGGGCTGGTTACTACTTATGATGCGATTACCCAAGTTCGCCTATTATGTGCCGCGCACGGTGGGCGACGCGGTGAAGATGATGGGCGCGGCCGGCCCCGCAGGGCAGTTCGTCGCGGGCGGGACGGATCTGTATCCGAACATGAAGCGGCGGCAGCAGACGCCGCAGACGGTTATCTCCGTGACACGTTTGCCGGAGTTGCATGAGATCAGCGGCGACGGTCAGATGGGCGTGCGGATCGGCGCGGGCGTGTCGTTGACGGACGTGTGCGAGAGCGAGATCATCAACCGCGATTACCCGATGGTCGCGGCCGCCGCGCGGACGATCTCGACGCCCGTGTTGCGCAACATGGGCACGATTGGCGGAAACCTGCTGCTGGACACGCGCTGCAACTACTACGATCAGAATTACGAGTGGCGCAAGGGCATCAACTTCTGCATGAAGAAGGACGGCGATGTCTGCTGGGTCGCGCCCGGTTCGGCCAAGTGCTGGGCGGTGCAGTCGTCCGACCTTGTGCCGTTGATGGTCGCGTTGGGCGCGCGCGTGCGGCTCGCTTCGACGCTCGGCGAACGCGTGGTGGATGCCGCCGGGCTGTATAACAACGACGGGATCAACTACCTGCACAAGCGCCCGGACGAGTTGCTGGTGGACATACAACTGCCGGCGCGTAATGGTTGGCGCGCGACTTACAAGAAGTTGCGGCGGCGCGGCTCGTTCGATTTCCCCGTGCTCGGCGTGGCGATCAGGCTGGACACAGCGGCCGACGGCACGGTCGAGGGCGCAAAGGTCATCTTGGGCGGCATCGCGCCCGCGCCGATTGAGGTGGCGGAGGCGGCGCAGGCACTTATCGGCGGGCCGCTCGACGACGAACGCATGCAGGCGGCGGCCGAGGCGTGTTATAGAAAAGCGCGCCCGCTCGACAACACGGATTTCGTGATGAACTGGCGCAAGCAGATGGCCCGCCCCTACGTGCTGCGCGCGCTGGCAGAATTGAAAGGAAAGTAGCCAAAGGAAAGTAGCCGGTAGCCAGTAGTCAGTAGCAGAATATGGCTGACGTTGCTGGCTGGCGACTAAGGGCGAAGGACGCACACGCTAAAGACCTACTGGCTACTGACTACTTGCTTTGACAGTTTCCGCCATCCTGTTAGCGGCTGGACAGTCGCGGCGCATGGGCGCGTTCAAGCCGCTGTTGCCGTTTGGGGCGCGGACGGTGATTGAGACGTGCGTTGATAATTTGCGAGCGGCGGGCGTCCAGCAGATCGTGGTCGTTGTCGGGCATCGCGGGCCAGAGGTACGTGCCGCGCTGGCACATCTGCCGTTGCGTTTCGCCGTCAATGAAGCGGCGGGGAGCGAGATGTCTGTCTCCATCGCGCGTGGTGTGGAGCAGTTGCCGGCAGAGGCGCGCGCAGTTTTGGTGGCGCTGGCGGATCAGCCCGCCATCACGCCGGAGATCATCGGGCGCGTGCTGGCGGAGCGGGACGCGCGCCTAGTCGTGCCGGAGTACGAGGGGCGCGGCGGCCACCCCGTCCTCGTCGATCTCGCTTATCGTGATGAACTGCTGAAGTTGGACGCCGAACGCGGCTTGCGCGCGTTGTTCGACCGTCATAGAGCAGAGTTGCGGCGCGTGCCGGTCATCTCGCCTTACGTCCGGCGCGATATGGACACATGGGCCGATTATTGCGCGTTGCACGAAGAGATTTTCCACGCGCCGCCGCCTGACGAACGGCCGGCGCGGTCAGGCTGACGTAACCAGCGTCCGAGTTTCGTCCAACTGTTAACTCGCTGTGTACATCAAAAGTATCGGCATGAAGGCATTTTTGCCGGCGTGCCGCCCGCCCCGTCCAGTGCGCCGGTTGAGCGGGTTCTAGCGAACGCGCACGAAGGAGCAATTTATGTTCAAGCAACTCCCCCGTCTGTTGTCGGCGCTGGCACTCGCGCTTGTCGTCTTCGGTGCGCAATCGGCTGCGCCCGCGAAGGTGGAAGCGCAGGCGGGCCCCGTCAACTTCTCTCTGCGTACGGTGGACGGCGGCGGCGTCTCCTCCGCCATGCTGCACGGCGACGTGGTCGTGCTTGCCTTCGGCGCGTCCTGGCTGCCGCTCTCGCGCACGCAGGTGCAGGGCGTGCAGAAGCTCGCCGACGAATACGCCGCCAAGGACGTGCGCGTCTACTGGGTCAGCACGGATTCCGAATCGGCTAAGTCGAAGAACTACGCGACGGACGGACAACTGCGCGACTTCGCGCGTCACAACGGGCTGAAGGTAGCGGTGCTGCGCGACCCGGACGGCGAACTGTTCAAGCGTATGGGCGTGGAGCGCAATCAACTGCCGGCCATCGTCGTGCTTGATAAGGAAGGCAATATCGTCAACGCCATCGGCGGACTCGACCCCGCCGGCAACCTCGTCGAACAACTCGCGCCCCGCATCAACAAGCTACTCTAAAGCGGCGGGCGCGCAACCCACGCGGGCGGCGACGGACAAAAAACCGCGCAGCCACAGGCAACAACACGAAAAAGCGGCGGGCTTTCCTTCGTGTTGTTCCGTGTGGCTGCGCGGTTTCTGCTTTGCTCCGCGCGCCGCACTCGACACCGCGCCGGCCGGTTAAATCTCCGCGCTCAACTTATAAACCAAGCGAACAGGCAAGCCGACGACGTTCCAGTAGTCGCCCTCAATCGCTTCGATAAAGAGCGCGCCCTGGCCCTGCACGGCGTAAGCGCCCGCCTTATCGGCCGGCTCGCCCGTCGCAACGTACCATTCGATCTCAGCATCCGTCATCGGCGCAAACCGCACACGCGTGCGTTCGTGCGCGTTGATGCACTGCTTCGTCTCGGCCCGCAACAAGGCGACGCCCGTCAAGACCTCGTGCCAGCGCCCGCGCAGCCGCCTGAGCATCCTGTGCGCC